>NZ_JBIVRD010000012.1:0-212598 GCF_044755565.1 Kitasatospora sp. NPDC092286 | reverse complement strand
CGGTCCGATATCCGCTCATCCGCAGGCGACTTGACCTGCCCCACCCTCGCCACACCACAACCAACGAGACACCGACCACAAAGTCACCGGCATTGGCCCTAGCCGGTGCTGAGGGCGAGGGTCGGGGAGAGGCGGGAGGCCCGGACGGCGGGGTAGAGGCCTGCCGCCGTACCGATGAGCAAGGTGGCGGCGAAGCCTCCGGTGACGGCCCACAAGGGGACCACCCAGGGCAGGCCGCCCGAGGCGGCGAAGGCGTAGGTGGCGGCCGAGCCCAGGGCCACGCCGGCCAGCCCGCCCAGTCCGGAGAGCAGGAGGGACTCCGTCACGAACTGGAGACGGATCTGGCCCCTGGTGGCGCCCAGGGAGCGGCGCAGTCCGATCTCGTGGCGCCTCTCCAGTACCGAGATGATCATCGTGTTGGCGACCCCGACGCCGCCGACCAGGAGCGCCACACCGCCCAGCCCGAGCAGGAGGTCGGTGAACGCCCCCTCGGTGGCGGCCTTGGCCTGGAGCGCCGAGGAGGGGTCGGTGACCTGCACGTTGCGCGGGTTCTGCGGATCGACGGTGCGTGGGATCAGCTCGCGGACCGCGCTGACCGTTCGATCCGTCGACCGTTCGTAGATCTGGGTCGGGTGGCCGTCGAAGCCCAGCAGCGCGCCGGCGCCGTCCCAGCCGACCAGGGCGGCCCGCTCGATCTCGGGAGCCAGCGGCAGCGGGTCGAGGATGCCGATGACGGTGAAGTACCGGCCGCCGATGTGGACCTGCTGACCGGGGGTGGTGATGCCCAGGCGCTGGGCCGCGACGTGTCCGAGCACCGTCGACGGGTAGCGCCCGTTGGCCTCGTTGAGCCAGGTGCCCGAGCCGACCGCGCCGCGCACGACGTCCAGCAGTCCTTCGGTGGCGGCCTTCACGGTGATGCCGCCGGTTTCGTCGTCGGGGATCTTCTCACTGCGCCTGACGGACTGGGCCAGGTCACCGGTCGCGCCGACCTGCTCGACCCCGGGGACGCGACTCAGCATGCCGATCGACTCCTTGGGCAGCTTCACCTTCTCTCCGAACAGCCCCTGGCCAGGGGAGGCGACCAGCAAGTTGGTGCCCAACTGGTCGAGCTGCCGCAGGAGTTGGGCCTTGCTGGAGGAGGAGATGCCGACCACCGCGATCATGGTGGCGATACCGATGGCGATGCCCAGCGCGGACAGCACCACCCGCAGTGGCCGGGTGCGCAGGCCCGCCGAGCCGACGTGGAGGACGTCACGGGGGCCGAGCCGGGCCGGGGAGAGCCGTGTGCGGCTCATCGCTCCCCACCCCGATCGGCCGGGTCGGCGGCGCCGGTGCGCAGATCCGCTACGACGCGGCCGTCGCGGATACGGACCTGGCGTGGCAGGCTGTCGGCGATCTCGCCGTCGTGGGTGATCACCGCGATGGTGGCACCCTCGGCGTTGAGGTCGTGCAGCAGCTCCATCACCGCTTCGCTCGAGGCGGAGTCCAGCGCGCCGGTCGGCTCGTCGGCCAGCAGCAGGTCAGGCTCGCCGACCACCGCCCGGGCGATGGCCACCCGCTGCCGCTGGCCGCCCGACAGCTCGTGCGGACGGTGGTGCATGCGGTCCGCGAGCCCGACCCGCTCCAGGGCCAGGGCCGCGCGCCTGCGGCGCTGGGCGCGCGGCAGGCCCGAGTAGAGCAGGCCCTCGGCGACGTTGTCCCGGGCGCTGACCCCGGCCACCAGGTGGAAGGACTGGAAGACGAAGCCGATGTGCCGGGCGCGCAGGGCGGACAGCCGGCGGTCGGAGAGGGCGGCGACGTCGTGGCCCGCCAGGGTGACGGATCCGGCGCTGGGCCGGTCCAGGGTGCCGACGATGTGCAGCAGGGTGGACTTGCCCGACCCCGAAGGCCCGACGATGGCGAGCAGTTCGCCGCGTCCGATGCGCAGGTCCACCCCGTGCAGTGCCACGACCCCGCCCGGATACTCCTTGGTGACCTGGTTCAGCTCGACCACCGCGCTCATGACTTGGGCACCCCGACCTTCATTCCCTCGGCCAGGCCGGTCCCGCTGACCTCGACCCGGCCCTGTCCGAACATGCCGAGCTCGACCGGGACTTCGCGCACCTTCCCGCTCTCCACGACCTGGACGCCGAAGCCCCCGCCGGACAGCGCGAGCAGTGCGTTGACCGGTACCGTCAGCACGTCCTTGCGGACCTCGCCTTCGAGCTCGACGGTGACCGGCGCCTGGTCGAAGCCCTCCGCCTGCCCCGGGTCGTCGAAGAGCACCCGGGCGGTGATCTTGGCGGGCTTGTCCGGGGAGCCCTGCTCCTTGCCGTCCTCACCGATGGTGCGGTCGACGGAGGCGACCTTGCCCTTGGCCCTGCCGCCGCCGGGCAGGTCGACCTCGACCCGGGTACCGGGCTTGGCGAGGTCGGCCCGGGAGACCTCGATCTTGATCTGCACCTGCCGTTCGGAGCCGGTGGTGGTGAGGACCGGCTTGCCGGGAGCGGCCTGGTCGCCGACGGCCGCATCGTTCTTCTTGATCCGTACCGGAGCGGGCGAGAAGGCGATCTGCTCGGGGCCGATCTCGCCGGTCCGGGCCAGACCGCGGGCCTTCTGCCAGCGCTTGACCGCTTCCGCGGTGCCGGGGGTGAACTCCTCGTCCGCAGCCAGCCCCTTGCCGTAGCCCAAGTCGCGGAGGTTCTCCTTCAGCTGTCTGACGTCCGGCCCCTTGTCGCCGGCCTTCAGCGTCCGGTACACGGGGCGCTCGCCCTCCATGAGCCGGACCTTCCGGCCGTCGACCTCGTAGAGAACCCCGTCGCGTTTCACGACCGCGCCGGCCTCCGGGAGCCAGGTGAGGGTGCCCGGCACACCGGCGTTGAGCCGGCGCTCCTCGGTGTAGCCGAGGGTCCCGTCCACCTGGGTCCGGCTGCTCAGGTCCTGTCGTTCCACCGAGCCCGTGCTCGGCGGCAGCCCGTCCGTGCGGTCCGTACCGGCGCTTCCGCCGCCGCCGGTCTGCGAGAGGGCCGTGACCCCGCCCACCAGCGTGACCGAGGTGACCAGCGCGGCGATCAGGCACGTTCGGCGGCTCCGCCCGCGCTCACTCCGCATGCTGACCACTGCACGCCTTGTTCGCCTTGTCGAACCTGTCCTTCTCGGCGCCCTCCGGGATCTTCATCGCCTGTCCCGATATCGCCGAGTCGCCGTCGAACTTCGGGTCCGGCATATCCACACCGTTACTGCGCATGCACTGGGCGAATTCGAGGGCCTTGTCCTTGTCGGCCTGGGACATCTTCGCGCCGCCCGAGCCACCGACGCCCCCGCAGGCCTTGAGGGCTTCCGCCATCTTGTCCTGCCCGCCCTCGAGGACCAGGCCCCGCGGGTCCTGGCCCGGCTCCGGCTCCTTCACCTGGGCGCCGTGCTCGCGCAGGCACTTACGGTGCTCGTAGGCCTGGTCCGCCGCCGCGCCCTTGCCCGACGAGTCCGAGCCGCCGCCCCCTCCGGAGCCCGCGACGCCTCCGCCACAGGCCGCGGTGAACAGCGCCATCCCCGCCAGCAGCACGGCCGCCGCGCCGTACCTGTGGTTCCGCATGTGGTTCCGCATGGAATTCCTCCGTGTCCGATTGCGAGTGACCGACCACGCAGAGGCTGGCACGCACCCGCATTTCGCCGCTGTCAGCCGAGACCTTTACGGCGACGAAAGGTGGTTTTCAGGTACACCTGATGTCATGCGTGTACTGATCGTGGAGGACGAGGAATTCCTGGCGGACATGATCGCCGAGGGACTGCGGCGCGACGCCCTGGCCGTCGACGTCGTGTACAACGGCGCCGACGCGCTGGAACGGCTGAGCCTCACCGACTACGACGTGCTCGTGCTCGACCGCGACCTGCCCGGAGCACACGGCGACGAGGTGTGCCAGAGCGTCGTCGAGCAGCGGTTGCTGACCCGGGTGCTGATGCTCACCGCCGCCGGTACCGTCCGCGACCGCGTCGACGGCCTGGACCTGGGCGCGGACGACTACCTCACGAAGCCGTTCGCCTACGAGGAGCTGCTGGCCCGGGTACTGGCCCTCGGCCGCCGCACCCACCCCGCCCTTCCGCCGGTCATCGAGCGTGCGGGCATCACCCTCGACACCGCTCGCCGCCAGGCCTTCCGGGAGGGCCGCTACCTTGCCCTGTCCCGCAAGGAGTTCGGCGTACTGGAGGTGCTGATGCAGGCCGAGGGCGCCGTGGTCAGCGGTGAGGACCTGATCGAGCAGGTGTGGGAGCGGAACATGGGATACCGCACCAACGCGGTTCGGGTCGCCCTCAGCAAACTCCGCGCCAAGCTCGGCGAGCCCTCGGTCATCGACACCGTGCCCGGCCACGGCTACCGCATCGGCGTCCCGGCATGAGGCGCTCCGCTCCGGTCGGCCCGAACCGCCTTCCGCTGCCCGGCAGACCACGCCCGCGGCTGCCGGGCGGGGAGCGGGGCCGGCTGACCATGCTCTACGGCGGGCTGCTCGTCCTCGCCGGGGCCATGCTCATCTGCCTGGTCAACTTCCTGGTCCGGGAGGGTCTGTACACCTCGATCAGCACGGCCGTCGCCGTCGAACCGCGACTGGCCACACTGGCGACCCCGGGCGCCACCTCGGCGGGGACCCTCACAGTGGGAACCGCTTCACCCGCAAACGCTCCACCCGGAACCGCCCCCGCCGACGGCGGACAGTCCCACTTCCAGGCTGTCAAGGTCGTCACCCAGGCCGCCGAGCAGGCCGCCCAGAACCAGCTGCTGACCGTCTCCCTGATCGCTCTGGCGGCCTTCGCCGTCATCTCGGTGGCGCTGGCCTGGTGGATGTCGGGACGGGTGCTGCGCCCGGTAGCGGTGATCACCAACACGGCGCGGCGGCTCTCGGGTGAGAACCTGCACGAGCGGATCGCCCTCGACGCACCCCCGGGCGAGCTCAAACAGCTCGCCGACACCTTCGACGCCATGCTCGACCGCATGGAGCAGCTGGTGGGTGCGCAGCAGCGGTTCGCAGCCAACGCCGCACACGAACTGCGGACGCCGATCGCGGTGCAGCGGGCCGCGGCCGAAATCGGGCTGGCCACCGAGGACCCGGCCGCCGTCGCCCGGGTCCGCCGCAAACTGATAGAGGTCTCCGAGAGCAGCGAACGGCTCATCGAGGGCCTGCTGTTGCTGTCCGTCTCCGACCAGAGGCTGGACCGCCGCGAACCGGTCGCACTGGACCAGCTGGCCCGCGCGGTGGCCGCCGAGTGCGCCGCCTCGGAGGAAGCCCGAGCGAACCGCGTCACCGTCCGATCCGACATCGCCCCCGTGTCCGTCGAGGGTGATCCGGTGCTGCTGGCACACCTGGTGCGCAACCTGGTCGGCAACGCCCTGCGCTACAACCACGACGGCGGCCGGGTCGAGGTCGGCGTGCGCGACGGTGTCCTGGAGGTCGGCAACACCGGCCCCCAGGTGCCGCCGGAGACGGTCCCCTATCTCTTCGAGCCCTTCCGCCGCCTTCAGGAGCGTCGACACGGCCCGCGTGAGGGCGCGGGCCTGGGCCTGTCCATCGTCGCCTCCATCGCGCGCGCCCATCACGCCGCCGTCACCGCCGTCCCCGGCAGCACGGGCGGACTGCGGGTCCGGGTCGAATTCCCCACGGCCTGACCCGGCTGTTGGGGCGCCTGTACGTTCTCCGAACAGTGCCCACACCGAAGGGCCTGCGCACCTTCAGGGCTGTGACCGCAGGGGTTCACCGAGTTGCTGCGTGCCTGTCCTGGCCGGAGCTCCAGGGCAGGGACAGTCCGGCGACGGCGGCGTTCTCGTCGTACCGGAGCCCCTGGGCGAACGCCCGGATGGCCGGCAGGTCGTCGCGCAAGACACCGTTGATCCAGTCGGGCCGTTCGTGGCCACGGAGGCCGGTCATCATGCCGGCGAAACCACGGACGTGGCCGGTGGTGGCCTTCAGCCGTGGTGCCGAGGTCGAGCGCGACCAGCCGAACGCCGCTCGCGGTCTTCGGCCCCCCTTCGAGGACGTCCCAGCCGAGCTGGACGAGCCGGGTCTCCACCGCCAGGGAGTGTGTGGCCTTGTCGAAGTCCATTCATCCGGCACCCAGGCCCGTGACGGAGGCGGAGTCTTGTTGACGGGCCTCTGGTGTTCCGGTGTGACGCCGCTAACATGACAGTCCCTCATGTTCTCGTCAGGAGGCTGTCATGCCCGACCGCTTCGACCTGCCGGCGGACTTCCGCTGGGGTGCCGCCACCGCCGCCTACCAGATCGAGGGGGCGGTGGACGAGGACGGCCGCGGGCCGTCCGTCTGGGACACCTTCGCCGCCCGCCCCGGGGCCGTCCGGGACGGGCACACAGGGGCGGTGGCCTGCGACCACTACCACCGGTACCCCGAGGACATCGCCCTGATGAAGGGCCTCGGGCTGGACGGCTACCGCTTCTCCGTCTCCTGGCCCCGAGCGGGACCAGCTCGGCCAGCCTCCAGTACGACGCGACCGGCAACACCACGTCCATCACCGACGTGTCCGGTACCACGGCCCTCACCTGGGACGGCGAGGACAAGCTCACCTCCTACCAGAAGGCCGGGAGCGCGGGACCGACCACCTATCTCTACGACGCCTCGGGCAACCAGCTCATCCGCCGGGACCCGGGCAGGATCACCATCACGCTCGGCAACGAGGAACTGGTCTACGACACGACCGTCGGCTCCGCCAACGCGGTCACGGGTGTCCGCTACTACCCGATTCCCGGTGGCATCACCTTGGTCCGCCAGGGCGGGAAGTCGACCTACCAGATCGCCGACCACCACGGCACCGGCGTCCTCGCCCTCGACGGCGCCACGCTGGCCGAGACCCGGCGGCTGAGCGATCCCTTCGGAAAGCCCCGCGGCAACCAGCCCACCACCTGGGCCGGCTCGCGAGGCTTCGTCGGCGGCACCAAGGACGACGCCACCGGCCTCACCAACCTCGGTGCCCGGGAGTACCAGCCCGGCACCGGCCGGTTCCTCAACCCCGACCCGGTCATCGACCCCAACTCCCCCCAGCAGTGGGACGCCTACGCCTACTCCGGCAACGATCCGGTCAACAGCAGTGACCCGAGCGGCCTGTGCCGTGCTGACCAGTGCGGCATCGGCACTCCGATCGGCGGGACCGGCACCGGGCCGGACAACCCGCTGCGGGTCGTCACCGAGGGGCCGATCGACCCCAGTGACCCCGGTAGCGGATACATCCACCACGGAGTGGTGACCAAGCCCCCGACCCCGGCTCCCAAGGGCTCGGTGTCGGCCGACGTACTGAGCAAGGTTCCGAAGAAGCGTCTGGACAACTTCAAGGAAGCGGTCCATATGATCATGGAGGAGAGCCCGAAGACCTGGAACGTCCCGGGAACACCCGCGTACCAGGCGATCGAGGAGCGGGCCAGGCACATGGTGCTCGGCGATCTCACCCTCGAGGAACTGTGGGACGCCGCCAAGGGCCAGCTCGCGGGCATGATCGTCGGCCTGGTGGGGGCGGCACTCTGCCCCGAGACATGGGGCGCGGGCTGCCTCGCGATGGTGGGCGCGGCATCGGGCATGGCCGCCCAATGCGTCGAGGACTGCAAAGACACGCAGAAGATGATCCTGAGCGCGGTCGCCGGTGCCGCCATGGGGTACGCCGGCGGAAAGCTCGGGGAGGGCTTCGGCGGCGCCGGGTGCAGCTTCTCCCCGGACACCCAGGTCCTGCTCGGCGACGGAAGCACCAAGGACATCGCGAGCGTCGGGCCGGGCGATGAAGTCCGGACCGGTGATGGGGAAACCGGAGCACCAGCCGGAAGTGACACGGTCCGCGCACTGTGGATCAACCACGACAAGGACCTCCTCGACGTCACGGTCTCGGACGCGCACGGGAATCAGGCCGTTCTCCGCACGACGGCGAATCACCCCTTCTGGGACGACACGGCCGGCGCCTGGGTGCCGGCCGGCAAGCTCGAGCCCGGCCACCACCTGTCCACGCCCGACGGATCGACGGCGGTCGTCGCGAGTCTCGACCCGGAACCCGGTGTCGCCGACCGCTTCAACCTCACGGTCGATGACCACCACACGTACTATGTGCTGGCCGGAAACACACCAGTCCTCGTTCACAACAGCAACTGCAATCTCTTTAATGGGGGTGGCTGGCAACACGTGCTGGATGAGCACGTAGATGGAAGTCCAGGAGTGGCGCAAGGAAACACAACTTTCTCCAATTATGCGGATCTGGATGAAATTGGAGAGTTGATTGAGGACACTGCAAAAACGCCAGGGCGGCCAAATACTCCCGATGCAGCCGGGCGTCCTCGCGACGGAACAATTCACACACACGATTTCGGCTGCCCTGTTGGATCTCAGGGTGAAACTAGCGTCGAAGTTGTCCTCAATCCAGACGGATCCCTACGTACCGCCTATCCAAGGTGATGGCAATGGAACAATTTTCTCTGCATTGGAAGATGGTACGGGCCGGCTCGGCCGACCTCGTTCTACGCTTTCCGCGAGAGACTATCGAAGTACACACCACATACATTGGAGATGGTCTCGGTTCTGTGGTGCAGGCGGCCATCGACCTCCGACTGGGGTCAAGCTCGGCAATGGCCTTCCTTCCCGCCGAGCCCGCGGGTACCTTCCTGTTCCTTACGGGAGCAGACGAAGAGGCGTACTTGCAGGTCGTCCAATTCGCGGACATGGAATCAGAGTCCCGCCGCTGGAGCGGTGGCAGTCTGCGATGGTGCGGTCGGGTTGACGTCCGTGCATTTATTCGCAGCGTGGTGGTCATGGCTGACGACGTGCTGGTTCGATGCGGCAGCACTGCCGAATATTCAAAGGCGTGGGGTGGAATCACCTTCCCGATTCATGAACTGGAGACCCTCCGGCAAGGGGCGTGATCCTTGTACGCTCAGCAGCTAGGTCTGAGAAGGGTCTCCGAGTGGGTGTTCTGAGAGAGTTCGGCATGCAATTGACGCTGCGGTAGCGCTGCCCAGTTTCTAGATGTCGTGAGTGCAAATCTGAAGGCCCATCAGGCATTGCCTGGTGGGCCTTCAGCGGATCTTGACGGCAGTAGTTGACGGCAACGTCAGCGGACGGGTGCTGCACAAAGCGGCGGTTCGTCGCCGTCGTCGGGTCGAGTGGCGGTCTCGTCGGGGTTGCGAAGGGCGTTGCCGAGGAGGTCTATGGCGTCGCGCTGGAGGCGGAGTCGGACGTGGGCGTACACCGTGGCCGTAACGCCGATGCGGGCATGGCCGAGGAGCTCCTTGATCACGACGAGCTCGACACCCTGCTCCAGGAGGAGCGTCGCCGCCGAGTGCCGAAGATCATGGAAGCGGATGCGGCGGAGCCTGGCCCGGCGGAGCAGGGCGGTGAAGTGCCGGGTGAGGGTGGCTCCCTCGATCGGGCAACCGTCAGGCCGGGTGAAGACGTAGCCGCTGTCCTTCCAGCCCGCTCCCGCCGTTTCCCGTTCCTGGCGCTGCTGGTCGCGGTGCTGTTCGAGTGAGCGCAGGCATGGCGTGGGCAGGGCGATGCGCCGCTCGGAACTCTGGGTCTTGGTGGGCAGGGCGGTCAGGCCGCTGGAGTTGGTGCGCTGGAGGGTGCGGCGGATGCTGGCGGTTCCGCCGGCCAGGTCGAGGTCTTCCCAGCGCAGGCCGAGCAGTTCGCCTTTGCGGAGCCCGGTGCGGAGGGCGAGTTCGAACAGGGCGTGCAGGCGGTGGCCGTGGGTGGCGGCGAGGAACGCCCGGGCTTCCTGGGTGGTGAGGGGTTCGAAGCGGCGGGGTCGGGGTGTGCCCATGCGGACGTTGCGGGCGACGTTGCGCGGGATCTCCTCTTCTCGGACGGCGTGTTCCAGTGCGGACTTGAGGACGGAGTGGACGTAGGCCAAGGTCAGCGGGGACAGTCGCTTGGAACAGCACTTGCCGACGGCGCAGCACTGGGGCTGGTCGCGGGCGGCGTCGAGGCCGCGTGCGCAGCACTGGCAGGTGGTGCGGAGTTGGTCGAGCCAGGTACGGACGTCCTTGACGGTGAGTTTGGCGAGCTTCTTCCGGCCGAGGCCGGGGATGAGGTAGAGGCGGGCGCAGGCGGTGTAGCGAGTGTGGGTGTTCTCGCGGAGGCGGTGGACGGCGACGGTCTCCAGCCAGTAGGTGAGGAACGCGGCGACGCTGCCCTGCGCGGACGCGGTGGGCACTCCGCGGTTGCTGGCGGCGATCTTCTCGGTGAGCTTGGCGAGGGCCTCCTTGCGGGTGCTGCCGTAGACGTGGACGCGCTTGCGGGTGTCGCCGACGGCCAGGACGTAGCCGGCGGCTTCCCAGCGTCCGTCCTTGCGCTGGTAGACGGTGCCGTCACCGTTGGCGCGGACCCTGCGAGAACTGGTGCTGGCGCTGGGGCCGGGGTTGGTTTCGGAGCTGGTCATCAGGCTGCCTCTGCGAGTTGGTGGTGGACGAGGGCGGTCAGGGCGTGGGCGGGGATGCGGCGGGCGCGGCCGATGGTGATCGAGGCGAGCCGCCGAGTGCGGATGAGGTCGTAGACGGTGGAGCGGCTGATTTTCAGGCGGGCCATGACCTCGGGAACGGTGAGGAGTTCGGTCTCGGCGGTCACGCGTTCGCCCCCGTCTGGACGGCGGTGGTCAGCGGGTCGGTGGTGTGACCGGCCGGGTCACCGGCGCGCCGCGCCTGCCGGGGGCGGCTCGGTTGCTCGGTCCGGGGGCGCGGTTTGGTGGACAGGAGGTCGGCGAGGTGGGCGAGTTCGGGCAGGAGGCCGGTTCCGGCGTACTGCCAGTGCGAGATCACCAGAGTCGTGTCCGCGCCGCCGGATCGCCCGTCCTTCGCGCGGTGACCTGCGCGGTGACCGGGGCCGGGGTCGGTGTGGCCGGCGGTCAGGTCAGCGCGGTCCTCGCGGTCACTGTGCCGGTCAGTGACCGGCTGGCCCTCACCGGTCGGTTCCTGACCGGCGTGTCGGCCAACAGCTGCCGGGTCGAGCGGCGTCGAGGCAGAGGTGGCGTCGTCTTGGCGGGTGCGCCAGGCGGTGCGTTCGGCGCGGAGGTGGGTGAGGGTGGTGGAGTAGCGGCGGGTGCGGGTGGAGAAGTGCCCTCGGAAGCCGAGCATGTGGGCCCACTGGCGCAGGCGGAGGTGGGTGGGTGTGCTGGGGTTGGGCGCCGAGGTGCCAGGCGGTGTGGATCATGCGGCGGGCGTGGTCGGTGAGGTCGTACTGGGCGAGTTCGGCCAGCAGACGCAGTCGGCGGTCGAGGGTGCCGGTGGTGGTCTCAGCTCCCTTGGTGGCGTACTTGGCGATGTAGGCGGCGACGTGCCGGTCGGCGACGGGGCCGTCGCCGGTGAAGTCGGTGCCGCGTATCGCGCGGACGTCGATCTGCCGCCCGAACCGGAACACCGAGGGCTCCGGCGACTGTGCCCGATCGCCCTCCCCAGCCCCGGAGAGGTGCTGGACGCGGGTGCGCTTGGCAGCGTCGCGGTCAAGGAGCCCCGTGGTGGCCCAGGTGGGTGGGGTGCTGGTGGGGCCGGTGGGTCCGTCGATGCGGATGACGGTGTGGAAGTGGATCTGGCCGCGCTTTTGGTATTCGGCGACTTTGGCGTAGGAGAGCGTGGCGTGGTGGCGCAGGGTGCGCTGGGTCAGTCCGGCGGCCTTGGCGATCTCGCGGCGCAGGTGGGTGGCGAAGCGGGCCCACAGGGCCGGGGCGTGGGCGTTCCACAGCACCGCGCCGGTGTAGTCGTACCGCTGCGGGTTCAGCGGGGTGCCGAGGAGCGGGTCGCCGTCGTCGTGCCGGGCGCCACAGGTGCAGGGGGCGGCACCGGGTTGGTTGTGGACGGGGCCGAAGCCGGGGGCGGTGAGGGTGGCGAAGACGCGGGGTGGGTGGCGACGGTGGTGGGGACGGTCTTGCCGCCGCGTAGTCCGGCGGCGATGAGCTGGTAGGTGTCGTAGCGGTAGAGGGTGGAGCAGGCGGGGCAGCGGGTGGTGCGGCGGTTGCCGCAGCGCACCAGGAGTTCGCCGGCGGGCAAGTGGCGGGTGTCGGGATGGTCGAGGATCTGGCCGGTGGCGGTGTCCAGGCGGGTGCGGTGTCCGGTCATGCGGATCGGGCGGGCGCAGCCGCCCAGTGAGCCGATCTGCCGGGCCAGGGGTGCGAGGTATCCGGCGGCGGCGAGTTTGGCCAGCCTGGCGGTCAGCCGCGCCCGGCGTTCCAGCGCCGAGTTCCTGTTCGCGGACGTGTCGGCGTTGGTGGTGAGAGCCGGTGCGGCGAACGCCGTGCTGGCGGGAGTGGAGGTGGTCGCGGGGGTGGGGAGTTGAAGCTGCGCGGACATGGGGACAGACCTCCGGCAGGAGTCGGGAGAAGAGGAGTGGCGATTGAGGGGCGACCGGGGTGGTCGGCGCACGTGGGCACGGTGCGCGTGACGGCGGGCGCGGATGGTGGGCCGGGGACGTCTGGCCTGGTCAGCGGTGGTGTTCACCAGCGGTGCGTGAAGGTAGCATCGCTTCAAGCGCGCATTCAAGTGCATCCCTCCTCATCCATTTCGGTGGCCGGTGGGGACGCGAGTACTGTGGCCCCGGTCTTCCGTTTTGGACGGGCCGGATTTCGGTGGTAGTAGCGCAGAGAAGGCGGGGTGACCTGCAGTGACGGTGGGGCGGCGGGGGCGCAGACCGGCGGGCGGCACGGTGTTGCTGACGTTCGAGGTCATCGCCGAGGCCCTGCGGGGGCGGATCCGCTCCGGGGAGCTGAAGCCCGGGGACGCGCTGCCGACGCAGGCCGTGTTGATGGCGGAGTACGGGGCCTCCAGCCTGTCCGTGCAGAAGGCCATGGCCCTGCTGAAGCAGGACGGCTACGCGATCTCCCGCCCCGGCAAGGGAGCCTTCGTCGCCCACCCCGACGCCGACACCGACGAAGACCTCGGCAGCCCGGGCGTGGGGAACGCGCACGGCGGCGGCATGGTGGCCCGCGTGGAGGCGCTGGAACGGGCACTGGCCGAGGCTGTCGGGCAGATCGCCGACCTCCGCACCCGCGTCGAGGCTGTGGAGCTGGGCAGCAGGCACCAGGGTTGACCTGGGGATACTCCGCTCCACGGTCACTGGATCGGGTGAGATTCCCGGCCCTCGACCCGTCGTGCACGGGGCGCGGATAGGGTCAGCTCGGGACCAGGGCCCGGCCGGGGCGGTGGCCGCGTCGACGCCCGGGGTACCGGGGAGGCAGACTGGCCGGGTAGTCGTAGAAGCAGGGAGGTGGCCATGTCGGTGCAGTCGGTCCACATGGAAGGCGCGGGCGAGCGGGTGCCGCGCAACGCCGAGGGGATCGCGGCGGCGTTGTCCGGGGCGCGGCGGATGGAGTTCTACCGCGAGCTGCTGGCGGCGGCGCCGCAGGAGGCGGAGGCGGTGCTGCGGCACTGGTGGTGCGAGGCGGTGCTCGACGCCGACCAGGCGCGCGGCGACCAGCTCACCGCTGCCGCTCTCGCTGGCACGCTGCCCCTGCGAAGCGTGGCCGACGCGGTCGAGGCCCGGCGCGCGGCAGGGCTGCCCGTTGAGTGACTCCGGGGAGCCGTACGACGAAGGCGAGGACGGGGTGGACGACGATGGGTGGCCCTGCTACCTGTCCCCGGAGGTCGAGGCCCTGTTGCAGGACCCGGCCGTGACCGGCGAGGTCTTCAGCGCCATCATCTCCGCCACCGTACGGATTAACACCACCTGCGGCCTGGTCCCCGGCAGCACGGCCTCCGAGCGTTGGCCCCAGCAGCGACGGATGCCGCTCGGGTCCGGCGGCTCCCTCGGCGTCACCGAGTACGTCATCGTCGCCGACGCCCCCGAACCCCACTGTGTCATCACCCGCGTCCAGCTCTACTGACCGGCCGTCCCACCTGGGCGCGCTGCCGCCCCTGCCGTGTCGGTTGGGGGCGTGCGTCCAGATTTTCTCTACGAGGTTCAAGGCGGGACCAGCCCGCTGGAGGTTGCCCGACGTCGCCGACCGACCCAGGGCCGGACCAGCGCATGAGGTCGGTGCGGGGCGGTCAGAGAGCAGCCGGGTCGGGGCGGGCTTCAACTTGTGCCCGATGGGAGCAAGTTGTGGGGTAAGCGCTGCTTACCCGAGCACCGCCCAGGGTCGGAGCAAGTTGTGGGGTAAGGACTCCTTGCGCCTTGCGGAGCAAGTTGTCGCCTGCGACCGTCCTACGGTCGGATCGCTGGCACAGGGTCGGCCAGGGGTCCGACCCTCCGTTTCCATCGCCGGGCCCGCCGAGGGCGGTGTCCGACGCCGCCCTCGGCTCCGCAGGGCAGGTTGCCCGCCGACCGCTCCTGTGCCGAGCGACCAGACCGTGCGCAAGCCCGCCGAGTACCGAGACGCCCGCAATCAGCAGATCCGAACTCGCCCCCCGCGCCCGATCGGGACGATCAGGACGCCAGCAGCTCGGCGACTTCGGGAACGTCGCGGAACGCTCGCAGCCGGTCCAGCACGATCCGTGCGCGCTCGGTGATGCGTTCGCTGCCGCTCTGCCCCAGGGCGAGCATCCGGCCAGCAGTCCCGGCTGCGGCCTCGGGCTCGTTCGCGTCAGCGTAGGCCACGGCCAGCCAGGACAGGTACAGCGCCAACTCCCTCGCGTGACTGGCGTCGTAACGACCCAGGACGTCCGTCAGCAGCGGAACGGCGCGAAGCGGCCGGTGCAGCTCGGTGTAGACGCGGGCCTCCATGACCTGCAGTTCCCCGGCGTCCATCCAGTACAGGTACGACGGCGATTCGGTGCCGGCCGAGTCCTGAGCCAGGGCCTCGCCGGCCTCCCCGAGGGCAGCCATCGCCGGGCGGTCCTGCCCGGCGCGGGTGTGCGCCCAGGCCACCCGGTCCAGGTAGAGCGCGCGGGCTTTCGCCGGAGCATCGGGACCGGCCTCTGCCACTGCGGCGGCAGCCAGGTCTACCGCGTCGGTTGCCAGTCCGGTGTTGCTCCACTGGTAGGCCAGCGAGCCCGCCACGTTCCCCGACAGCACGCCGTCCCCGGCGGCACGAGCGGCACTGATCCCGAGCCGGTAGATCCGCTCCGCCTCGGCATGCTCGCCCGCATCGGAAGCGACCCAACCGGCAATCTGCGCCAACTCGCCAATCGCCCGTAGCAGTTCACGGCCCACATCCTCGGTGTGAGTACCCTCGCGGTAGAGCGTGACCGCCGCCCGCAGTTCCCGCAGGGCCGGGGCGATCAAGTCCTTCCCGTACACCACATCGTCGGCCAGCCGCAGGCCGTGGACCCGCTGAGCCAGGTCGGCCACCTGCCCAGCCCCGATCCGACGGCCCGTACGGGCGCTCAACGGGGACAGCGGGTCGCCCTCGGGCAGGAAGTCGGCCACGGTCAACACGCGCGGCGCGGACTCGGGGGGCTGGACTGCCTTCGCCGCTTCCAGCAGCTCGCGGGGAACCTCCAGCACCAGCGCCAGGAAGGGCAGCCACTCCCGGGGGGACCGAGTGCCGATCTCCCAGCGGGACACATCGTTTCGCGTCGGAGGGATGCGCCCGGGAGCAGCATCGGCCAGCGCCTCGGCGAGCCGCCGCTGACTCCAACCGCGCGCCCGGCGCAGCCGCCTGACCAGTTCCCCGACCGTCTCCCGCACCTGGCCAGCTTGGCAGACACAGAGGCAGACACGCTGGCTACTCCGCAAGGTTCGCGCCAAAGGGGACCCTGATCAACAGCCACAGCGGAGCCGACCACGGGCGGGCACGATGAACCAGAACAGCAGCCAAGCGGAACGCCTGTCTCGCGGGAGTGCGGAGTCTGCAGGGGAGGGGCCTCGGTTGCTTCCTTGGACCACCCCGGACGGGAACCCCTGCTACCTGAGCACCGACGGCAGGGGGTACCTCTCGACCCTCGCCGACGACATCGAAACGGTGCAGATCGGCATGGGCGAGGAACTGTTGGAGTACGCCCGAGGCGTCCTGGAACCTGGTACGCCCGTACGGCCGGCCGTCGAATACCGCTGGCTGGCCTGCCGCCTGACCGAGGCCCTGTCGGACGTTCTCAGAATCGCGGACTCGCGCGGGCAGCGCATCCCCGCCCCACAGGAGGCGACCGAAGATGCCCGACCTGACGAGCACAACTGCCGGCCAAGTCCGCGATACCACCACGGCGGTAGACCTTCGAGACCCGATGACGCGACAGAGGCAAAGGACCACACTGATGGGGACGGCCACCCGCTACCGGTTCCGCGAGTACAACGTGACCACCGACCCGGACCCCTTGGCGCTGCCGACCTTCGAGGCGCTCTGCGTCACCGGCGAAGAACAGGGCTGCGCGGCCGCGTCCGGCGAGATGCACACCCCCGATGACCTGACGCGCTGGATCGCCGGACACTGCGCGCAGACCGGCCACCAGTCCTATCGGCAGACCACCCACGCCATCGTCCGTGCCGAGCCCGGAGCGTGGCAGTAGGATCACGCGCGCAGCCGATGACAGCACAACTGGTCTATACCTCTGACGGCAGTAGCGACGGCAACAACCACGGACTTCGGCGCACATCCACGGACACCAACGGACCGTCAAACCACCGTTGACCTGCGAAAAGGCAGGTGGAGAGGGGTCGCGTAGCACACGTACTATGTACTGGCAGGTAACACGCCAGTCCTCGTCCACAACACAGGACCAGACTGCCTTATCGCCGGTGGCCCACGCGTCCGTTCGGGGAGGGATATTGACGTCGATCCTGAAGGATTCGTTCACGGCCCTTCGGCTGCCAGTTTGGAGGCGCTGAATGTGAGTGGGCTGTCGGTCTTCGACTCCGTCGAAAACCTTCGCGCAGCCAACCTGAGCGGCCAGGTTCGGGCACCGAATGCTCCGCTGCCCGACGGCCTCGGCATCATTGCGGACGGCGCTGGAGTCGGTGGACCCATGCCGATGGGGCACTCTACTGTCTATCCGACGAGGAGCATGACGTTCGAGGAATTCGATGGACTGATCAAGAGCATGAATTGGCAGAACATCGGCGTCAAGCTTCCCTGACCTAGGAGACCCATGGACGCTCGGAAGTCTGATCAAGACCTGTGGACGGCAGTCGTGGCAGCCGAAAGGCGGGCCGCCGATGTCCGGGCCGACTTCTACCGGAACGCCGAGTCGCGTCGTGACGTCCTGGCAGCTGCCTTGCAGGGGTCCAACTGGGAGCGAGACGCAGCCCTCTCGTTCCTCGAGGTGTTGCCGGAAGATGTTCCCGTGTTGCTTGATCAGCTGATCGACAACGCGGTTTCACCTGGATGGGCACTTGCCGCGAGGCGGGTGATCGCGAGTGGGCAGACGGACGTCGTTATATCGGCTGTCCGGCAAATCGTCGACGCGCGTCTGCGGACGGCGGACGCAGACGACTATCGAAGGCTGGCCGAGCTGTTCCGGCATCTGAATGACCGGCCGGCACTTCACCGGCTGGTCGGGCAGGCCGAAATGAGCGATGACCAGGACATTCGGGAGGTGGGCGAAGACTTCTCGCTCTGGCTTTCGGAATCTCTGTGAGTCGGAGCGCCGCCTGCTGAACCGGCATCCCAGGTGACGCCGTCGGACGCTGCCGACGGGGTGGCGCCCCTCCGAAACCCTTCGGAGGGGCGCCCAGGCCGTTGTGGCGGCAAAGCCTCCGGAAGGCCGCTCGACGTGGTGCCGACGTGGCCGGTCGCCGAGGAGCCCCACCGGAGCGGTATCCGGTGGGGCCGGCTGCGTTACGGCGCCGCGTCCGACGGGGCCGCCGCGACGCCGTCGAGGAGGAGGGCGAGGCCGGTGCGGAAGGCCGCGCGGTCGGCAACAGGCCATCCAGCGCGGCCAGTTCGGCCGGGCCGAGCACCGGGCGGGCCTGCGAGACCTGAAGCACCCAGGGGCGGCGTTCTGTCATGTTCGGCTTCAGGCGTGAGTGATGGGGAAGAGGGGATGGCGGCGGCGTCGGGCGGATCGGTGGTGGCTGTGTGTCGCCAGTGCCCAGAGCATCGGCTACACGTATGGCGTCCTGGGCTCGTGGCCAAGGACGTTGCCGGGCAACGCATCACCTACAGCTACGATCGGATGGGCCGCCTCGCCAGTGCGGTCGCCCCGGGTGTTGAGCTGGCCCACCGCTACGACCAGTTGGGGCGTCTGGCCTCGGAGAATGTCAACGGCCGCATCCTGGCGATCGAATGCGACGCAGCAAGTCGCCGCATCCGACGCGTCACCCCACGGGCTTCAGCCGTGCTCCACTGCGGCTTCTCGGAAAGCGGCCTTTTTCTGGGCCACTGCAACAAGCACGTTCTTTGACTCCGAGGGGCAGAGATGCCATGGTTCCACAGCTCTTCGCGGTGAGTCGGTGCACCGCTGAGCCGCGGTGAGGGAGCTCACTGCGGCTCACGGTCCTCTCGCGCGCCTCTCACGGAACCGGTGCCATGAGGTGGAATCAGGTGTCATGGCGGGTGGATGAGATGAACCCAGATCTGCGTGAATCAGACAGAATGGTGATGTGTGCACCTATTTTCGACTGCTGAGGGGCAAGTGGGTTCGGCGGTCGTTGAGGTCCGCGATCTCGGGGCGTCGACCTCTTCTGGTGTTCCAGCGTGACGTCAGTAACATGAGTCATCCTCGCATTAGTCAGGAGGCTGTCATGCCGGATCGTCTCGACCTGCCGGCGGGGTTCCGCTGGGGTGCCGCCACCGCCGCCTACCAGATCGAGGGGGCGGTGGACGAGGACGGCCGCGGGCCGTCCGTCTGGGACACCTTCGCCGCCCGCCCCGGCGCCGTCCGGGGCGGCCACACAGGGGCGGTGGCCTGCGACCACTACCACCGGTACCCCGAGGACATCGCCCTGATGAAGGGCCTCGGGCTGGACGGCTACCGCTTCTCCGTCTCCTGGCCCCGCGTCCTGCCCACCGGCGCGGGCGCCGTCAACCCGGCCGGCCTCGCCTTCTACGACCGGCTCGTGGACGCGCTGCTGGAGGCCGGCATCACCCCGCTGCCCACCCTCTTCCACTGGGACCTCCCGCAGGGCCTGGAGGACCGGGGCGGCTGGCTGAACCGCGACACCGCGTACCGCTTCGCCGACTACGCCACCGTCGTCGCCGACCGCCTCGGCGACCGCGTCCCCGCCTGGATCACCCTCAACGAGCCCTTCGTCCACACCGTGTACGGCTACGCCCTGGGCACCCACGCCCCCGGCCGCACCCTGATGTTCGAGGCCCTCCCGGCCGCCCACCACCAGCTCCTCGGCCACGGCCTGGCCGCGTCCTTGCTCCACGACCGAGGTCTGGAGGCGATGCTCTCCAACAACCTCACCCCGGTCGAGCCGGCCTCCTCGGACCCCGCCGACCTGGCCGCCGCAGCGGCCTACGACGCCCTCCACAACCGCCTGTTCACCGACCCCGTCCTCCTCGGCCGCTACCCCGACCTCTCCGCCCTCGGCGTCCCCGACGACATCTTCGGCGCCGTCCGCCCCGGCGACCTCGACCTCATCCACACCCCCGGCCTCGACGGCCTCGGGCTCAACTTCTACAACCCCACCCGCGTCGCCGCCCCCACCGAACCCGGCCTGCCCTTCGACCTGGTCGACATCCCCGACGTCCCCCACACCGCCTTCGGCTGGCCCGTCGTCCCCGAGGCTCTCACCCAACTCCTCCTCGACCTACGCGAGTTGTACGGCAAGGCCCTCCCGCCCGTCACCATCACCGAGAACGGCTGCTCCGTCGCCGAGGAGACCGTCCCCGACCAGCCCCGCATCGACTTCATGGCCGCCCACCTCGATGCCCTCGCCCGCGCCGCCGCCGAGGGCATCGACATCCGCGGCTACTACACCTGGTCCCTCCTCGACAACTTCGAATGGGCGGAGGGACTGTTCAGTCAGCGCTTCGGTCTGGTCCACGTCGACTTCGCGACGCAGGTGCGCACGCCGAAGGCCTCGTACGCCTGGTACCGCGACCTGATCGCCGCGCACCGGAAGCGGTTCGCGGGGCAGGGGGTCGGGTGACCTTATCAACTCATTTGGGAATTAGTCGACTTGATTCATGGTGTGGCCGAGAGTCAAGGCGGGCGCACTGCCGGAGCTGAAGTCGTGGAAGAAGAACCAGGGCGCCAACGCGGTGCACGAGCATCAAGGTTGATCCTCCGTTGAGCGCGCCCCAGCCCCGGCCGCCCGCGCCTCCCGCGGACGGCCGGGCCGGCGGAGGCGTTGCTCCGCGGCGGGCAGCGGGGCGGGTGCCCGGCGGATCGTGCTCGTCGTGACGCTTCGGAGGGCCTTGACCACCGATCCGTAAGGCCGTCGTAGGCTGGGCCCACCGAACGACGACTCGATCGAGGATGGCCCCGATGGCGCGAACCCCCTTGTCCTGGTTGGCAGGACGCTACACGCTCGGACCGCGGAGCGTCCGGGCGGCGGCCGTGACCTCGGTGGTGGCGGCGATCGGGATCATCATGACCGGCGGCGTCGTCCGGGTCACCGGCTCCGGCCTCGGCTGCCCCGACTGGCCGATGTGCACCGACAGCACGCTCGCGCCGACCTCCGAGATGGGGCTGCACGGCGCGATCGAGTTCTCCAACCGGATGCTCACCGGCGTGCTCTGCGTGGTGGTCGGCTGGGTGATCATCGCCGCCCGGCTGCAGCGCACCCCCGTGCCGCGGGTGCTCCGGGGCGGCTGGGCGCAGTTCTGGATCGTGGTGCTGAACGCGGTGGTCGGCGGCGTCACCGTCTGGCTGAAGCTCAGCCCGTACATCGTCGCGGCGCACTTCCTGGCCGCGATGCTGCTGCTCACCGCGGCCGCGGTCACCTGGGACGCGACGCTGGACGACGCGCGCGGCGGGCCCGCCGGGGCCGCGCCGTCCGAGCGCGCCCGGGGCCTGGCGACGGCCCTGGTGGCGGTCACCGCCGTGATGGTGGTGGTCGGTACGGTCACCAGCGGCACCGGCCCGCACGCCGGCGACTCCTCCGACGTGCCCCGGATCGGCCTGGACTGGACGACGGTCACCGTGGTCCACGGCCTGCTCGCGGCGGTGGTGCTGGTGCTGGCGGCGGTGCTGTTCGCGGCGCTGCCCCGGGACGCGTCCGGCGCCGCCGCGCGCCGCCGGACGGCGGTCTTCCTGCTGGTGGTGCTGGCCCAGGGCCTGATCGGCGTGGTGCAGTCGCTGACCGGCCTGCCCGAGGCGGCGGTGATCCTGCACCTGCTCGGTGCCGCCCTGGTCTGGGTGGGTGCGCTCCGGGTTCTGCTCGCGGCCCGCCCGGCCCGGCTGCTCGCACCGTCCGGGCCGGAGCCGGTGCTCCCGGCGCCGGCCGTTCGGGCTCCGGAGCACTCGGCCTGAGGGCCGTCGCTCGCACTGCTCCCGCCCGGACCCCCGCGGCGCCCGGCCCCGTGCCGGGTGCCGCGGGGGTTCAGCGTTCCGCGCGGGCCGCGGCGTCGACCCGGTCGGCGGCCAGATAGAGCGTCAGCTCGCCGTCGGCCCGGTCCAGTTTGGCCGCCGCCCAGTGGAACGGGTTGGCCGCGGAGCCCTCGGGCGCGGCGGCCGCACAGCGCGCGACCAGCGCCTCGACCCGCCCCCGCACCGCCGGTGCGAGCAGCCCGCCGAGCCGGGCCAGCGTCGGCGCCGCGTGCGGGGTGTAGTGGTTGAACGGCAGGTACAGGGTGGCGTCCTCGGGCCGCCCGGGATGCCGCGCGGTCAGGCTCCAGCAGAGCGTCGGCCGTACCCCCGGCGCCGCCAGCGCCTGCGGCCCGGCGGCCGGGAGGGCGTCCAGCAACGCGGCGGTGCTCTGCCGGGCGGTCGCGGAGAGCCGGGCCATCCGCTCCTCCAGTTCGCCGGCCGACCGCTCGGTGATGGTGGTGTAGAACTTCGCGCGCGCCGCCGGCGAATCCACCAGGTCCAGCGAGAACACCGCCGGCATCGGCACCTCGATGCTCGCCGGGTCGTGCGCGCGCAGCCACCGCCAGGCCTCGCCGTGGCCCAGCCGCTCCAGCGCGGCGCCGACCAGTTCCCGGTTGCGGGCCAGGCCCTGGGCGAGGGTGTCCAGGTAGACCTTGACTCCCGAGAGCCCGTCGGGCCGGACCGTGGCGGCCAGGCAGAGCCCGAACGAGGCCTTCCGGCTGACCGGGCGGAAGAGGTCGCGCAGCACCGCCGCCCGGCCAGCCGTGGCCACGTTCTGCCGTTCCAGCTCGGCGAGGATCCGCCAGCCCTGCTCCCAGCTGCCGAGCGCCGTGGTGTTCCCGGCCGGGGGCAGCGGGCGCAGGAAGATCCGCAGCTCGGGCTCGCCGTCGCCGAGCACCAGCGAGTACTCGAACGGTGCCACCCGCGCGGCCGGATCGGCGGGGTCGGAGCCGCGCGAGTCCCGGTGCCCCCAGCCGTCGAACAGCAGCGGCACGGCGGCGTCCACGGCCGTCCCGAAGCCCGGGCCCAGGGCCAGCGCCTCGCCCAGCCAGCGGAGCCCGCGGGCGGCGCGCTCCGCGAAGCCGTCCGTCGCGGCCCGCCGCTCCGGTCCGGTGGCCGGGAGAGTGGCCGGGGGAGTGGGGCGGGTGCCGGGGTCGCCGAGGTCGGTGGTCATCTCAGCGGCCCGCGCGGAGCTCGGCCGGCACGTACGGGGCGGTGTCGATACCCGGGTACAGCTCCGCCACCCGCTCCAGCGACTGCTCCGTCCAGTAGCCGTCCCCGGGCGGGGGGAAGCCGAGCAGGTGCCGTTGGCGCGGCGAGAGCTCGACCATGAACTCCCGGAAGGTGTCCCAGCCTGGCGAGGCCGGCCGCATCGACCACAGGTGCTTGTCGGTCCAACGGGCCACCGCCGCGTGGATGTTGAAGAAGAGCGCGAGCCGCCGGCCGTGCGTGCCCTGGTAGCCGGCGCCGCGGTGGACGATGTCACCGACGAAGAGCAGCACCGAGCCGCGCTTCGCCTCGATCGGGCGCTGCCGCTCGTACAGCTCGGGGTAGGTCTCCTTCTCGTAGGAGGCCTTGCCGGTCGCGGTGAGCAGCGGCACACCGAGCTGCTCGGCCCGCGCGACCACGTAGGTCGGCCCGGTGTCCACCGTGACGTCGGTCAGGTAGACGATGCCGAACAGCCGTTGGTAGACGCCGTCGGCGCGCGGCGGCAGCAGGCTGCTGGCGGCCCAGGCGTCGTTGTGCAGCGTCTGGTCGATCGAAGGCCCGTACGCCGTGCCGTACTTGGCCTGGATGAACGAGCTGGTGAGCCGCAGGTCGGGGTCGCCCAGCAGGTGTTCGGCGACTTCGATCACGCGCGGGTCGAGGGAGAGCCGGTTGAGCGCGTTGGCGGAGAACGGGAACGGCACCGCGTGCTTGAGCGCGGCGACCTCCTCGGCGGTGGTCCGGCCGTCCTCCGGGTCCGGGAAGTAGGTCTCCATCGCCGCGACCGCGTCGGTCAGGGCCTGCCCGGTCACGAAGTCCGGTACCAGCGCGTAGCCGTTGGCGGCGATCTCCTTGGCGATCGCCGCGGTGTCCAGGGTGCCCATCGTCATGCCTCTCCGTCCGCCGTGGCCGCCCGCCCGGCCCGGGCAGGCGGGCGGGAGACCTGGATGTTCTTGTGGAACCCGTCCAACCGCAGCGGCTCGCCCACCGGCTCCCCGTCGACCTCGATCCAGGCGTGCGCCGCGAACGGCGCGAGGTTCACCCCGGAGACCCAGTCCGCCCAGCCGCCGCGCGCCCGCACCAGCAGGGCGGCGGCCACCGACCGCTCCAGGCAGTACTGGCCGGCACAGCGGCCGCTGACCGAGACCACGTCCTCGCGGGCCCGCAGCGCCTGGGCGTAGGAGGCCGGCCGGGCGTTGGCGCTCAGCCGGCGCAGCAACCGCTCCAGCCGGTCCGGGCTGGAGGTGGTGACCAGCAGCCGGCTCGCGGCGACCGCCAGCAGCGGCACGATCCGGCGGTGCGGCGGCAGCCAGGCGCGTGGCTCCGGGGTCATGTGCAGGGTCATCGGTCCACCACGATCCGGGCCGCGCGCAGTTGTTCGACCAGCCGGAGGACGTCGTCGGGAATTCTCTCCCGGGCCGCCGGAAACCTTTTCCGGAGAGTTTCCGTGATTTCTTCCGGGGATTGTCCGGCGGATAACAACTCGAAAACGTCGGCGCCGAGCCGATTGAGCCGGAAATACTTCCCGGATTTCTTGTCGAGGAGCACCGCCGCCTCGCTCTCCCGGACCAGGGTGACGTGTGGCACCACGCGCGGCGTCACGGCGCCACCGGATAGCTGTTCACCAGAATTCCTCCCGGTTCCCTCGGTGTCGGGGTCGTCCGCCCGGCCACCGTGCGCAGCCAGGCCTCGGCGCCGAGCGTCAGCTCCAGCGCCGCCGTCTCGTGCTGGGGGCGCATGGTGTCCCGGATGCTCGCCCGCAGCGCGTCCGGGTCCACCAGGCCGTGCTCGGCCAGCAGCGGCTCCTCGACCATGGCGAGCAGCGCCCGCCGGTTGCGCTGCAGGCCGCGGTAGACCGACATGCTGAACTCGCCCTTGGTCGAGCGGGAGAGCGCCCCGCTCCCGGTCGGCCCCATGGCGGCCTTGAGCAGCGGCTTGTAGCCCCGGCCCGGGAGCGACTCGCCGCGCGGGACGGCCAGCGCGGCCTCCAGCACGTGGTCGTCCATGTAGGGCAACGACAGCAGCACGCCGGAGCGCTCCATCAGGTCCCGCAGCGGCCCGAGCCGCTGGCCGCCGATCCGCTGCCCGGCCACCGCGGTGTGGGAGGCCCGGTCCCCGGCCTGCGGGCGGACCTCGCCGGACCGTTCGCGGGCGATCTCCCGGATCGCCTCGGCGGCGTGCGCGGTGGCCCAGGGCGGCAGGTGCAGGGCCGGCCCCCAGCCGACGGTCGGCCCGTCCGTGGCCGGGCGCGGCAGGTGCAGGGTGCTCAGCTCCTGGGTGAACCACGCGGCGTACGTCCGCCGGTCGGCCAGCGACCTGACCACCTGCGGCAGCGTCCACCGGCGGAGCCGGGCGAGCGGGCGGATCCCGCGCACCGCCGCCACCGGCGCGGTCCGGTAGAGGTCGCTGAAGTAGGAGGGGGCGACGGTGAACAGCTCGTCGCCGCCGAAGCCGCCGATGTGCACCGTCGCACCGGTGGCGGCGAACAGCCGGGACATGGCGGTCTTACGGGTGCGGTTGCGGATCAGCGTGTACGGCTCGCCCAGGCCGTAGGGCACCTCGGTGACCAGGCCGGCGTCGCCGTCCCAGATGCCGTCGTACGGGCCCGGTACGTCCTCCGGCCCCAGCACGGTCAGCTCCCGGCCGATCTCGCGCGCCGCGAGGGCGGCCCAGCGGGCGTCGTCGTGGTTGGGATCGACGGTCTGCTCGACGAACGACCGGAACGACGCGTCCTGGCCGGCCAGCAGGTAGCAGAGCGAGGTGGAGTCCATGCCGCCGGAGAGGTCCGCGGAGAGGCCGGCCGCGGTGCGCACCCGGACGGCCACCGCCTCCTCCAGCGCGGCGCGCAGCAGTGGTGCCCCTTCGGCGAGCGGGAGCCCGCCGGTCGGGGGCCGCCACCAGGGCCGGGTGTCGGCGCGGTCGCCGGTCAGGCGCAGCCGGTGGTCGGCGGGCAGCCGGTGTACACCGGTCCAGTGGGTGCCGTCGGTCAGGCCGTAGTCGAAGCCGGGGTGGACCAGCCCCCAGGCGACCATCTCCGGCCGCGGGGCGCCCCCGCTCCAGTCGATCAGCGGCTCCACCGAGTCGGCCGCCGCGTAGCCGCCCTCGGGGTGGCGGGCGTAGCAGACCTGCCGCAGCCCGGAGGCGCTGCCCTGGACCCAGAGCGCATCGCCGTCGGCGCAGATCAGGTGGAAGCTGCCCGGGACACGGTGCGCCGCGGCCAGCAGGCCGGGTACGTCGTCGTGCCGGTCGAGCAGCCGTGCCAGGCGCCCGGCGTCGGCGTCGAACTCGCCGAACAGCGCGAGGCGCCTGGCACCCGTGCCGGCGACCACCAGCCGGGCGTGTGAGGCATCCGCGACGATCCACGGACGCCCCGACGGGTGGTGCACCACCCGTACGCCGTCGGCCGGCACCGGGATCCTGGGCGCCGGGCCTTCGGCTTTCCCCGGGAAAGCCACGAACCAGGACGTGCTGCCCACAACCCCTCCGTTCACCAGCGTGCTGTCGGGGCGGGATCAGATGATCGCCACGCCCTCACCGTCGTTGCTCGCCCAGCCGTACCAGGTGGTCACCTCGTTGAATTCACCGACCGGCAGCAGCGCGGGAGCCTCGTACTCCGTCTCCTCGATCTCCTTCATTGATATTCACCTCCTCCGGAAAACTTGCCTCGATGCTAATCACGGTTCAGTTGCGTCGGCAAGAGTGCGAACAGTTCCCATCCGTCCTTCTGTTTGTGGACGCGGTACTTCCGGACGGCTGGGCGATGGTAAAGCAGCGGACATGGCCGGGCGGTACATGCGCGAATTCCGACCGGAATCGGGCGGGAACGTTCGCAGGGCATGCATGGGGTGTGCACATCCGGGGCGCGGCCTGTCACTTCCGCCAGGCTCCGGGCCGGGCCGGGCCGGCGACCCGGCGCCCGGATGGAATCATGGGGATGCCCGGAGAGGGCGCCGCACGGTCGAGTCGGGACAGGAGCCGTCAGTGGGAGAGCGGCAACGGACCGTCCGGAAGCCCAAGGTCGTCCTCGCGGACGGCGAACGGCTCCACGCGGTCGCTCGCGCGGTCATCGGCGATCACCGGAGTGCTGTCGAGCAGGTGTGCCAGGCCGCCGCCGGCCTGAGGGGCCGGCTGGTCCGGGACGAGCTGGACGCCATCCCCCTGGCCCGGCTGAAGGATGTGACCGAGGGGCGGCTGCGCGTCGCCGCGTTGGAGGCCGCCGGGCTCAGGACCGTGCGGCAGGTTGTGGACGCCACGCCCTACACGCTTCAACTGCTCCCCGGAGTCGGGGCCCAGACTGCCGCCCAGGCCATTGCCGCCGCGGGGCAGATCGCCCGGGCCGCCGAGCGGACCGTGGCCATTCGGCTGGACATCGACCACCAGGATCCGGCCGGCACCGCACTGGTCATCGCGCTCCAACGGCTGGTCGCCGCCGGGCCCGATGCGAGACGGGCCAGGGACACCGCGGAGCGTGTCGTCGGTGAGGTCGCCGCCCTGATGTCCGCCGCCCAGCCGGCCCGGGGCGTTGTCAGAGGCCTGTTCGCCGGGCGGCAGCGCAGACAGCAGGCGCTCGCCGCGGTCGATCAACTCGACGCCCTCGTCGCGGAGATGGAGGGCGAAGGGGCGGCCGTGCTCTTCGCCCAGGCGTCCGTGGACCTTCTCCGCCCCCTGGTCACGGACATCGAGGCATGGGCGGACTTCGAAGTCCGCTCGGCCGAGTTCTACAGTGTCCTCGCCGAGACCGCCGGATTCGGCCCCGACGGGGTCACCGCCTCCGAGGGCTTCCTTCCGGAGAATCTGTCGGACCGGGTCCGGGCCGAGCCACTGAACGACACGCGGTGCAAGGTCTCGCTCCGCGGCTACCAGGAGTTCGGTGCCCGCTTCGCCCTCGCGCAGAAGCGGGTGATCATCGGTGATGAGATGGGCCTCGGGAAGACCGTTCAGGCGATTGCCGTGCTCGCGCATCTTCGAGCGCACGGGAGCACACACTTCCTCGTCGTCTGCCCGGCCAGCGTCCTCGTCAACTGGGTCAGGGAGATCGAGTCACGCAGTACGCTGAGGGCGTTCCGGTTCCATGGCCAGGAGAGGGAGGCGGCGCGCGCCGAATGGCTCGGAAACGGCGGCGTCGCCGTCCTGACGTTCGATGGACTCCGCCGGCTGGAGGTCCCGGTCGGCATGGTCGTGGTGGACGAGGCCCACTACGTCAAGAACCACGGCGCCAAGCGTTCTCAGGCGGTGGCCGAGTGGACCGGCCGCGTCGACCGCGTCCTGTTCCTCACCGGCACCCCGATGGAGAACCGGGTGGAGGAGTTCCGGAACCTCGTCCACTATCTGCGGCCTGATCTGCTGCCCCGGATCCACAGCGGTTCGGCCGCCGCAGGGCCGACGTCGTTTCGCAAGGCAGTCGCCCCGGCCTACCTCCGCCGTAATCAGCAGGACGTTCTCACCGAGCTTCCCGACGTCGTTCATGTCGACGAATGGGAGGAGTTGACGGCATCCGATCTCGCCGCCTACCGGCTGGCCGTCGCCGAGGGGAACTTCATGGCCATGCGCCGTGCCGCGTACGCGGACCCGGAGAGGTCCGCGAAGCTGCAGCGGCTGATGGAAGTTGTCGAGGAGGCCGCGGACAACGGATTGAAGGTCGTTGTCTTCTCGTTCTTCCGAGATGTTCTGACGGTTGTCCAGGAGGCCCTGGGACAGCGTGCGTTCGGCCCGGTCGACGGCGGCCTGGACGCGGTTCGACGGCAGGACGTGGTGGACGAGTTCGCCGCTGTGCAGGGTCATGCGGTGCTGCTGAGCCAGATCCAGGCCGGAGGTGTGGGACTGAACATCCAAGCGGCCTCGGTTGTCATTCTCTGCGAACCACAGGTGAAGCCCACCATGGAGAGCCAGGCGATAGCCAGGGCTCACCGCATGGGCCAGGTGCGGCGAGTGCGGGTGCACCGGCTGTTGGCCACGGACAGCGTCGACCAGCGGATGGTGGAGATTCTTCGCGCGAAGAGCCGGTTGTTCGACGAATACGCGCGCCGGAGTGACGTGGCCGAATCGACTCCTGAAGCGGTCGACATCTCGGAGCAGTCGCTGGCGGCGCTGATCGTGGAGGAGGAACAACTGCGCCTCGCCCGGCCGGCCGGCCGGGAGCGCGGAGGTTTCCTGCCCTGGCGACGGCCCGTCCGTCAGATCGTGAGGAGCACGTTGACCAGGACGCCGACGGCGACCACCGCGAGGACGACCCAGGGCCACATCGGACGTTCCTTCGGGGGCTTCCAGCCGGCTGAATCTGACATGACTGCTCCTGACTCGAACTGGTACGGGGAGGGACCGCGGCCGACGTCCTTCCCGGCTCCCGTGGGATCCGGTGGCTGCGTGTGTCCGTTGTCCTGGCGCTGGTTCCGCCTTCGACGACTCCATTCTGGAGCCGGGCGCGGGGGATTTCACGGGGGCCTGCTTCCGGTCTGAGGTGCAGTTCTCTGCACCTTCGGCCGGCAGGCACCCGGCGCCCCGCCCCGGTCCGCCGGGCGGCGGCTGAGGCCCGGCGGCGGTTCAGGCCCGGAGGTAGGTCAGCACGGCGAGCACCCGGCGGTGGCCGCTCTCCGGCGTCGGCATGTTCAGCTTGGCGAAGATGTTCCCGATGTGCTTGTTCACCGAACTCTCCGTGATGAACAGCAGCTCCGCGATGGTGCCGTTGTTGCGGCCCTCCGCCATCAGGGCCAGGACCTCGCGCTCGCGTTGGGTCAGCGTGGACAGCGGATCGGCCCCGACCCGCCGGACCATCAGCTGCGAGATGACCTCGGGGTCCATCGCCGTGCCGCCGTCGGCGACCCGTTGCAGCGCCTGGAGGAACTCCTCGGCGCGCCCCACCCGGTCCTTCAGCAGGTAGCCGACGCCGGCGGCGTTCTGGGCGAGCAGCTCCGTCGCGTACGCCCGCTCGACGTACTGCGAGAGCACCAGGACAGGCAGCGTGGGCAGTTGCCGGCGGGCCTCGACCACGGCCCGCAGCCCCTCGTCCCGGAAGGTGGGCGGCAGCCGGACGTCCACCACGGCGACGTCCGGGCGGTGTTCGAGCAGCGCGGGCAGCAGGTCGTCACCGTTCTCGACGGTGGCGCACACCTCGTGTCCCTCGCTGCCCAGCAGCAGGACCAGCCCCTCGCGGAGCAGGGCGTTGTCTTCGGCGATCAGGATCCGCATGGAATTTCCACCTTCACTACGGTCGGGCCCCCGGGCGGGCTGAACAGCTCGGTGGTCCCGTCGAAGGCGGCGACCCGCCGCCTGAGTCCGGGAAGCCCGCTCCCCGCGCCCTCCGTGGCGCCGCCCCTGCCGTCGTCCTCCACCCTGATCGCGATCGCGTCGGCGGTGACCCGGAGCCGCACCAGCGCGCTCCGCGCGCCGCTGTGCTTGGCGACGTTGGTGAGCGCCTCGGAGATCACGAAGTAGGCGGCGGCCTCGGCGGCGGCCGGAGCGCGCGGCGGCGGGCCGGCCGTCTCGTCGATGTCGATCCTGGCGGGGACCGCGCAGTGGGCGGTGAGCGCCCGCACCGCGTCGTTCAGCCCGCGGTCGGCGAGTACGGGCGGATAGATCCCGCGGACCAGGTGGCGCAGGGACTCCAGGGCCTGCTCGGCGATCAGCTGGGTCGCGTCCACCATCTCCGGGACCTGCTCGGGGCGTTGGCCGAGCGCCCGCTTGATCATGCCCAGGCGCAGTGAGACGGCCACGATGGCGGCCTGGGCCCCGTCGTGCAGGTCCCGCTCGATCCGGCGCAGTTCGGCGTCGTGCGCGTCCAGCGCCTCCGTCCGGGTCACCGCCAGTTCGCGGACGCGCTGCGCGAGCGCGACCCGAGGGCGGGCGGTCAGCAGCCACCGGGACGCCCGGGCGTGCGCGCCGGCCAGCAGCCGCACCGCGGCCATCGCCACCACGGCGTAGCCGACGCCGACGAACGCCGCGGCGACGGCCTTCGGCCACGAGTCGACGTTCAGCAGGATGATCGCGTCGCGCTCGCTCGGCGCGAGCTTCCACCAGACCGGCGCGGTGAGCCAGTTGACCGCATGGCCGCACACGGTCAGGGCGACGGCGCACAGGGCCGTCCCGGCGACGCTGTGGGTGATCAGCCAGAGCAGGTCCTTGCGGACCGCCGGATCGCGCAGGGACGGCCTCCGGGGCGCGGCCGCACCGGGCTCCAGGTCGCGGTAGGGGGTGCGCACCCCGGCTCCCAGCAGACGCCCGACCCGGCCGCGGTGGAACTCCGCGAACCGGCGCACCACCCGCAGCGCTCCGGGCAGCAGCGGGAAGCCCGTCCCCACCAGGCAGAGTGCGAGGACCGCGACCATCAGATAGGCCACCGCCACCCCGGCCAGCCCGGTGCCGAGGCAGATCAGGAGATAGCCCGCGGTGGGCGGGAAACGGATCACCGTCCGGCGGATCCACTGCTCGGGCCGTAACCGTCGTAACGCGGCAACCCAGGGCGCTCGCACGGCTTTTCAGACCCTCCGAGTCGACATTTCGATCACCCTACCACCGTGCGTGGTCCAACCGCGGGTGGCAGTTTTCTGCACCATCGGGTCTCCAGTGCACGCCCTGGTCCCCGTTCCATCGTGAACCTACCGTCGTGAACGTCGGGTTGTGCGTACGAGCGATGGAGGGCCGGAAGTGGGCGGAAGGGAACGCGGAATGCGGACGGAGGGGCTCCCGGACGCGCCCGCACGGGAGGACGCGGCGCAGCCCCGGCCGGACGGCGGCGCCGCTCCGGACCCGCGCTGGGTGGTGCGCCTCGACGGGGTCCGCAAGACGTACGGCAGGGGCGCCGGGGCCGTGCACGCGCTGCGTGACCTGTCCCTCGCCTTCGCCCGGGGCTCGTTCACCGCGGTGATGGGCCCGTCCGGGTCGGGCAAGAGCACCTTCCTGCACTGTGCCGCCGGGCTGGACCGCCCGGACGCCGGCTCGGTGGTGCTGGGCGGAACCGACCTGTCGACCCTGGGCGAGGTGGAGCTGACCATGATGCGCCGGGAGCGGGTCGGTTTCGTCTTCCAGGCGTACAACCTGATGTCGGCGCTGACCGTGGCCGACAACATCACCCTGCCGCTGATGCTCGCCGGGCGCAGGCCGGACCACCAGTGGATGCACCAGCTGGTGACGCGGGTGGGGCTCGCGGACCGGATGAACCACCGGCCCGCCGAGCTCTCCGGCGGCCAGCAGCAGCGGGTGGCCATCGCCCGTGCGCTGGCGGCGCGGCCGGAGGTGGTGTTCGCGGACGAGCCGACCGGGGCGCTGGACACACGCACCGCGCAGCAGGTGCTGCGGCTCCTGCGCGAGGTCGTCGACGACCTCGGGCAGACGGTGGTCATGGTGACCCACGACCCGGTCGCCGCCTCCTACGCGCACCGGGTGGTGTTCCTCAGGGACGGGAGTCACGCGGAGGAGATGACGCGGCCCACTCCTGAGCGGGTCGCCGAGCGGATGACCGGACTGGGGGAGTGGTGAGGCGTGTTCAGACTCGTCGTACAGACCGTCAAGGAGCGTAGGGCCGGATTCGTCGGGGCCTTCGTCGCGCTGTTCGGCGCGTCGGTGCTCATCACGGCCTTCGGCGTCATTCTGCAGTCCGGCATCGGGTCGGGGGTGCCGGTCCAGCGGTACGCGGGCGCACCGGTCGTGGTCGGCGGTGAGAGGTCCTTCACGGTGCACGAGGGGAAGAAGAGCAAGACCAAGGCGCTCACCGACGCGGTGGGCGTCCCCGCCGACCTGGTCGGCACGGTGGCGCGCACCGAGGGCGTCGGCCGGGCCGTCGGCGTTCTCGACTTCCCCGCGCAACTCGTCGACGGGAAAGGGGAGCTGGTCAGAGGGGCCGGTGACCGGCGCTCGATCGGGACGAACTGGGGCGGGGTCGGGCTCGGCCCGTTCGAGCGCAGCGGTCAGGAGCCCCGGCGGGCCGGCGAGGTGGTGCTGGAGAAGTCCGTCGCCGACCGGGCGGGGGTGAAGGCGGGCGACAGCGTCCGGATCGCCTCCACCCGCGCCGCGAGCCCGTACAAGGTCGTCGGCATCGTGACCTACACGGGCGGTGGCGGGGCGCTGCGCATCCCGCCGGTCTTCTTCACCGACGACGAGGCCCGCCTGCTGTTCGGCCGCACCGACCAGGTCAGCGCGATCGGGGTGCTGGCGGCGAAGGGCACGGACACCGGCAGGCTCGCCGACCGGGTCGGGGCGGCGCTCAAGGGCACGCGGACCGACGTCCGCACCGGCGACGGGCGCAGCAGCGTGGAGAACCCGGACGTGGCCACGGCCCGGGGCAGTCTGAGGGAGCTGGCGGGCGCGCTCGGCGGCATCGTCATCCTCATCACCATGGTGGTGGTGGGCAGCACCCTGGCGCTGGGTGTCCACCAACGGCGGCGCGAGCTGGCGCTGTTGCGCGTGGTCGGCGCCACACCCAAGCAGATCCACAAGATGATCTCGGGCGAGACACTGGTCGTCTCACTGGTGGCGTCGGTGCTGGGCTGCATCCCCGGTGCGGCGGCCGCGGAGGTGCTGCGCGGCGCGCTCTCCGTCATCGGTGTGGTGCCCGAGGACTTCGAGTTCTCCTACGGCCCGCTGCCGATGGTCGCGGCGGTCGTCATCGGGGTGATCGCCGCGCAGGTGGCGGCGTTCGCGGTGGCCCGCCGGGTGGTGTCGGTCCGGCCGGTGGAGGCGTTGAGCGCGGCCCGGACCGAGCAGCCCGGCCTCGGCCGGGCCCGGGTCCTCTTCGGGGTGCTGCTGTTCGTCCTCGGCCTCGGTGCGGCGCTGCTGCCGCTGTTCTTCGGCAGTGTCTTCGCGGCGGCCGGCGCGGCCAGCGGCGGGCTGGTCATGGTGATCGCGATCCTCATGCTGGCCCCGCCGGTGGTCGCCCGGGCGACCCGGCTGCTGGCCGCGCCGTTCCAGTGGTGGTTCGGCCGGCTGGGGCGCCTGGCCGTCGCCAACACCCGGGCGAACGCCCGCCGGCTGGCCGCCGGCATCGGCCCGCTGATCCTGGCGATCGGCTTCGCCTCGGTGCAGCTGTTCATTCCCACCACCACGGCGGGCGCGGCCGAGGAGCAGGCCCGGGCGGGCGTGGTGGCCGACTACACCGTGACCAGCGAGGCCGACGGCCTGCCGGTGGACGCCCCGCGGTTCATCGAGGGCCTGGACGGAGTGGAGTCCGCCGCCGGCACCGTGCGGATCGACCTGTTCGCCTCCATCCGGATGCTCGACTCCCCGGAGATCTTCAAATACCAGGCCCAGGGGCTGAGCCCGGGCCGACTGGACCGGCTCGTCGACCTGGACGTGACCGAGGGCGGCCTGGACGGGCTGTCCGCGGACACGGTGGCGCTCAGCAGCGCGGCAGCCGGGACCCTCGGCGCGGGCGTCGGGGACACGGTGCGGCTCCACCTTCCCGACGGGCAGACGATGGAACCGCGGGTGGTCGCCGTCTACCGCCGTGGACTGGGCTTCGGCGACGTCACGCTGTCCTACCAGACCGTCCTGCAGCACAGTTCGCGCCGGATGTACGACTCCGTCCTGGTCCGGGCCGAGGCGGGCGCCGACCGGCAGCGGGTGATCGACGAGCTCACCGGGCTCAACGACCGCTACCCCGGTGTGCTGGTCCGGGGCAAGGGCGGCCTCTCCGCGGCCCAGCAGCGGACGGCCACGGTCGGCCTGGTCGGCAACGCCCTGCCGCTGGTGCTGGTCTTCGGCTACATCGCGGTGGCCGTCGCCAACACCCTGGTGATGACCACCCTGTCCAGGACACGGGAGTTCGCGCTGCTGCGCCTGGTGGGCGCGACCCCGGACCAGGTGATGCGGATGATGCGGACGGAGACTCTCATGGTGATCCTCATCGCGGTCGTGGTCGGCAGCGCGGTGCCGGTGCTGCCGCTGATGACGGTGAGCCTGGGCCTGACCGGCTCCCTGGTCCCGCACATCCCGCCGCTGCTCTATCTGGCGATCGTGGCGGCGACCGCGGCGCTGGCGGCGGCGGCCGTTCTGGTGCCGACCGGACTGGCCCTGCGCGCCCGCCCGGTGGAGGCCATCGGACTGCGCGAATAGCCGCGAACGGCTCCGCCCGTCACCCGGCGCCTCGCGGGGCCGGTCATCACCCGCACCTTCCGCACCCGTCCTCGGCGCCGCCGACACCGCACTGGCCCTACCGGCACCGGGGCGCCTGACAGCGCGCTGTGCGCGGGTTGTCAGTGGCGGGCCGGAGGCTGAGGTCGTCCAGTTCACCCGAAGCGCAGAGGAACGGATCAATGTCCCGCTATGTTTTTTCGTCGGATCGTGCGGTGTGGTCACGCCGTTCGCGCATGCTGTCCGCCGTGGTGACGGCGTCGGCCGTGGGGTTGGCGGTGTCCGCGATCGCGGTGCCCGCCTCGGCGGCACCGGCCACGCCGTCCGCGCCCGCGTCGGCCCGGGCCGACGCGCAGCGGGCCCACTTGAAGCAGCTGGCGCGGGAGTTGGTGGCCGCCGGGGCGCCGGGCGTGATCGTGCGGGTGGACGACGGCCGCGGCCGGCCCGTCGAGATCGTCGAGCAGGCTCCCTGGGCCGGGCGGGATCACCGGCTGGAGGTGGGGGACGAGTTCCGGATGGGGTCCAACACCAAGACCATGATGGCCACGCTCGTTCTGCAGCTGGTCGCCGAGGGCAAGGTCACCCTGGACGACCCGGTGGAGAAGTGGCTGCCGGGCAAGGTCCCGAACGGCGGGGCGATCACCTTGCGGATGCTGCTGAACCACACCAGCGGCCTGTTCGACTACACCGAGGACGGTGCCGTCCTGAACTCGATCCTCGGCAAGGACCCGCGGCGGTGGACCTCCCTGGACCTGCTCGCCGTGGGCGTGCGGCACGAGCCGCTGTTCGCCCCGGGCGCGAAGTGGTCGTACAGCAACACCAACTACGTCGCGGTCGGCGCGGTCCTGGAACAGGTCACCGGGGCGAGCCCGGCCGACCTGATCCGTGACCGGATCGCCCGGCCGCTGGGCCTGCGGCACACCTATCTCGCCACCGACTCCAGCTGGCACGGGCGGTACGTCCGTGGCTACGAACCGGACTCCGCCCACATGCCGCCGGATGTGCCCACCGAGTTCCGGGAGATCGCCGGGGTGCGCCACGACGGCCATGTGGACGTCTCCGGCAATGACCCGAGCTGGGGCGGGGCCGCCGGGGCGGTGGTGTCCACCGCGCGGGACTGGTCCCGGTTCTACACCGCGCTGATGTCCGGCAAGCTGCTGCCCGCCGCTCAGCTGGAACAGATGCGGACCACCGTCCCGACGGACCCGGAGAATCCGGTGAACGGGCCCGGCTCCGGGCTGGGCATCGGGACGGGTACCACCCCGTGCGGCACCATCTGGGCCCACGAAGGGGGAATAACCGGGTACTCCAGCACCAACTTCACCGACGGCACCGGCAGTCGCACCGCCACCGTTCTCGTCCCGACGGAGGTCCTGTTCGAGTTCGGGGCCGCCCCGAAGCTCGTCGAGGCCGACAAGGCGCTCAAGGACGCGGTGGTCTGCACCATGTTCGGCAAACCGGCTCCGACCGGCCCGGTCACGGCCCGGACGGGCTGATTCGCGCAGTCCGGGTGCGTCCCGAGCGCGTCCCGGGTGCGCCGCGGTCTACCTGGACGCGATCCTGGCACAGGGGGACAAGTTGTTCGACCGGGACTTCATGCAGGCCGCGTTCGACCGCTTCTGGGCGGGCGCGCGGCACGCCACCAGGTGGACCAACGCGATGCTCGCCCCGCCGCCGGCCCGCGTCCTCGATCTGCTCGGTGCCGCCGGTCGGATCCCGGCGGTGGCCCACCGCTTCGCCAACGGCTTCGACGACCCCGCCGACCTCGACCAGTGGTTCTACGACCCGGACCGGGCCGCGGCCCACCTCGGGACGGTCACGCCACGGGGCTGACCGCCGGGTCGCACCGCCGGGTCAGGCCGCCGGGGAACGGCCACGGCCTCAGGCGCCGGTCGGGAGGGCGGTGCGCGGATAGGAGGGGAGGGGGACACCGAGGGCGTCGGTGGTGCCCGGGGGCAGGGTGAACGCGGCGGTGGCGGCGGCGGGGAGGTCGTGTACGCCGAGGAGGCCGGCCGCCAGCCGGGCGGTGGCGCGGTGCCAGTCGCCGAGCCGCTGGAGCAGGGCGTGGCCACTGCCGACCACGGTGTAGCCGCAGACCCGGGCGCCGGCCGTCCGGCCGCGGGCCGCGAACCGGCGGGTGTCGGCCGGGGAGGTCACCTTGTCGCGGTCGCCGTGCAGCATCAGGACGTCCCGGCCGGCCAGTTGCTCGCACGGGTCCTCGGCCGGGCACCACGGTGCCAGCGCGACCACCCCGGTGACGTTCGGGTGGCCCGCCGCGCGCAGCGCCGCGCGGCCGCCCATCGAGTGGCCGACCAGCACCGTGGGCACCGGGCCCAGCTGCCCGGCGAGGTCGTCGAGCGCGGCCAGGGTGTCCCGGGCGGCGTCGGCGCGCTCGCCGTTCCACCCCCGGTGGCGGTAGCGGACCGTACCGATCGCCACGCCCGCCCCGGCGGTCTCCCGGCGCACCGCCCGGACGAAGCCGTGCATCCGCAGACCGGGCAGGTTGAGCGGGCCGGGCCTGGCCAGGCTGTGCTCCTCGCCGCCGTGCAGCACCAGCACCGCCGCCGCCGCCGGCCGCTCCGGCCGCACCCGCCAGACCAGCGCCCGGTGTCCGGCCGCGCCGGCCGCACCACCTGCGCCGTCCGCGCCGCCCGTACGTTCCACCGCGTGCCCGCTCACCGTGTACCGTCCCGCCCCGCCGTCCGTCCCGTGGACCGCCACTGTACGCGCCGCCTGCCGGATGACGGGTTCACCCGGGGGGATCAGTGCCGGCCGCCGCCGCGCGCGGTGGTCCGGGCACCCTGCTATCCACGAAGGGTGGGGGGTGTACCCCGCGCCGTTCCGGGCGTCGGGTCGCCTAGTGGAGGACTCCCGTGGCTCAGCAGCTCGCACTCTCCGTCGACTTCGGGTCCGGCTTCACCGAAGCCTGGTCCAAGGTCGCCAAGTTCATTCCGCAGTTCCTCGCGTTCCTGGCGATCCTGGTCATCGGCTGGTTCGTCGCCAAGGTGATCGCCAAGGTCCTCGACCGGGTGCTGCGCCGGGTCGGTTCCGAGAGGGTGGCCGCGCGGGCCGGGATGACCCGGTACCTGAGCGGATCCAAGTACGACATGACCGGCATCATCTGCAAGATCGTCTACTACGCGATCCTGCTGATGGCCCTGCAACTGGCCTTCGGCGTCTTCGGCCCCAACCCGATCAGCGTGATGATCCACGGCATTGTCTCCTGGCTGCCCAGGGGCATCGTCGCCGTGGTGATCGTGGTGATCGCGATGGCCATCGCCAACGCCGTCCGCGACATCGTCGGCAACGCGCTCGCCGGCGCCTCGTACGGGCGCACGGTGGCCACCATCGCCTGGGCGTTCATCGTGGTGCTCGGCGTGATCGCCGCGCTGGGCCAGGCCGGCATCGCCACCGCCATCACCGGCCCGGTGCTGATCGCGGTGCTCGCCTCGATCGCCGGGATCCTGGTGGTCGGCGTCGGCGGCGGTCTGATCATCCCGATGCGCCAGCGCTGGGAGCGCTGGCTGGACCACGCCGAGCGGGAGAGCGCCAACCTGCGCGGCAGCGCCTACCAGGCCGGCCGTTCGGACGCGCTGACCAACCAGCCGGTCCGCCCGACCACCCCGACCACCCCGCCGGCCCCGGGCATCGACCCCGGCCGGCCGGGTGGGCAGCCGCGGTAGGACACCCGGCGGCTCCCGGAGTCAGGGCGTGAGCAGCCCCTGTTCGCGGACCAGCCAGCAGATCGCCGTCAGCCGGTGCACCGCGTAGTCGTACCCCACCGGCTCGCGCCAGCCGATCTCGGCGAGCGCGTCCAGGAAGCCCAGCGCGTAGTCCGACAGTTCCTCACGGTCCAGGGGCCGGGGCAGCAGCTCCGGCCCCTGCGCGTACAGCAGTTCGCGCAGCTCGGCGGCGTGCTGGTCGACCACGGCGACGAAGCCGGGCTCGAACGCGAACTCGGCCAGCCGCGGTGTGAAGGCGGCGACGATCCCGGGCAGCGGACAGCCGGCCGGCTGGTCGGGGGAGCCCCTGCGGGACTCGTCGGGAGTGGCGAACATCCGTCCACCGTAGGCGAGCCCCGGCGTGGAAAAGGCGGCCGGGGGCGCTTCCGGGCTGAGACCTTGGCCACCCTCAGGACGCCCGCCGTTCGCCCGGCCGACGTCCGGGACGATTGGCGAATCGCCGGGGATCATGGGGCGGTCTATACCAGAATGGGCCGCATGGATCTTCGAATCTTCACCGAACCCCAGCAGGGCGCCGACTACGGCACCCTCCTGCGGGTGGCGCGGACCGCCGAGGAACTCGGGGCCTTCAGCGCCTTCTTCCGCTCCGACCACTACCTGCGGATGGGCTCCGCCCCGGAGGGCGACCCGGCCGCCGCCATCCGGGCCGGCCTGCCCGGGCCGACCGACGCCTGGATCACCCTGGCCGGCCTCGCCCGGGAGACCAGCACCATCCGCCTCGGCACCCTGATGACCGCCGCCACCTTCCGGCTGCCCGGTGTGCTCGCCATCCAGGTCGCCCAGGTCGACGCCATGAGCGGCGGCCGGGTCGAGTTCGGCCTCGGCGCCGGGTGGTTCGCCGAGGAGCACGCCGCCTACGGCATCCCGTTCCCGAAGGAGAGGTTCGGGCGGCTGGACGAGCAGCTGGCCATCATCACCGGGCTGTGGAACACCAAGGTCGGGGACACCTTCGACTTCGCCGGCCAGTACTACACGCTGACCGACTCGCCCGCGCTGCCCAAGCCCGCCCAGGAGAAGATCCCGGTCCTGATCGGCGGCACGGGCCCGACCCGCACCCCGGCGCTGGCCGCCCGCTACGCCGACGAGTTCAACATGCCGTTCGTCTCGCCGGAGGCCAGCGCGGCCCAGTTCGGCCGGGTGCGGGCCGCCGTCGAGGCGGCCGGGCGCGAGGCCGACGACCTGGTGTACTCCAGCGCCCTGGTGGCCTGCGTCGGCCGCGACGACGCCGAGGTCGCCCGCCGCGCCGACGCGATCGGCCGGAACGTGGCCGAGCTGAAGGCCAACGGTCTGGCCGGCACCCCCGACGAGGTGGCGGAGACCATCGGCCGCTACGCCGCCCACGGCACCCAGCGCATCTACCTGCAGATCCTCGACCTGGACGACCTCGACCACCTGGAGCTGATCGCCTCGCGGGTCGCCCCGCAGCTGGGCTGACCGCCCGGCCGGTGCCGCCGACGCCCGTTCCCGGGGTGCCGGCGGCACCGGCACGTGCGGGGATGCGCGGGGGCGGCAGGGCTCAGGACAGCGCGGTGACCACGTTGTGGGTGATGGTGCGCACCCGGGGGTCGAGGGCGAGCAGCCGCGGCCAGTCGACGGTGGCGGCGGTGAAGACCGTACCGCCGCTGGTGTACAGGCCGAAGGTCGCGGCCCGGCCGGGGCCGTCGTCCTCCCGGACGGCGGTGTGCCAGCCGGCGGCCGGATCGGCCGGGAGGTCGGCCACCCCCAGGATGGTGAAGCCGGGCGGCGTACCGTCCGCGCCGGTCGCCACCGCCCGCCCGGCGCCGTCGCGGCGGTGGGCGGCGCCGTCGCACTCGTACCCCACGAGGGCGTGTTCGGCGCCGAGGACGTCGCCGTCGCGCAGTCCGGTGCCCGCGAAGAGCTCGTGGCCGGTGTGCTGGACGGTGAAGCCCAGCGGGGCCCGGGGGCCCTCCCAGTGACCGCCGCCGTTGCGGTAGCTGACGCCCGTCAGGGTGTTCTCGGGTTCGGACTCCCACCAGTGGCCGGGGGCACCGCGCAGCCGGTCGACGTCGACGCCCGGGGCCGCGCCGGGCGGGTGCTTCGCGCAGCGCACGGTCGTGCCGTCGGCCGAGACCGTGACGCGCCACCAGCAGGTGTTCGCGCCGAAGACGGCGAGGTTGCCGCCGCGGTCGCGGAAGGCGGTGACGTGGCGGCGGGCGGGTGCGCTCCAGTACTCGTCGTGTCCCGCCGAGAGCAGCAGGCGGTATCCGTCGGCGCGGTGCGGGTCCTGGTGGAGGTCGAGGTCCGTGCAGTAGTCGGCGGTGAAACCGCCGCGCTCCAGCCAGGCGACGAACGGGGCGTCCCAGTGGGCGAAGGTCTGCCGGGGGGTGCGCGGGTCGTGGGCGTCGGGGTAGCCCTTGACCGGGCCGCCGATGCCGCCGCCGGGGCGGCGCAGGGTGACGGCCTGGGTGACCGGGGTGTCCGCGCCGGGCGGCGGATCGTCGGTGCGCAGCGATCCGTAGAGGCTTCCGCCGCCGCTCTGGTTGTACGCGTGGTAGGTGAGGACCGGCACCTTGTACAGCACCCGCGCCTTCGTGGGCCCGGCCGGTGTCACCACGAACAGCAGGCGCGAGTGCCGGGCGTCCAGGTGCTCCGCGCCGGCGCCGGGCTCCGGGAGGTCCGGCGGGCCGGACGCGTGGGGCCGCAGGACGGCGATGTACACGCCCGAGGGCCAGTGCGCGGGGACGGTGAAGTCATGGCCGGGCCAGTGCCAGTCCTGGTCGTAGCGGCCGGCGGGCGCGTACCGGCCGGGCCCGCCGGTGCCGCCCATGTGGCGGACCTCGGCGCCGCAGCGGAAGAAGTCGGCGCGGAAGCGGTCCGCCCGGGTCGAGAGGTGCAGCCGCAGGACGCCTCCGGCCCGCACGCTGGGGCTCGCGGGGTAGCCGTCGACGAGGGGGTGGGCGTCGTCGGTGGGGTGGGCGCCGTCGCTCCGCGCATCGGGCAAGGGGCTCTCCAGACGGCCGGGTTGTGGCCGCTCCGGCGTCGGTGGGGCGGGGCGCGTGGTCGTCACGGATCAGATTCTGGACGGTCCCGGTGTGCGGAGGCACGCGCGGATTCGGACGTTGTCCGGCTCTCCCGGGGTGGAAGCGCCGCCACCGGACGCCGTCGTTCCGGTCCGTGCGGTGCCCTACCGGCCAGCCCGTGCGCGTGGTTCCACCGGCACCGGCCCGGTTCAAACCCGTTGCCCACGGGTCGGCCGGTTCCCACCGGAAGCGGATCGTCACTCTTGGAAGCCGCATGATCACTGAGGATGATGAATGCGCGCCGAGGGCCCGTCATCCGGGCGGGATCCGGTGGTTCGAAGGGAGTCGGATCATGTACGAGGACATCGAGCCCGTCACGTCGGAGGAACTGCCGGAGCTTCCGCTGCTGATCGACCTTCCGGGCGAGTGACCACCCGCGCGTGACGCACGCGGCGGCCATTCGGTCCGCCGCGTGCCACTTCTGATCCATCGTTGACCGGCCTCGCCCGGCGGATCGCCCACCGGCGGCGGCACAGAGGAGCGCGCACGTGGACATCGAACCGAACGCGGCGGAGGCGGCGCGCGACCAGCGGGGAGTCTGCCGGCTGACGCTCGGCGCGCTGCGCCGGGCCACACTGGCCGCCCCCGCCCCCGCCCCCGTTCCCGGAGCGGACGGTCCGGCGGCGCCGCCGCACCATCCGCCCGCGCTCGCCGCGCGCCACCCCGGCCTGACGGCCGACGACCTCGGCCACCCGGCCGTGATCGAGCTCGCCCACACCGCGCAGCGCGCGCTGCGCTCCGGTCCGCTCACCCCGGAGCGCCACGACGAACTCGCCGCCCGGCTCGACACGGCCCTGGCCCTCGCCCGCGCGGTGCCCGGCCGGGACTGCGGCGGCCGCCCGTGGCGGCTCGAACTCGCCGGGCCCCAGCCGCACCTGAGCCGCTCGGTCGCCCGCGCGCTCGCCGACACCCCGCCCGCCCCGGCCGCCGGAGCGCGCAACGGAGCAGCACCGGCGACGAGCGAGGTCCGCGCGTGGACGGACACCGAACGCGCGACCGCCGACGAGGCGATCCGGCTCCTGGCCGCCGTCTGGCCGGCCATGCTCGACGAACTGACGTACACCGTGCGCCAGATCGCCCTGCTGTCCGGCGAAGCCATCGAAGGGTTCACCGACTTCACCGTGCACGGCGCGGTGTTCCTCGGCCGGGAGCGCCTGACGGACGAACCCGACGGCCTGCCCGCCCCGCTGCGCCTGGCGGAGGCCCTGCTGCACGAGGGTACCCATCAGCGCTGCAACGCGGCGCTGATCTCGACACCGCTCTGGCACCGCACGGCCGAACAGGGCGCCCTGGTGGCGACACCGCTGCGCGCCGACCGGCGCCCCCTCGGCGGGCTGTTCCACCAGATGGTGGTCCTGTCCCGCAGCGCGTCGTTCTACCGCAGGCTCCTCACCGGACGCTCAGGACCGGCCCTCGACCAGGAGTTGCTGCGCACCAGGTACGCGCGGCACCGCGAGGACGTCGGACAGGCCGCCACGACGCTGGAGGCGCACCGGGCCGCGCTCACCGACGCGGGCCGCCGGGTGCTGGCCCGGGCCGGCGCGGAGGCGTCGGCGTGAGCGGCTCCGCAGGGGCGCCGGCCCGGCCGTGGGAGGCCCAGGCGTTCCGGCCGTTCGCCGGTGCGCCGGCCGTCGTGTTCGCCCGCGCGGCGGCCCGGTCGGCGCTGTTCACCGGCGTCCGTGCGGGCGGTGACGAGGTCGTCGTCGGCAGTGCGGCCGGGCAGGACGCGCAGGACACCGCCGTCCGGGCCAGGGGCGAACTGATCGAGCGGATGGGCAACATCGTGGCCGGGCGGGAGGCGGAGGCCGGGCCCGGGGTGCGGGCCACGTACCGGCGGCTGCACCGCGCCGGCCGGCCGGCCGTCGATCCCGCGCTGCTGGTCCACGGCGCCCGGGGAGCCGACGGCGACGTGCGGGACGCGGCCCTGCTCTGGGCGGTCGGCCGGTCGCTGACGGACGGGGGAGACGTCCTGGTGCCCGCCGGAGCGGTGTACCTGCGCCACCGGCCCCCGCCCGGCTGCCGGGCGGGGATCAGCGCCGGATCCACCGGGGTGGCGGCGCACCCGGACGAGGCGACGGCCCGTGACCACGCCCTCTGGGAGATCCTGGAACGCGACCTGATCCGGCGCAGCTGGTACGGCGACGACACCGAACCCCCCGTCGTGGTGCCCTGGCGGGCCGACCCCGGGCTGTGCGAGTCGCTCGGCCTCCTCGGTCTGGAGGCGACGGCCTTCCTCCTGCCCGCTCCGGCCGGGGCCGTCTGCGTGGTGGTCTGCGTCCACGCCCCGGACGGCACCGGCCAGGCGTTCGGGGCGCGTTGCGGCCCGGCAGGTCGGTATCCGGCCCTGGCCGGGAAGGCGGCCTACGAGGCCCTGATGGTCCGCTGGAGCATGGACACCCCGGTCGCGCGGGAGACCTGGGCCCGGTGGGCCGGTGCCACGGAGCCGGCCACCGCGCTGGAACACGCGCTCTGGGCCTACCACCGGCAGGACAGCCTGGCCCTCTGGCTCGCCGAAGCCCGCCACGACCACGCCGGTCCGCAGGCCCCGGTGGGGTACCACGCCGGTCCGGGCCCACTGCTGGCCGCGCACACCGGCGCGGACGTGATCGCCGTACCGACCCCGTCGCCGCAGGGCACCGAGGCCGGGCTGCGGGTGGTGCGGGCCGTGGCCCCGGGCGCCCTCCCGCTGCCGGGCGGCCCGACCGGAGCCGCCGGACCGGGACGGCCCGGCCGGCCGCATCCCTTCGGCTGACGGGCCCGCCGCCCGCACCCCGCCCGCACCGTGCCCGCCGCCACGAAAAGGACCGTCCGCCATGGCCGACCAGGACCCGTACTACGCCACCGCGTTCGCCGCCCGCTACGACGACTGGTTCCCCTCGTACGTCACCGACAGCACCGTCGACCTGCTCGCCGGTCTCGCCGGGGCCGCCGGCGGCGGGCCGCTCCTCGAACTGGGCTCCGGCACCGGCCGGATCGCCCTGCCACTGGCCGCGCGGGGCCTGGAGGTCCACGGCATCGAGGGCGCACCCGAGATGACCGACCGGCTCCGCGCCAAACCGGGTGGCCGGTCCGTCCCCGTCACCGCCGGGGACTTCAGCCACGTCCCGGTCGACGGCACCTTCGCCCTCGTGTACGTGGTCAACGGGACGTTCTTCGAACTGCCCACCCAGCACGCCCAGGTCCGCTGCTTCGCCAACGCCGCCGACCGGCTGCGTCCCGGCGGGCTGTTCGTCCTCGACGCCCACGTCCCCGAGGCGCTCGCCGACCCGGGCGCCGCGGTGGCCACCCTCCCGATCCCGGGTGGGGTGACGGTCCGCACCCGCCGCGTCAACCGCGCCGCGCAGCAGTACACCTCGGACTACCTGATCGTCGACGGCGACGGCGTGCACCACGTCCCGGTCTCCTTCCGCTACGCCCATGCCGGCGAACTCGACCTGATGGCCGGGATGGCGGGGCTGCGCCTGCGGGACCGCTTCGGCGACTGGAAGGGCGGCGCCTACACCTCCGCCAGCTCCTACCACGTGTCCGTCTACGAACGGACCGCCTGACCCGCGGTCCGCCCCCGGCAGGAGAGCACCGAAGCACCCGCGGGAGACCACCGGCAGCGGAGACGCCCGGGGCGGCCCCCGCGACCAACCGCCGTCGACGAACGGGAGGTTCCCATGTCCGCACCCGCCCGAGAACCCGGTGCCGCGGCCACCGGCCGGCACGAGATCCTGGAGCCGCGCCCCGGCCCGGGCGGCCTCGGCGTACCGCTGCGCCAGGTGGTCGACGACGGCCGGCTCGTGGTGGTCAGGCGCGGCCTGCACCACCTGGACGCGCTGGAACCGCTGCTCCGCGCCACCGGTCACGCCGCCGCCGGGACCCTTCCGCCCGACGCCGCCGCCACCGTCGGGCGCCTCGGTGTCGAAGCGCTGCACACCGCCGCGACCGTCGAGCAGGCGACCGCCTTCCGTACCCGGCTGGAGACGCTGCTGCGGCCCGTCGCGGCCGAGGCGGTGCGCTCCTTCGCCGAGCGGGCGGCCCCGGGCGGCCCCCGGGTCTACCTGAGCCACCACCTCGGCGTCCGGATCATGCTGCCGCACGCCGCCGTGGCCGGCCGCGCCGAACTCGACCCGCTCGCGGGCTTCATGGTGCCGCACTCCCCGCACATCGACTCGTGGTTCAACACGCCCGTCAACTCCGTCAACCTGTGGATCGCGCTGGGCCGGGTCCGCCCCGGCAACGGTCTGCTCATCTACCCGCACCTCTACCGGGAACCGGTCCGCCGGGAGGGCTTCCGCGTCGCCCCCGGCCAGGACCTCGGCACCCCCGTGCGGGTCACCCTCGATCCCGGCGACATCCTGGTGTTCGCCGGCGACCACGTCCACAGCTCCGAGACCAACACCACCGACGAGACCCGGTACGTGCTCACCAAGCGGATCAGCGTCGGCGCCCCGCGCTTCAGCCGGCAGGGCGGCGGCTGGATCCCGTACCACGACCCGCGGCTGCTCGACGGGCCGCTGCCGGCGCTCGCCTCCCTGCGCTCGCGGGCCACCGCCGCCTACGGCCGGCACCTCCTGCGGGCGGCCCTGCGGAGACCACCCGCCTACGAGAACACGCGGACGCCGCCCCCGTCCCCGGCCCAGGCGTAGGCCGGCATGCGCATCGCCTACCTGCACAGCGGCAGCATCCCCTCCGTCTACGCCAACGGCATCCACGTCATGCGGATGTGCGACGCGTTCACCGAGGCCGGACACGACGTCACCCTGTACGCGCTGCCCGGCTCGTACCCGGCCGACGACCCGCACGCCTACTACGGGACCAGGCACCGCTTCCCCGTCCGCTCCGTGCCCGCCCCCGACACCGGCGCCGCCGGTTACCGGGAACGCGCCGCGCGGGTGAGCGAGTTGCTGATCGACGGCGCCGCCCCCGACCTGATCTACGGCCGCGACGCCTACAGCCTCGCCCTCGCGCCGGACCTCGCGCCGCTCGTGTACGAGACGCACCTGCTCTGGGACGACCCCGACATCCGCCGGGCGGAGCGCGAACTGCTCGCCCGGCCCTCCCTCGCGCGGGTCGTGGTGATCACCCACGCCCTCGCCCGCGACTTCCGGCAGGCCCACGGCGGCCCGGGAACCCCTCCGGTCCTCGTCGCCCCCGACTGCGCCGACCCGCCCGGCTCGTACCCGGCACCGCCGCGGCTGCCCGGGCGCCCGGGTGTGCCCAGGATCGGCTACGTCGGGCACCTCTACGCCGGGCGCGGCATCGACCTGATCCTCGATCTCGCCGGACGGCTCCCCGGGCTCGACTTCCACCTGGTCGGCGGCACCCCCGAGGACCGGGCCCGCTGGGAGGAGCCCGGCCGGCTCCCCAACGTGTACTTCCACGGCCACCGCCCGCCCGGTGCGGTCCGCGCCTACGTCCCGCTCTTCGACGTCGTCCTGGCGCCGTACCAGAAGAAGGTCTACGCCGCCGGAGGGCTCGGGGAGACCAGCCGGTGGGCCTCCCCGCTGAAGCTGTTCGAGTACCTGGCCCACGGCCGCGCCATCGTCGCCTCCGACCTCCCCGTCCTGCACGAGGTTCTCCAGGACCGGGTCAACTGCCTGCTCCGCCCGCCCGGCGACCCGGCCGCCTGGGTGGCCGCGATCACCGAGCTCCTCGCCGACCCGGCGCTGCGCCGGGCCCTCGGGGACGAGGGCCGCCGGCAGGTCCTCGACCGGTACACCTGGCGCCACCGCGCCGACGACGTCCTCGCCGGTCTGCACTGACCCGTCCGCTCCGCGCCCCGGCCCGGACGGGCGGGTGAAACGGTGTCACGCCGCTCGACGGCGCCCCCGTCGCCATGGCCTAGTCTTTACTCTCTCTTGGGAAGGGAAGGCTTCACCGAGAGGCCCGACCGGGGAGACAGGCCGGGGGACAGGGGGAGAGCCGGTGGTGGAGACGAAGGTGTCCGGGGCGGAGCCGTCGGCGGTGGGGGCACCGGCGCAGCGCGTGCCCGCGCCGAGAGCCGCGCACCGTGCCGTGGCCGGGCCGGCGGAACCGGCGCTGCGCCCGCGCGGCCTGCACGACCTGCGGCAGGGGTGCGAGGGCCGCCGGCCGACGGCGCTGCGCTACCCCGCCGACGGCCTGCTGGTCGTCTCGGGGCTGCCCGGCAGCGGGAAGAGCACACTGATGCGCCGTTGCGTACGAGCCCGGCTGGTCGACTCCCAGCAGGTCCGGGAGGAGTACGCCGCCCGGGCGCCCGGCTGGCTGCCCTACTTCGTCTACCGCCCGCTGGTGCGGATCGAGCACTACCGGCGGCTGCGGCGCGCGGTGCTGGCCGGCGGCCCGCTCGCGGTGCACGACTGCGGGGCGCTGCCCTGGGTGCGGCTCTGGCTCACCCGGGCCGCCGCCCGCCAGGGCCGGCGGGTGCACCTGGTGCTGCTGGACGCCAGTGCCGGTGAGGCCCGGGACGGCCAGCACACCCGGGGGCAGGCGGTCTCCGCGTACGCCTTCGCCCGGCACCGGGAGGCCGCGCGGCGGCTGCGCCGGCGGCTGGCGGGCACCGGACGGCCGCCGGCCGGCTGTGCGTCGGCCGTGCTACTCGACCGGGCCGGTGCGCGCGCCCTGCGGGAGATCGTCTTCGTGGCGTCGTAGTCTCGGCGAGGCGGTGCGGGCCGCCGACCCGGATCGTCCTCCCCGGCTCCCCGGCCGGTCGGACGGGACGGTGCGTCAACTGCCGGACGGCACGGGGGCGGTAGGGGATCGAGCGCCAAGGCATCCGCCGTTCCGGGCGGGCCGGGTGGGCCGATCGGGCTTCCGGACGGCGTCCGACGGGGCGTCAGAGTGCCCGGCCCGAGCGGGTCCGGCGCTTCCGGGCGGCCCTGCGCAGCCCTGGCCGGGCGGCCGCCGGTGGCCGCCACCGTGACAACTCCCCCTCAGGAGCGCAGATGCGTCGTTCTGCCCGCGTCCCCTCGTGTGTTCCCCGCAGATTCCTCAGCGCCGCCGCCCTTGTCGCCGCCCTCGGGCTGACCCAGTTCGCCGCCCCCGCGGCGTTCCCCGCAGCCCGGCACGCGGCCTCGTCCCGGTGTGCCGACGCCGACGGCCGGCCCAGCCAGGGCAGCCAGGACGGCCGGAGTGGCCAGGGCACCGGGGCCCGCAAGCCCGCCGGCGGCCCGGACAGCCAGGAGCCGAACGCCGTCACCGAGGTCCAGGCCAGGGCGATGGAGACGGACCTGACCATCCGGGCCGCCCTGGCCGCTGTGGGCCAGGGCGGCATGCCGCCCGTCCCCGGCGGGCCGGGCGGCGTCACCACCATCCCGGTGTACCTGCACGTCATCCACTCCGGGGCGACCGGCCGGCTCGGCCCGGCGGACATCGCCAACCAGCTCGCCGTCCTCAACGCCACCTACGGCGGCCAGGGCGCGGGCAACACGGCCAGCCCGTTCCAGTTCCGGCTGGCCGACACCGACTACACCGACAACGCCGCCTGGTACAGCGGCATGACCCCGGGCTCCCCGGCGGAGAAGGCGATGAAGAGCGCGCTGCGCAGGGGCGGCGCCGGCGCCCTCAACCTCTACACCGCCAGCCTCGGCCAGCCGCTGCTCGGCTGGGCGACGTTCCCGAGCCAGTACCTGCTGAACCCGACCGACGACGGCGTGGTCATCCTCGACGCGTCCCTCCCCGGTGGCGCGGCCGCCAACTACAACCAGGGCTACACCGCGACCCACGAGATCGGCCACTGGCTGGGGCTCTACCACACCTTCCAGGGCGGTTGCAGCGACCCGGGCGACTACGTCGACGACACGCCGGCCGAGGCGAACGCCGCCTACCAGTGCCCCGAGGGCCGGGACACCTGCCCCGCCGTCGGCCTCGACCCGGTCCACAACTTCATGGACTACACCTACGACTCCTGCATGACGCAGTTCACCCCGGGCCAGTCCGCCCGGATGGCCGGTTCCTGGGCGGTCTACCGGGCCTGACGGCCGGTCGGTGCGCGCGCCGGCGGCGGTGCTTCTTCGGCGTTGGCCCAGGGCGGCACAGGGTTCGAATGTATTCGGGGCTTCCGGCGTGGCAATTGGCGATCGTTTGCCCGTATCGATCTATGTTTGTGGTGCAAACGGCAGCTGAAGCCGAGGTAGTCGAGCAAGGAGCAGCGGCATGACCAACAGCGCGCACCCCCGGATCGTCGTCGGCGTGGACGGCTCGCCCGCCTCGGAGCAGGCGTTGCGGTGGGCGATCGACTACGCACGGCTGACCGGCGGCACCGTCAACGCGGTGGCCGCCTGGGAGTACCCGGCGTTCTACGGCTGGGCCGGCCTCAGCGTGCCCCCGGCGGAGGGCTTCAACCCCCAGGACCTGGCCGGGCAGACGCTCTCCGAGACGGTCGCCAAGGTCGTCGGGGACGACCCCGCCGTCCACGTCTCCGAGGCCGTGGTGCCCGGCAACGCCGCACAGGCCCTGCTGGAGGCGGCCGACGGTGCCGCGCTGGTCGTCGTGGGCAGCCGGGGCCTCGGCGGCTTCTCCGGCGCGCTGCTCGGCTCCGTCAGCCGGCACCTCACCGAGCACGCCCCCTGCCCGGTCGTCGTGGTCCGCGAGGGGCAGGTGGCCGCCGCCGGGTGACCACGGTCCGCGGAACCACGCCGGGCCGCCGCGCTCAGGGCAGGATGGAGACATGCCAGAAGGTGACTCCGTCTACCGCGCGGCGGCCCGGCTGCACGAGCTCCTCGCCGGGCAGCTGCTGACCACCGCCGACCTGCGGGTGCCCGCGCACGCCACCGCCGCGCTCGCCGGCCGGCGGGTGCTGGAGGTCGCCCCGCGCGGCAAGCACCTGCTCACCCGGCTCGAAGGCGGCCTCACCCTCCACACCCATCTGCGGATGGACGGCCGGTGGGAGGTCTACCGGCCCGGCGAGCGCTGGGCCGGCGGGCCCGCCTGGCAGATCCGGGCCGTCCTCGGCACCGAGCACGGCACGGCCGTCGGCTACCGCCTGCCGGTCGTCGAGCTGCTCCGCACCGCCGACGAACCACGCGCCGTCGGCCACCTCGGGCCCGACCTGCTGGGCCCCGACTGGGACCCGGCCGAGGCCGTCCGCCGGCTCCTCGCCCACCCCGGCCGCCCGCTCGCCGAGGCCCTCCTCGACCAGCGCAACCTGGCCGGGATCGGCAACGTCTACGCCAACGAGCTCTGCTTCCTCGCCGGCGTGACACCGTGGACGGCGGTCGGCGAACTGCCCGGCCCCGACCGGCTGGTGGCGCGGGCCCGGCAGCTCCTCGACGCCAACAGGCTGCGCCCCGGCCACATCACCACCGGTGACACCCGGCGCGGCCACCAGCACTGGGTGTACGGCCGGGCCGGCCGCCCCTGCCCGCGCTGCGGGACGACGGTGCTGACGGCGGGTCAGGGCGAGCCGCCGCGCGACCGGGTGGCCTACTGGTGCCCGTACTGCCAGCGCGGCCCGGCGCCCGAGGTGCCCGCCGGGCGGCCGCTCAGGGGCGTTCGACCAGGGCCGGGTGCCGAGGGTCGTCCACCCGGACGGTGAGGTCGGCCGTCTCGGCGGGAGTGGTCTCGGCCTCGTAGCGGGCGAAGGCGGGCAGTGTCCACTGCTCGTCGGGCGGGGTGCGGCGGGCGAGCGCGGCGGGTGTGAGCGCGAGATGGACGGTGAGCTCCAGGGGCAGCCACCGGCCGAGCAGCAGCGGGCCGTCCAGCAGCAGCACCCCGCCGGGCGGCATGGTGGTGTACGGCGCGCGGGTCGCACGGTCGGTCGCCGGATCGCGCAGCGAGGGCAGCACCCGGCCGGTGCCGCCGGGCTCCAGCGGGTCCAGTACCTCGCGGGTCAGGGCGCCGTCGTCCAGCCAGAGGTCGTGGAAGGCGTCCGGGTCGTGCCGCCCGTACTCCAGCCGGACCGAGGCCGGCCGCAGGAAGTCCGCCGCCGACACCCGCAGGGCCGGCCGGCCGCGCAGGCGCAGCGGCTCCACCAGGGCGTCCGCGAGCGCACCGGGGCGGGCCGCCGCGGCGCCGTCCACGGCCACCCGCAGCCACCGCTGCCCGGAGCCGGGCAGGGCGGTCACACGGTCGGCGAGGAGGTCGGCCAGCCGTTCGGGCGAGATCGGTCGTACCTGCATCGGGCCATCCTGCCTCGGTGTGCCGGGAGGTGGGGGTTCGGGTGGGGCCGGGCGGGCTCAGGTGAGCGGGAGGGCGTACAGGATGTCGTCGTGGCCCGCGTAGAGCCGGGTCCGGTCCGCGGCGAGGGACCAGACGTCGACGCCGGGACCGGAGTCGCGGAACGTCCACAGTTCGGTGCCGGTGGCGGCGTCGAGGGCGCAGACACCGGCGGCGGCCGGGCCGGGGACGAAGAGGACGCCACCGACCGGCAGCGGGTGGCTGCGGCGGTCCAGCCGGAACGGGAGGCGGCGGGACCAGAGCTCGGCACCGGTGGCGGCGTCGTACGCGGTGACCAGGCCGTTGTCGCGGGGGAGGTAGACGCGGGTGCCGTCGGTCACCGGGGACAGCGAGCGCAGCTCCCCGGCCGGGTCGGCGGCGGTCTCCCAGCGGGCGGAGCCGTCGGCGAGCCGCAGCGCCCGCAGGCCGGCCGGGCCGTCGGGGAGGTAGAGGTTCTCCTGGTCGGCGGCGCACCAGCGCAGGTTCTCGTCGGCCGCCGCCGACCAGGCGCGCTCGCCGTCGGCGGCGCCGCGGACCACCAGTGCGGTGCGGCCCGCCGTGGTGTCGCAGGCCGGGAGCCGGCCGCCGGCCGCGGTGACGGGCGTGAACAGCTGTTCGGCGGGCGCCACCGGACGGGACCAGAGCACCGTGCGGTCCGCGATCCGCACGGCGAACAGGGTGTCGCCCCCCAGGGCGCCCCCGGCCGGCCGGGCGGAGACCTTGCCGTACAGCGTGGCGCCGTCGCAGCCGTAGAGCGTGATGCTGCCGTCGAGGTGGTCGGGCAGCGGCAGGCTCCAGTCGGCGGCCGCGTCGGTGAGGTGACGGCCGTCGATGTGGCCGTACGAGACGGTGAACATCCGGTCGGCGCCGAGCACCACCCGGTCGGCCGGTGTGCCGAGGTCGCCCGGCCGGTCCTTGCCGGGCGTCTCGAAGACGAGGCCGCGCAGCGGGGAGCCGTCGGCGGGGTCGAGCACCTGGAGCCCGGTCCGGGAGAGGAAGAGCGGCCGGTCCGGGTGGTCGGCCAGCCGCTCGGGCGTCATCGCCGCCGGGCCGCGGTACGTCCAGAGCGGCTCCGGCCCGGCGATCCGGGTGGGCAGCGGCCTGGGCGGCCCGGGTGCCGGTCCGCCGCCGGACGGGCGGGAGACCGCCCAGAGCGCGGCGCCCGCCGCCAGCACGCCGGCCCCCGCCAGCAGCCGCCGCCGGCTCGGCCGGGGCCCGTCGCCGTCGGGCCCGGCGCCGCCGCCGACCACGTCCGCGGGCGCGGCGGCCCGGTCGTCCGCCTCCTCGTCCCACTGCCAGGACGCGCCGGACGTGTCCTCGGCCGGGTCGGACGCCTGCGTGGCGGAACGCTCGGACGCTGCCGGCTGCATGCCTGATACCCGCTTTCCCCCCGGGAGCGGCCGTCGCGCCGCCCTGTCCGACGGACAATACCGAAGCGGGCGGGGCCGCCCCCGGGGAGACCGGTCGCGGTGTGCTCGGACAAGCCCCGGGCCGGGCGGTCAGCCGGGGCCGTGGTCGGCGAGGTCGGCGAGGACCTGGGCGTGGCAGGGCAACGGGACGCACCAGCAGCCGAGGCGGTGGCCACGCAGGGCGGGGACGAGCGCCAGCAGGTCGGGGCGGGCCAGCAGATAGGCGCGGTACCGGGCGGTCATCTCCTCCCGGGTGCAGTCCGGGCCGGGGCGGTAGGGGCAGTAGAGCGGGGAACCGGGCAGGTGCCAGCCGCCGCGGTGCATCGGGCGGCCGACGTACAGGACATCGGCGAAGTCCGGGTCGTCCCGGTGGCCCTTGAGGTTGACCACGGTGGTGGGACCGGGGGAGGTCGGCATGCTGTCATGATGGCCCGCCGACGGCGGGGCGGCCCGATGGCGGGGCGGCCCGCCGGGGGAGGCCCGGCCCCGCCTTGACAGTCCCTTGACCCGGGCGTAGCAAGAGAGGATGCGCCAGGGTGTGCCGGCGGACCGGGACGGTCCGCATGTGACCGGCGGTACCCGGGCCGCGCGACCCGACCTGCGCCGCCCAGGGGAGAGCGGTGCCGCCGACGGGACGGCGGACGAACGGGACGAGCTGCTCGCGACCGCCGTCCGCACGGTGCTCGGCAGCACCGACGCGTACGGCGCCATGGTCTACCTCCGCTCGCGCGACCGGCGCTCGCTGACGCTCTGCACGCTCGCCGGTGTGCCGCTGTCGGTCATCAGCCCGTTCCGGCGGGTGGCCGCCGCCGGGCCGCTGCCGGTGGCGGTGAGCTTCCGCACCGGGCACACGGTCGTCCTGGCCGACACCGAGGACACCATGCGACGCTTCCCGCAGCTCGCCGTCGGGATGCCGTACGACTTCGCCTCGGCCTTCGTACCGGTCAGGGCGGGCCCGGAGACGTACGGGGTGCTCAACGTGCTCTGGGCGGCCTCGGCCGACGGGGTGCCGGACGGCGCACGGCGGCAGCTGCGGGCGGTGGCCGACCGGCTCGGGGCCGGGCTGGCCGGGCTGGCGGCGGCCGGGCACCCGGTGGAGCCGGACGGCGGGACGGCCGTGGCCGAGCTGGCGCCGCCGTCCGCGCCGACCACCCGGCTCGGCCTGTTCGACTGGAACGCGGCCACCGGGGCGCTCTCGGCGGACGACCAGTTCTGCGAGATCTTCGGTCTGGACCCCGCCGGGTTCGACGGCCGGGCCGCCACCGTGGACGCCCGGATCGCCCCCGGCGACCGGGCCGAGTTCCGGGCCGCCCTCCGCGGCGCGCTGAACCGCGGCCGGGTGCTGGCCGCCCGGATCCGGGTGCTCGACCGCGACGGCCACCCCTGCCCGGTCGACCTGTGGGGCCGTGTCCCCGAGGGCGACGGGCCGGATGACCGTACCCACCTGGTCGGCGCCGTCCTCGACACCCGGACCGGCACCGCCGCCGCGGCCGCCGTGGAACGCCTGCGCGACGGTGTCCTCTCGCTCGACCCGGACGGCCGGATCGTCTACGCCAACCACAGCGTCGAACTGCTGCTGCACGCCCGCCGCGAGGACCTGCTCGGCCACCACCCCTGGGACGTGCTGCCCTGGCTCTCCGACCCGGTCTACGAGAACCGCCACCGGGCCGCGATGCTCTCCCAGCGGCCGACCGCCTTCCTCGCCGCCCACCCGCCGGACGGCTGGCTCGCCTTCTCCCTCTACCCCGACGCGCACGGCGTCACCGGCCGGGTCGTCGCCGCCGAACCGCCCCCCGGCACGACCGGGCCCGAGCCCGACCCCCCGGCCGCCGCCCGGACCGGCCTCAGCGCGATGCACCACCTGCTCCAGCTGGCCAGCGCGCTGACCGAGGCCGTCACCGTCCGCGAGGTCTGCCGGGCCGTCGCCGACGAGATCCTGCCGGCCTTCGGAGGCCAGGAGCTCGCCATCTACAACGTCTGCGACAAACGCCTCGACCTGGTCTTCCAGAGCGGCTACCCGGACGGCTTCCTCGACCGCTTCGAGGGCACCCCGACCGGCGCCCGGGTGCCCGGCGCCGAAACCCTGAGCACCGGCACGCCGATCTTCTTCGAGTCCGTCCACGCGCTCGCCGCCGCCTACCCCGGCATCCCCCTCGACGAGATGGGCGCCTGGGCCTTCCTGCCGCTGATCGCCTCCGGCCACCCGGTCGGCAGCTGCATACTCGGCTTCGACGAGGCCCGCGCGTTCTCCCCGGAGGAGCGCGGCATGCTCACCGCCCTCGGCGGGTTCATCGCCCAGGCGCTGGAGCGCGCCCGGCTCTACGACGCCGAGTTCGCCCTCGCCCGCGGCCTCCAGCAGGCCCTGCTGCCGCACCGGCTGCCGTCCCTGGAGGGCGTCCGGACCGCCGCCCGCTATCTGCCCGGTACCCAGGGCATGGAGATCGGCGGCGACTGGTACGACGCCATCGTCACCGGCCGCGATCTCAGCCTGGTCATCGGCGACGTCGAGGGTCACAGCGTCGGCGCCGCCGCCACCATGGGCCAGCTGCGCAGCGCCGTCCGGGCCTTCGCCACCGGCGGGCACCCGCCGGACGAGGTGCTCGCCCGGACCAACCAGCTGCTGCTCGACCTCGACCCCGGGCTGCTCGCCAGCTGCTGCCTGGTACGGCTCACCCCGGCCGACGGCACCGCCCTGATCGCCCGGGCCGGCCACCTCCCGCCGGTGCTGCGCCACCCCGGCGGGCGCGCCGAGGCGCTGTACGTGGCGGGCGGCCCGCTGCTCGGCGTCGACCAGCGGGCCGAGTACCCCGTCAGCGAGCTGCGGCTGCTACGGGGCTCGGTGCTCGCCCTCTACACGGACGGGCTGGTCGAGGACCCGGCGGTGGCGATCGACCACGGCGTGGACCGGCTGTGCGCCGCGCTGGCGCGCTCCGCCGGGGTGGCGGACCGGGCGGCGGACGGGACGGCGGACGGGCTGGAGCGGCTGGCCGAGCGGCTGCTGCGCGAGGTCGGCTCGACGCGGCGGGTGGACGACGTGGCGCTGCTGCTCACCGCGTACGGGTGAGCGGGCCGGTTGGCTCCGGGCCCGGTCGGGCCCCGGTTCGCGTGGGGCCGTCCGGCGCCCGCGGCCGCGGTGAGGTGCGACTTTCGTCGGGGCGGGTCGCGACGAAGGGTGGCGGCGGGCCCCGGGCCGCACCGCTAGCCTCACCGGGTGGACGCGATAGCGAAGGCCTGGTCGAGGGCGGTACGGACGGCGTTTCCCGGGCCCTGGCGGCGCTGGCTGGTGGTGCGCGAGCTGGGGTTCGCCCTGCTGCTGGGCGTGTTCGCGGCGGCGATCGAGCTGATCGGCAGGACCGGTCTCTGGCTCCTCGTGGGGCCCGGCATCGCCGCGCTGTTCCTGCTGCGGAGGGGCCTGCCCGGCACCGTGCTGGTGATCACCGCCGCCGCCTGCGGCTGGTTCGGCGGGACGTTTCCGCTGCTGGTCTGCGCGGGGTGGTCGGCCGGTACCCGGATGCACCGGCTCTGGGCGCTGATCGGCTCCTTCACCGGCGGGTTCCTGCTGATGACGTACGCGGGCGTGGTGAAGGACGCCGGCGCGGCGCCGCTGAAGCTCATCATCGGGCTCGGGCTGGGCGGCTATCTGGTGCTCGCCGTGCTGCCCGCGCTCTGGGGCCGGTACCGGGCCCAGCGCCAGGCGCTGCTGGACGCGCTGCGCGAGCGCAACGACCAACTGCTGCGCGAGCGCACCATGGTGGCGCACCAGGCGCGGCTGCGTGAGCGGCACCGGATCGCCCAGGACATGCATGACAGCCTGGGCCACCAGCTGGCCCTGATCTCCGTCCACTCCGGCGCCCTGGAGGTGGACCGTACCCTGACCGACCGGCAGCGGGAGGCGGTCGGCGTGCTGCGGCTGGCCGCCGTCGCCGCGATGCGCGAGCTGCGCGAGGTGGTCGGGGTGCTGCACGACGAGTCCACGGCGCCCGCGCCCGTGGTGGCCGCCGGGCCGGCGGCGTCCGGGGGCGGCCGGACCGGCGGGGTGGCGGGGATCGAGCGGCTGGTGGAGTTCTCGCGGGCGGCCGGGACGACCGTCTCGCTCGGCCGGGACGGCGAGCGGCGCCCGCTGGCGGCCGCGGTCGACAACGCCGCGTACCGGATAGTGCAGGAGGCGCTCACCAACGCGCACAAGCACGCGCCCGGCGCGCCGATCAGCGTCGCGCTGCGCTACGAGCCGGACGCGCTGGTGGTGGAGGTCGCCAATCCGTGCGCGCCGGAGCTCGTCGGTGTGCGCGCCGGTGCGGGGGCGGCCGTCAGCGGTGGGCAGGGGCTGACCGGTCTGCGGGAGCGGGCCCGGCTGGTCGGCGGGATGGTGCACGCCGGGCCGACGCCCGAGGCGGGTTTCCGGCTCGCCGCCGTACTGCCGTACGAGGGGGCGGCGGACCAGGCCGCCGACATCGGCGGCGCGGAGCTGTGGGAACTGGACACCCTGCCCGCGGCCGACGGGGAGGCCGGTGCGCGGCGCCGGCGCAGCCCCGCGATCGGCTGCGCGGCCGGCGGGACGGCCGTGGTGCTCATCGTGCTGGGCCTGCTGGTCTGGGGCATGGTGGCCTTCGTCCGGGGCATCGACGGCGTGACCGTGCAGAAGAGCGTGTTCGACTCGATCCAGGTGGGCACGGACCAGGCCGGGGTCGAGGAGCGGCTGCCGAAGGGCAACCGTTTCTTCAGCAAGGACTGGGAGGGCAGCGGCCCGACCCCGCCGCCGGGCACCACCTGTCGGTACTTCATGTCGGACGAGCCCTCCGGGCACATGGGTGAGGACAACGTCATCAGGTTCTGCTTCAAGGACGGCGTCCTGGTCGAGAAGGAGAACTACCCGGTGAAGGTGTGAGCGCCGGGGGTGTGAGGATGGTGCACGGCACCGGCACCAGCGCTGCCGCCAGCACCGTTCAAGGGGATGACCAGCAGTGATCCGAGTCCTCGTCGCCGACGACGAGCCGCTCATCCGGGCCGGGATCCGGATGATCCTGTCCTCCGCCGACGACATCGACGTGGTCGTGGAGGCCGCCGACGGCCGGGAGGCCCTGGAACTGGCCCGGGCTCACCGGGTGGACGTCGTCCTGCTCGACATCCAGATGCCGGTGATGGACGGGCTCACGGCGCTCGGGGAACTGTCCCGGGTCGCGCCCGGCGCACGCGCGCTGATTCTCACCACCTTCGGGGAGCGCGATAATGTGCTGCGAGCCGTGACCGAGGGCGGCGCCGGGTTCCTGCTCAAGGACACCGCGCCGGCCGAGCTGATCCAGGCCGTGCGGGCCGCCGCCACGGGGCACGCCTTCCTCTCGCCCGCGGCCACCCGGCACATCGTGGACTCGCTGGCCGGGGGCCGGACCGGTCCGGTCGCGGCCCGGGCCGCCGCGGCACGCCGTCGGCTGGAGGTGCTCACCGAGCGTGAACTGGAGGTGCTGGCACTGCTGGGTGAGGGTCTGTCGAACGCCGACGCCGGGGCCCGGATCCATATGAGCGAGGCGACGGTGAAGACGTACGTCAGCCGGATCCTGGCCAAGCTGGGCTGTGAGAACCGGGTGCAGGCGGCGTTGCTCGCACGGGACGCGGGGCTGGACGGGGTCGGCTGAGGGGCATCGTTCGGACACGGTGCGTAGCGGACGTGGCGGATGCCACAGCGATCCGGCACGGAACCGGGAACTCCGGTGGCCCCGGTGACGGTGTGTGGGATCTGCGTCGCGGAGGGTCGATGGTGTCGGCGCTCTCACGGGCCGGCAGGTGTGAGTGAGGGCACGGAAATTGATCGTTTGATCGTGAAAGTATGGTCAAAAGCTGTCAATTCGGGCACACTTTCTCGATCAATACCGCCGGTAACGGTCAACTGACCTGCAGCGTCCAGGAATTGCTTGAAGTGGCCCCGAACGGCCCGTAGCTTCATTGGCGGTGCAACGAGCACCACCCGGGTTCACCCCCGACGCACAGCCCGCCGGCCGACCCCCGGCGTCAGGGCCGTGCCCGTCGACGCGATCGGCTCGAACAGGCCGTCGGCGAGCGGGGGTGGCGGCGGCGGCAGGGCACGTCGGACACGTGCGTGACCGCCCGACGAGTGAGGTGAGCGCGACGACGGCCCCGGCGAGGGCCTGGTTCCGTCTGCCCGCCCGGGGCTTGTCGAGAGGATTTTCATGACTTTCCGTCACGAGAACGCCGCTGCCACCACCACCCCCACCAACGCCACCCCCGCCGGAACGCGCCGCCGTCGTGCCCGTCTGGCCCTGGTCGGCGGGGCCGTCGCGGCCCTTCCGGTGGCCGGCCTCGTCACGGCCACCTCGGCCTCCGCCGCTCCCGCCTCCGCCTGGGACACCGTCGCCCAGTGCGAGAGCGGCGGCAACTGGAACATCAGCTCCGGTAACGGCTACTCCGGCGGACTGCAGTTCACCTCCTCCACCTGGAAGGCGTACGGCGGCACCGCGTACGCGCCGCAGGCCCACCAGGCCAGCAGGGCCCAGCAGATCTCGGTCGCGGAGAAGGTCCTCGCCTCGCAGGGGCCGGGCGCCTGGCCGGTCTGCTCCCGGAAGGCGGGCCTCAGCAAGGGCGGCGCCCCGGCGGCCGTCGACACCTCGGCGGGTTCCTCCGCCAGGAACGGCTCGACGGGTTCCTCGAACCGGTCGGCCGCGCAGGGCCCGGCCGGTGCCAAGGCCCCGAAGTCCAAGGCGCCGCAGCAGGCCAAGCCCGCGCAGGGGCAGACCAACACCTCCGGTGGGTCCGGTTCGGCGCAGCCCGGGAAGGCGCAGGCCGGGAAGGCTCCGTCCGGGAAGGCGCAGGGCGCCGCGAAGCCGGCCAAGCCCACGCAGGGGCAGACGAGCACCTCCGGCGGCAGCTACACCGTCCGGAGCGGCGACACGCTGAGCGGCATCGCGGCCAGGTTCGGCACCGACACCGCGAGCCTGTACGCCAAGAACGTCAGGGCGATCGGTGGCAACCCGGACCTCATCTTCCCGGGCCAGACCCTGAGCATCTGACACCCGATCCGAACGGTGCGAGCGGCCGCCCCCGGCGAGGGGCGGCTGTTCGGTCTGTGGTCAGGGTCGGCCGGGTGCCTCGGCCGACGGGCGACGGGCGACGGCGAGCCGGTCGGCTCGGCTATGGGGCGCCGGCAGCGCGGTGAATCCGGGCAGCCCGCGGTGGTCTCGCACTGCCAGGGCGCGGCGCGCCAGGTGATTGTTGAAGCTTGAACTCGACGTCCGAATACCGCCGGACCTTCGGCCGGCGTCAGCAGAAGATCGATTCATGTCCGAGAACATGATGAGGAGTTCTGCTGATATGGCGTTTTCTGTGCAGGCGAGGCTCGACGGCAAGGTGGCCCTGGTGACCGGCGGCAGCCGGGGGATCGGGGAGGCGGTCGCGCTGCGACTGGCCGAGGAGGGCGCCGATGTCGCGCTGACCTACCGGGGCGGCGCGGAGCGGGCCGAGGCCGTCGCGGCCAAGATCACGGGGATGGGGCGGCGCGGCTGGGCGGTGCGCGCGGACAGCGCCGACCCGCAGGACATCCGGGCGGTGGTGGCGGCGGTGGCCGAGCGCTTCGGGCGGCTCGACATCCTGGTCAACAACGCCGGGATCGGCGTGCTCGGCCCGATCGCGGAGCTCGCGGCGGACGACGTGGACCGGGTGCTGGACATCAACGTCCGGGCACCGTTCCTGTTCGCCCAGGCGGCCTCCGTCCACCTGGGCGAGGGCGGCCGGATCATCACCATCGGCAGCTGTATCGCCCAGCGGGTCGCCTTCCCCGGCGCCACGCTGTACGGGACCAGCAAGGCCGCGATGATCGGGCTCACCAAGGCGCTGGCCCGGGAGCTGGGCCCGCGCGGGATCACCGCCAACCTGATCCACCCCGGGCCGATCGACACCGACATGAACCCGGCGGACGGCCCGGCGGCCGAGGCCCAGCGGGAACTGACGGCCCTCGGCGCGTTCGGCCGGGGCACCGATGTCGCCGCCACCGTCGCCCACCTGGCGGGCGAGGACGGCCGCTACATCACCGGTGCGGAGATCGCGGTGGACGGCGGGTTCGCGGCCTGACGCGCTGAGCGGGGCGGGGCGGGGAGCAGGGGCGAGGACCGGCCCGGCGGTGTCGCGCCGGGCCGGTGGTCGGCGGCCGCGTTTACGATCGCCCGGTTCGACCTGTCTCCCCGAACCCGAGAGGTGCGCCATGACCGCAGCGGAAGACCCGATCGAGCTGCTCGCCCGGGCGCTCGCCCAGACCGCCGGGCTGATCGACGGCGCCGGCGTCGAGCTGGCCACCCATCCGACGGCCTGCCGGTCCTGGGACGTCGGCCAGTTGATCAGCCACCTCCTCTTCGACCTGCGGCAGTTCACCGTCCGGGCGAACGGCGGCAAACCCGACTGGTCGCAGCCCTTCGAGCGGGTGGAGGACGACTGGCTGCACGCCTTCGAGGCCGGCGCGGAGGAGCTGGTCGAGGCCTGGCGCCGGGCCGGTGACCTCGGCGGCGTCGTGGTGGTGCCCGGCGTCGGGGAGCTGCCCGCCCGCTTCCCCGTGGACCAGCAGATCGCCGAATTCGCCGTCCACGGCTGGGACTTGGCGCGTGCCACCGGGCAGTCCACGGACGGCCTGGACCACGAGGTGGCGAGCGCCTCGCTGGCCTGGGCCCAGGGCGCGCTGCGGCCCGAGTACCGGGGTGAGGAGGAGAAGCACTCGTTCGGCCCAGAGGTGGCCGTTCCGGCGGACGCGCCGCCCTACGACCGGCTGGCCGGCTTCTTCGGCCGCGACCCGGGGCGGGGGTGACGCCCCGGGTGGGCGTTCTCCGGGCGAGCCCTAACCGTGGCTCCAGCGGAACTCGATCTCCGGGAAGCGCGCCGAGGGCCCGTCGAGCAGTGGTGACCGGCGGTTCCCGAGGAACCGGTCGAAGTAGGCCCGGGTGTACGCGCGGGTCAGTTCGGTCGCCCGGGCCGGGGCCAGGGTGCCGATGATCGCGGCGTAGAGGTCGGCCGGGACGTGCCCCGGCAGTCCGCCGGGGACGGCGACGTGCACCAGGTCGGTGTAGCTGAGATGGCCGGCCCCGCCGACCCTCAGCTGCCTTCCCCAGCCGCGCTGGTGCTCGCGCCAGCGCTGCCAGGTGTCGTGGTCGGCGATCGAGGTGAGCATCAGGAACGGGCGGTCCAGGCCGAGTTCGGGCACCGGCGAACCGAACAGGCCGCCGTCCAGGTTCAGCCCGGCCGCGAACCGGGGATCCTGGCGGACCGCCTCGGCGGCGGCCGCTCCGCCCATGGAGTGGCCGAGCACCCCGATCCGCCGGGGGTCCACCGACGGCCTGCCGGGCCGGCGGGAGGTCAACTCGGTGGCCACGAAGCGGAGATCGCCCACGCGGGCGGCGATCTCCTTGCGCTCGGTGGCGTCCCGGTCCGGCGGGTCGTTCGACAGGACGGTACGCACCAGCCGGCCGTCCGGGAACTCCACGGCGGCCGCGTCGTAGGTATGGTCGATCGCCGCCACCAGATAGCCGTGGGAGGCCAACTCCTCGGCCAGGGCGGTGCAGTTGCTGCGCCCGCCGGTGCGGCCGTGACCGAGCAGCAGCAGCGGCAGCGGACCGGGGACGGCGGGCGCGCCGGTGTGCGCGGTCGGGCGGACGGCGCTGATCGTGCCCGGGTCCACCGGCAGGATCTCGTCGATGACCGCCGCCACCCGGGCCGTGGTGTACGGCGCGCGGGGGCGGCCGCCGGTGCCGAGCGCCGGATACCAGAGCTGGACCATGAGTTCGCGCGGGCCGGGTACGGGGGCGAACGGGTCCCGGCGGGAGCGGTCGACCAGGTGCAGATCGACGGTGCCGACCGGGCGGTCGCCGGTCGGGGCCGGCAGCGTGATCGCCCGGGGCCGCCCGGCCGCGGGTGCCGGAGCGGGTGCTGGGGTAAGCGCCGGAACGGCCTGGGCGACGGTGGTGGGCAGGGCGAGCGTCGCGCCGCCCAGCCCCGCGAGTGCCAGCAGTGAACGGCGCCTGATCATCCATCCGCCCCTCGGATCGGTCGGCCTGATGACTGATCACCCTAGGTGGTCCGGACCGGAACGGCTAGGGCTTCGGCCAGGGCTTGGTGGCGGTCCGCCGGGCCGCGGCCTTCTTGATCGCCTCGCGGATGCGGGGGTAGGTGCCGCAGCGGCAGATGTTGTGGATCTGGTCGATGTCCGCGTCCGTCGGGGCCGGGGTGCGGCGCAGCAGCGCGACCGCCGTCATGATCTGCCCGGGCTGGCAGAAGCCGCACTGGGCGACGTCGCACTCCAGCCAGGCCTGCTGGACGGGGTGCAGTGTCTCGCCGTCCGCCAGGCCCTCGATGGTGGTGACGCTGTGTCCGGCGCAGTCCCGGACGGCCAGGGTGCAGGGCTGGAACTCCTCGCCGTCCAGGTGGCTGGTGCAGGCGCGGCAGACGCCCACCCCGCAGCCGTACTTGGGGCCGGTGACGCCGAGCTTGTCGCGCAGGACCCAGAGCAGCGGCATGTCGTCGGGGGCCTCGACGGTGACCGGCCGCCCGTTGAGGACGAAGGTGTGGCTGGGCATGGGGAGTTCGGGCCCTTCGGGGGAGGCGCGGCCGGCGCTGTCGTGGGTGCCGGCGGGCGCGCGGGGCGGGCGGGGTCAGAAGTCGATCGGGAAGGAGCGCGGGCTGGTGCCGGTCGCACGGGCGTACGCGTTGGCGACCGCGGCCGAGGCCGCCGGGACGCCCAGCTCGCCGGCGCCGCCGGGCGGTCCGTTCGGTGGCAGGAGGTGGATCTCGACCGTGGGCGGGGTGTGCCGCTGCCGGGCGTAGCGGAAGTCGGCGTAGCTGCCCTCGCGGACCGCGCCGTGGTCGATGTGGTTGCCGGCCTGGAGGATCACCGAGATGCCGTCGACCAGCGCGCCGGTCAACTGGGCTTCCAGACCACGGGGGTTGATCACCTGGCCGAGGTCGGCGGCGATCACCGCCCGGGTGACGCGCGGCTGCCGCGGGTCGGCGGCGTCGAGTTCGACCAGGTAGGCGACGCGCCCGCCGTTCTCCTCGTGGTAGCCGATGCCCTGGCCCTGCCCGGCGGGCATCGGGCGGCCCCAGCGGCCGGCCTGGGCCGCCCTGTCGAGGACGGCCCGCCCCTCCGGGCGGCGCAGCCTGGCCTGCCGGAAGGCGATCGGGTCCTGGCCGAGCCGGTGGGCGAGTTCGTCCATCATGATCTCGTCGGCGACCCGGACGGTGCCCGAGTACACCGACCGCCAGCTCCCGGTGTGCATCTTCAGCGGTACCTCGGACAGCAGTTGGGTGGGGACGCCGACGTCGTACGGGTTCCGCTCGCTGAGCAGGAAGAAGGCCTGGGAGGCGCTGAGCCCGGCCGCCGAGGGGCTGAAGCCGGCGGCGGTCAGCAGCTCGCCGAGGCCGTGCCCGAAGTCGGTCTGCACGGTGGCGACCCGGTGTTCGTAGCTGAGCACCTCGCCGAGGCTGAACGTGGCGCGGACCCGGTGGTGGCTGGCCGGGCGCATCCGGCCGTGGCGCATGTCGTCGTTGCGGGTCCACATCAGCTTGACCGGCCGGCCGGCCGCCTTGGAGACCAGTGCGGCCTCCAGCGCGGCGTCGAAGAACAGCCGCCGGCCGAACGAGCCGCCGCCGCGCACCACGTGGATGGTCACGGCGCTCTGCGGCAGGCCGAGTTCGGCGGCGATGGTCTGCTGGGCGATGACCGGGGTCTGGGAGGCGAACCACACCTCGGCGCGGTTGGCACGGACGTCGGCGACGGCCGTCAGCACCTCCAGCGGCGCGTGGTTGACGAACGCGAAGTCGAACTCGCCGTCCACCTGGTGGGTGAGCAGCGGCGGGACGAGGAACGGCGCGTGGGCGGCGCGCAGCCGGGTCCGGATCCCGGCGTCGGAGAGCGCGGCGAGCGGGCCGGGGTTCCAGGTGGTGCGGAGCGCGTCGCGGGCCCTGAGGGCCTGGTCGAAGGTCTCGGCGAGGACGGCCACACCGGTGGGGATGGTGACCACGCCGAGGACGCCGGGCATGGTGCGGGCGGTGGCGGCGTCCAGGGATCCGAGGGTGCCGTTGATGGTCGGGGGGCGGGCGACCACGGTGGGCACGGCGCCGGGGACGGTCAGGTCCCCGGCGTACTTGGCGCGGCCGGTGACGATGGAACGGGCGTCGATCCGGCCGGTCGGCCGGCCCACCAGGCGCAGCCGGTCGGGCGGTTTGGGGGTGGCGGGCACGGCCGGGGTGGCGATCGCGGCCGCCGCCGTGGCGAGTTCGCCGTAGCCGGCCCGGCGGCCGTCGGGGGCGAGGACGGCGGAGCCGGCGGTGCGCAGGCCGGCGGCGGGCAGTCCCCAGCGCTGCGCGGCGGCGGTCACCAGCCGGGCACGGGCCCCGGCGGCCGCGGCGCGCACCGGGTCGTACAGCGAGCGGACCGAGTTGGACGCGCCGGTGAGCTGGTTGAACAGGAGGTCCGGGCGGCCGTCGGAGAGCGGGACGTCCACGTCGGTCAGCCGGGCGTCGAGTTCGTCGGCGACCAGCATCGCGACGCTGGTGGTGAGGCCCTGGCCGACTTCGAGCCGGGGGAGGTGGAGCACGGCGCGCCCGGCGGTGGTGATCTCCAGCACGAGGAGGTGGGAGGTCGGCAGCCCGGCCACGATGAGCGCGTCGCCGAGGCTGAGCACGTCGGGGACGCCGGACACGCCGGGCAACCTGACCCCGCCGGAAGGCCCTTCGGGGCGGCCGACGGCGCCGGCGGCCGACGGGGCGGTGTCCCGGCCGAGCCCGGCGGCGACGGTGAGGGTCGGGGCGGCGAGCAGATAGGTGAGGAAGCGGCGGCGGGCGGCCGGCGGCCTCCGGTGGGGCGGCCCGGGGACGCGGGGGGTGACGCCGTCCCGGGCCGTGCCGCACCCGGCCTCGGGGGCCGTGGCGTCCCGCGCGTTGTCCACGGGGTCGATGGAGGTGCTGATGGGAGGAGCCCTTCGAGCCGATGGCGGCTCCGGCCGGGCGGGCCTCGGCGGCCCCGGCCCCGGTGCCGGATCGCGAACGCGAACGCGAACGCGGACGAGCATAGGAGCGTGCTACTGGCCGGTCAACACGGGCGTTTCGGTCCCGATCGGACATCTGATCGGACGTCGGGTCGGGTGGGTACGGACGGCACCGGACACATTGGGTCGGGCGGCCGGTACCGCCGTCCGGGTGCGGACGCGGGGTGTCGTACGGGGGTTCAGTGCTCGTGTGCCGGTACGGATGAGGGCGGTATCGGGCGGGCCGGACCGCCCGCGGCGGGGGTGGGGGCGGGCGCGCCGGTCCGCCGGTGCGGGTGCGTCCCTCGCGCTGTTCGGCCTGCGGCCTGGAGCGCCGGCGCCCCGGGCGGCGCGGGATCCGCGGTCCGCGCCGGCCTGCGCGCCCCCGGGAGCGTGAACGCCGGGCGTCGTGCGGCGGGTGGACTCATGGGATTCGGCCTCCTTCCGGCCCAGGCCGACGGTGGACGGCCCTGGGTCGCCCGCGAAGGCTACCGAGTCCGCGCGCCCGTGGAGACACTCCGGGGGAGTGGGGTTGACGTCGGACGGTCGGTGTTCGACCGGCCCGCGATGCCGTTCCCGGTCGGGGCCACCGGCCGCCCGGCCGGGAATTCCCGGAGAATGGCAGAGGTGATTATAGGATCAATATGCCGGTGAATTCGGGCGCGTATGTCGTGGCGCCCGCCGTATATCTCGACTAGCCTCCCCTGGAGTATTGGCGAACTGTTCGTGCCGCCGCCTGGCGGCCTCGGTGTGGTCGGCGGGAGTCGAGGGCGGGGCTGGTGGATACGGAGTCGACTCTTTTTTCGATTTTCACGGCGGACGGCAGGAGCAATCCTTATCCGCTGCTGGCCGAAATCCGGAGAATCGACCCGATTCACTATCATGAGACTTTCGGGACGCGCTTTCTGACGCGGTTCGACGACTGCCAGAGCGTGCTGGCCGATCCCGGTTTCCTGGTGCCCGACCGGGAGTGGTGTGCCCACGCACTACCGGAGTGGCCGGGGCATCCGGCCGCGGACTTCTTCTACTCCTCGATGCTCGCCCGCAACGGCTCGGACCACGAGCGCCTGCGGCGGCCGGTGGCCGGCGCGTTCACCGCCCGGAGGGTGGCGGCGCTGCGGGCGGCGGTCGAGCGGATCACCGCCGGGCTGCTGGACCGGTTCGCCGACGCGACCTCCGGCGGTGGTGCGGCGAACTTCCAGGAACTGGTGGGGTATCCGCTCCCGGTCGCGGTGGTCGGGCAGCTCATCGGGGTCCCCCGGGAGGAGCAGGGGCAGTTCGACGAACTGGGCCGGGGCGCCAGCCGGCTGCTGGAGCCGGTGCGCACCCCGGAGGACTGGGACCGTGCCGACCGCGCGGTCGTGGCGCTGCGGGAGTACTTCACCGCCCTGCTGCGCGAGCGCCGTTCCCGCCCGGCCGAGGACCTCGCCTCGGCCCTGCTCGACCAGCGGGGCGCCCCCGGGGCGCGGCTGACGGAGCGGGAACTGGTCGACCTCCTGCTGCTGGTGTTCGTCGCCGGTTTCGAGACCACCACAGGTCTGCTCGGCCTGATGGTGTTCGCCCTGCTGACCCACCCGGTCCAGCTGGCCCTGGTCCGCGCCGACCCCGCGCTCAGGCCCGGTGCCGTCGAGGAGTCGCTCCGGTGGGACTCGCCGGTGATGATGACCGAACGCATCGCCGCCCGCCCCCGGGTGCTCGCCGGCACGGTGGTGCCCGCGGGAGGAAGCGTGACCGTGGTGCTCGCCGCGGCCAACCGCGATCCCGCCCGGCACCGCGATCCGGACGCCTTCCTCGTCCGGCGGCCGGACACCAGGGTGCTCAGCTTCGGCGCCGGGGCGCACTACTGCCTGGGCGCGGCGCTCGCCCGCCTGGAGGGCGCCGCCCTGCTCGGTCAACTCCTGGACAGATTCCCGGATCTCGCGATCGCCGGCCCACCGGTGCGGCGGGCCGCCGTCAGCCTCCGCTCGTTCGACGACCTCCCCCTGGCCGCCACCGGTTAGCGGCCCGGCGGCCGGCCGCCGCCCGCCCGCACTCCCGCACAGCCGTCCCCCGAAGGGCCTCCCGTGAACTTCCTGCACCTCGAACGCGCGACGCTCGAGACCTTCCTGCCCGGACTCGACGCGGCGCTCGCCCGACACCCGCTGGCGGAGCTGGAGAGCGCGCCCAGCCCGGCGATCCGGGCGTTCCGGGAGGCCGGTGGCCCCGGGCTGCTGGTACCGGCCCAGAACGCCGGCTCGGGCGCGACCGCGTTGCAGGCCGTCCGGGTGCAGCGGGCCGTCGGCGCCCGCTGCCCCTCGCTGGCGGTGGCCACCACCATGCACCACTTCTCGGTCGCCGGCCTGGTCGAGGCCGCCAAGTACGGCAGCGGGCTGGAGGGCCAGCTGCTGGAGGCGGTCGCGACCGACCGGCTGCTGCTGGCCTCGGGCTTCGCCGAGGGCAACACCGGCCAGAACATCCTCCGGCCGCACATCACCGCCGAACGGCGCGGCGACCGCATCGTGCTGAACGGCAGCAAGATGCCCTGCAGCCTCTCGCGCTCGATGGACCTGCTGACGGCCTCCGTCACCATGGCCGACGAGGACGGCGTCGACCGGCTCGCCGTCGCGCTCGTCCCGGCCGACACCCCGGGGATCGAGGTACGGCCCTTCTGGCGGACCCCGGTCCTGGCCGGCGCCGAAAGCGACCAGGTGGTGCTCACCGAGGTGGAACTCGACCCGCAGATGGTGGTGCTCACCGACGTCACCGCCGACGCCGTCCCGGACTCGCTGAACGTGGCCGGGTTCCTCTGGTTCGAGCTGCTGCTGACGGCGGGTTATCTCGGGGTGGCCAGCGCCCTGGTGGAACGGGTCCTGAACCGGCCGGGCGGCGCCGAGGAGGACCCGACCCCGTACCTGGTGGGGGTCGAGGCCGCGATGCTCGCGGTCGAGGCGGTCGCCCGCGCGATGGAGGACGAGGAGTGGGGCGACGCCCTGCTCGTCCGGGCGCTGACCGCCAGGTACGCGGCCCAGGACGCGATCGCCCGCACCACCAGGACCTGCCTGGCGGCGCTGGGCGGCATGGCGTTCATCGGCTCGCCCGACGGCTCCTACCTGGCGTCGGCGGCCGTCGGCCTGACCTTCCACCCGCCGTCCCGGAACCGGATGGCCCGCCCGCTGCGCGACTTCCTGGACGGCCGCCCGCTGCGGATCGGCTGACGTCCGTCCCCGGCGCCGGCCCGCGCCTCCCGGCCCGGATCCGTGATCCGCGCCCCACCCCGTGCCCCGACCCGCCACCCCGACCCGTCCCTCCGACCCGTGAGCAGGTGACCTCGATGGACCCGGCCGCCGCCCGCCACCCCGGCTACCGCGTCGAGATCCTTCCCGGCGTCGACGCGCTGCCCCGCGAACTGTGGGCGGAACTCGCCCCCGGCGACGACCCGATGTGGGCCCGCGGCGTCTTCACCGCGCTGGCGCACTCCTCCGTCGGGCCCGACGGCTATGCCTGCCTGGTGGTGCGCCGCGCCGGCCAGGTGGTCGCGGTGCTGCCGCTCTCCCTGTTCCGGGAGCTCCGGCTGGACCACGTGGTCGGCCCGCGCGAGCGCCGGCTGCTGGCGCCCGTCCGCCGGGTGGCGCCGCGGCTGCTGCGGGTGCCGATGCTGTTCTGCGGCAACCTGCTGGGCCAGGGGCACGTCCTGGCCCCGGGCCCGCTGGACGAGGAGGCCGGCCGGCTGCTGGTGCGCGCGGTGCTCGACTTCGCCCGGCGGGAGCGGCTGGGCACCGTCCTCTTCAAGGACTTCGCCCCGGCCGAGCTGGACCGGCTGCGCCCGGCCCTGGAGGAGTCCGGTTTCTTCTTCGCCCCGGGCCTGCCCGACACCGAACTCCGCCTCGGGTACGGCTCGTTCGACGACTACGTCGCCGCGCTGCCGGCCAAGCCGCGGCGCAACGCCCGCAGCAAGATCCGCAAGTTCCAGGCCCGGCCGGACCTGCGGATCGAGGTCCTCGACGACTTCGGGCACCTGCTGCCCCAGGTGCTCGCCCTCTACCGGCAGGTGATGGCGCGCGCCGACCAGACCCTCGACGTCCTCGACGGCTCCTTCCTGGCCGCCGTGCACGCCGGCACCGACCCGGACCGCCGGCTGGTCGCCTGCTTCGAGGGGGACCGGCTGGTCGCGTTCCTGCTCTGCCTCTTCGCCGGGTCGGGAGCCGTCGGCGCCAGGATCGGTCTCGACTACCGCCTCGCCCACGAGGCCCGGCTCTACCACAACGTGCACTACGCGGCGATCCGGCTCGCGATCGAGGCGGGCTGCCGCCACATCCGCTTCGCCCAGACGGCGTACGAGCCGAAACTCGAACTCGGCTGCGACCTGGTCGAACAGCGGCACGCGATGACCCACGTCCGGCCGCTGCCCCGCGCCGTGCTGCGGCGGCTGCTCCCGCCCGCCCTGGCCGCCTCGGTGGCCGAGGCCCTGGGCCCGAACGCCCCGGCCGGTCCGGGCCCGCTCGCTCCGGCGGCCGGTCCGGCGGCCGGCCCACCGGTCGGCGTGCCGGCCGCCCCCGACGGAGAAAGGTGAAGCCATGCCACGCGTGGAAGTGGATCTGCCCATCGAGGTTCCGCCCGACACCGCCTGGGCGGCGGTGGTCGACGTGGAGAGCTACCCGGACTGCATGGAGAGCGTCGACTCGGTGGTGGTCACCGACCGGACCGACGACCGGCACCGGACGACCGCGTGGTCGGTCCGCCTCAAGGGATCGGTCCTGCACTGGACCGAGGCCGAGGTGATCGACCCCGAGGCCCGCCGCTTCTCCTTCCACCAGGTGAGCGGTGACCTCGGGTACTTCGCCGGCCACTGGGCCGTCCGCCCGGCACCGGGCGGCGGCAGCACCGTCTCCCTGCACGTCGACTTCGACATCGGCATCCCGCTGCTCGCCGCGATGCTCAACCCGGTGGCCGCGGACGCCCTCAGGGAGAACGCCGCCCAGATGCTGGCCGCCCTCGAACAGCGGCTGCTGGGGGTCGCGCCCGCCGCCGGCACCCACCGTCCGCTCGACCCGGCGGTCGCGCCGTGACCGCCGCGCCTGCGGCCGGGCCGGCCACCGCCGCCTCCACCGCCCCGGCCACCGCCACCGGGGTGTTCGACCAGTTGCGCCGCCACCTCTCCCCGAAGCTCGCCCTGACCGGCAGCTTCGCCGGGCGCGGAGCCGTCGAGGAGTCCGCCGGCGGGTGCCGGGTGACGCTCTCCGACGGCCGCTCGGCGCTGGACTTCGGTTCGTACGCCGTCACCCTGCTCGGCCACCGCCACCCGGCGGTGGTGGCCGCCGTCCGGCGGCAGCTCGACACCATGCCGACCTCCACCCGCAGCCTGGCCAACCCGGTCTCGGCCGGGGCGGCGGCCTGCCTCGCCGGCTACCTGGGCGACGCGCTGCCGAAGGTCTACTTCGGCCTCAACGGTGCCGACGTGGTGGAGGTCGCGGTCAAGCTGGCCCGGCTCGCCACCGGCCGGGCCCGGGTCCTGGCGGTGCGCGGCGGCTTCCACGGCAAGTCGCTCGGCGCGCTCGCGCTGACCCACAGCCCGCTCTACCGGGTGGGCCTGCGCGGCTGTGCGGTGGACGTCGTCCATCTGGACCCGGAGGACCCGGACGCGGTGCTCCGCGAGGCCTCCGCCGGCGATGTGGCCGCCGTCGTCTTCGAGCCCGTCCAGGGCGAGAACGGTGCCGTCCCGCTGTCGGCCGAGGTGTTGCGCCAGTGGTGCGAGGACGCCCACCGGCACGGCGCGTTCGCCATCGCGGACGAGATCCAGTGCGGGCTGCGCCGGTGCGGCGAGCGGTCGGTCGCCCTCGCCGACGGCCTCCCCGTCGACGCGGTGCTGCTCGGAAAGCCGCTGGGCGGCGGGGTGGTGCCGCTGTCCGCGCTGCTCTGCTCCGAGCGGATGTACGCCCCGCTGGCCGCCGACCCGTTCCTGCACTCCGCCACGTTCGGCGGCCATCCGCTGAGCTGCGCGGCGCTGCCGGCGGCCCTCGCCGCGATCGAGGAACTGGCTGGCCACGGGGCCGAGTTGTCCCGTCTTCTGGACCTCGCGCTGGACGGTCTCGGGCAGCGCTACCCGGGTGTGGTGACCGAGGTGCGCGGCCGGGGCCTGCTCCGGGGGATCGACTTCGCCACGCCCCGGGCGGCCGGCGCGGTCGTGGTCGAGCTGGCCGGTGCCGGGCTGCTGGTCTCGCCCTGCCTGGGCCGGCCGACCACCGTGCGCCTGCTGCCCCCACTGGTCGGCACCGGAGCGGAGATCGCGGAGGCGACCGGGATCCTCGACGCCGCGATCGCCGCGACCGCGGCGGGTTGACACCACGGACCCGACCCGACCCGACCGGACCCGACCCGACCGGACCCGACCGGACGGGACCCGCCCGCCCGCACCGACCCGCACCGCCCCGTATCGGAAAGGAACGACGGACATGCCCACACGCGAGGACCTGGCCCTGCTGGTCAGGACCACCATCTCGGATGTGCTCGGCACCGAGGTGGAGGAGGTGCACGAGCGGACCAGCCTGCTGGCCGACTACGGCATCGACAGCCTGGAACTGATGGAGATCGGAGCCCGGCTGGAACGGGCCCTGAAACTGCGGATCGAGGTGGCGGACCTGACCGCCGCGCAGAACGTGGGCCAGGCCATCGACCTGCTCCGGATCCGCACGGCGGAGCCCGCATGACCGGCCGTCACCGTTCGGGCGGACACCGCGTCGCCGTCACCGGCATCGGCGTGAAGTCACCGGCGGGCAACGACCCGGAGGAGGCGTTCACCACCGTACTGAAGGCCGACCGCACCGCCGCCACCGTCGCCGGGTGGCTGGCCGAGCAGGACCACCCGGTCCAGTTCGCCTGCCTGGTACCGCCGTTCGACCTCGACGCCTACCTCACCCGCCGTGAGTCGCGCCAGATCGACCGCACCACCCAACTGCTGCTCTGCGCGGCCGCCGACGCCGTGGCCGACGCCACCCTGCCGGCCGGACTGCCGCCGGACCGGGTGGGGGTGCAGATCGGCACCGGCATCGGCGGCCTGCCGAGCATGGAGGCCGTCACCCTGAGCCACGGCGACCGGCCCAGGGACATGCCGGTGCACACCGTGCCCCGCACCATGGCCAACTCGCCGGCCTGCCGACTGGCCATGCGGTACGGCTTCCAGGGCCCCTGCACCACGTACTCCAGCGCCTGTGCCAGCGGTACCACCGCCGTCGGCGAGGCCGCCCGGAAGGTCAGGTACGGGGAGCTCGACGTGGCGCTGGCCGGGGGCGTCGACTCGGCCGTCACCACCGTCGTCGTGGGGGCGTTCGCGCGGATGCGGGCGATGTCCACCAGGAACACCGAACCCGAGCTGGCCAGCCGTCCGTTCGACACCGACCGGGACGGCTTCGTCATGGGCGAGGGCGCGGCCGTGCTCGTCCTCGAACGCTGGGACGCCGCCCTCGCCCGGGGCGCGCGGATCTACGGCGAGGTCGCCGGTTACGCCGACACCTGCGACGCCTCCCACATCGTGGCCCCGCAGGAGGACGGGGGGACCGCCGCCCGGTGCATGCGGCAGGCCATCGCCGACGCGGGGCTGTCCACCGCCGACATCGGCCACATCAACGCCCACGGCACCTCGACGCTCCTCAACGACCGTGCCGAGGCCCGGGCGGTCGACCGCTGCTTCGCCGGGCAGCCGCCGCCGCTCACCGCCTCCAAGGGCGTCACCGGCCATCTGATCGGCGGCTCGGGAGCCCTGGAGGCCGTGCTGGGCCTGCTCTGCGCCGCCCGGGGGGTGGTCCCGCCGATCGCCAACCTCCGCTCCAGCGCGGAGGCCGACCTGGTGGACCTGGTCCGCGGCGCGCCGCGCTCCGTCCGGCCCGCCCCCGTCCTCTCCAACTCCTTCGGATTCGGCGGCCAGAACGCCTGCCTGGTTCTCGTCCCGGCCGGCTGACCAGGCTCCGCCCGCAGCGCGACAGAACAGCCGCACCCCGACAGAAAGGAAGCCATGCGAATCCTGGTCACCGGAGCGACCGGTGTGGTCGGCGCCGAGGTCGTCGAACGGCTGCGCGCCGCCGACGGCCCCGCCCGGCACACCGTCACCCGGGTCGCCCGGCGGGCCACCGACGACTCCGTGCTCTGCTGGCGGATCGGCGCCGAGCCCGCGCCCGCCGTCCTCGCCGGGCACTGGGACGTGATCGTGCACTCGGCGGCCTCCACCCGCTGGACCCTCAGCCGGGCGGAGGCGACCGCCGCCAACATCGACCCGCTGCGGGCCGTCCTGGCCCTCGCCGACCGGGACACCCACCTCGTCCACCTCTCCACCGCCTACGTCGGCGGCGTCCGCAACCCCGAGGACCTGCGGGGCGCCGAGTTCGAGGGGTACCGCAACGGCTACGAGTGGTCCAAGGCGGTCTGCGAGGAGGTCGTCCGCTCGGAGCACGACGGCCCGCTGACGCTGGTCCGCCCGCCGCTGATCGTCGGCCGCCGCGACAGCGGCGAGATCGCCCGCTTCTCCGGTCCCTACACCGTGCTGCAGGCGCTCGTCTCGGGCCTGGCCGCCGTGGTCGTGGGCGACCCGGCCGGCTATGCCGAGATCAGCCCGGTGGACGAGGTCGCCGCCCTCGTCGCCGAGGCCGCGCTCGGCGCGCCCCCGGACGTCCCGCGCACCGAGGTGCTGGCGGCCGGCCGCGGCAGCCTGACCCTCGACTCCCTGCTCGACGTCATCTGCGGCACCCTCAACGAATGGCGCGCCGCCCACGGCGTGGCCCCCATCGAACGGCCGCCCCTGGTGTCCGGCGACAGCTGGAACCGCTTCTTCCTGCCGCTCGCGGACCAGTACCTCTCGCCGTTCCAGAGCCAGGCGGTCAAGCTGCTCGCCATGTTCCAGAGCTACACCAGCATGAGCGAGCCCTTCGAACCCACCCGGACGGTGCACGACCCGGCCGCCGTCATGGCGGCCTCCGTCCGCCACTGGGCCGCCCGCAAACCCCGCCTCGCCCTGGCCCGCCCCGAACCCTGGACCCTGCTCGCCGTCTGACCCGCCGTCCGATCCGCCGTCCGATCCGCCGTCCAGCCGGGCCGGGGATGCGGCACGGCGCGCTGGTCACGCACTGAACGCGCCGCACCGGGCGGTCCCGCACCGGTCCTCCTCCTCCCCGCCGGGCCGCGGGTTTGGCAGGGTGGGGGCTGCCGCCGCCCGGGACGGGCCCGGGCCCGGCGGCCCACGGAAGGACGGCGACCGGCGATGGCAGGGCAGCAGTTCGGCGACTACCAGAACGAGATCTACTTCGACGGGCTGTTCGGCGTCCAGCCGACCCTGCCGATGACCTTCGCGGACCTCGAAACGCGGGCCCGGGCCGCACTGTCGCCCTCGGTCTGGTCGTACGTCGCGGGCGGCGCCGGTGACGAGCGGACCCAGCGGGCCAACGCGAGCGCCTTCGAGGGCTGGGGCCTGGTGCCCCGGATGATGGTCGGCGCCCGGCAGCGCGACCTCACCGTGGACCTGTTCGGCCTGCGGCTGCCCTCGCCGCTGTTCCTGGCCCCGATCGGGGTGATCGGCCTCTGCGCCCAGGACGGCCACGGCGACCTCGCCGCCGCCCGGGCCGCCGCCCGGACCGGGGTGCCGATGGTCGCCTCCACCCTGTCGGTCGACCCGATGGAACAGGTCGCCGATCGGCTGGGCGACACCCCCGGTCTGTTCCAGCTCTACACGCCCACCGACCGGGCACTGGCCGAGAGCCTGGTGCGCCGCGCCGAGGGGGCCGGCTTCCGGGGCATCGTGATCACCCTGGACACCTGGCTCACCGGCTGGCGGCCGCGCGACCTCGCCACCGGCAACTTCCCCCAGCTGCGCGGTCACGCGCTGGCCAACTACACCAGCGACCCGGTGTTCCGGGCCCGCCTCGCCAAGACCCCGGAGGAGGACCCGAGGGCCGCCGTGCTGGAGTGGGCCGGTGTCTTCGGCAACCCGCTCACCTGGGACGACCTCCCCTGGCTGCGCTCGCTCACCGATCTGCCGCTGGTCCTCAAGGGCATCTGCCACCCCGAGGACGTCCGCCGCGCCAGGGACGGCGGCGTGGACGCGGTCTACTGCTCCAACCACGGCGGCCGGCAGGCCGACGGCGGCCTGCCGGCGCTGGACGCGCTGCCCGGCGTGGTCGAGGCCGCCGACGGCCTGCCCGTGCTGTTCGACTCCGGGGTGCGGACCGGCGCGGACGTGGTCAAGGCGCTCGCCCTCGGCGCCACCGCGGTCGGCGTCGGCCGCCCGTACGCGTACGGGCTGGCCCTGGGCGGCGAGGACGGTGTGGTGCACGTCCTGCGCTCGCTGCTCGCCGAGGCGGACCTGCTGATGGCGGTGGACGGCTACCCGGCGCTCGCCGACCTGCGTGCCGACGGCGCCCTGCGGCGGCTCTGAGCGCGCGGCAGGGCGCCCGTCGGCCCGCCGCGCGCCTCGGCGGTCCGTCAGCGGCCCGTCAGAGGTCCGTCAGCGGGACGGCCGGGTCGGCCAGGGCCTTGAGGTCCACCGCCCGGCCGGACCGGACCAGTTCGCGGATCGGGTCGGTGACGTCCCAGACGTTGACGTTCATGCCCGCCAGGACCCTGCCCTCGGCGACCCAGAAGGCGATGAACTCGCGGGTGGCCGGGTCGCCGCGGAAGACCACCCGGTCGTACCCGCCGGGCTCGACGTAGCCGACGTACTCCAGGCCCGCGTCGTACTGGTCCGAGAAGAAATACGGCACCCGGTCGTACACCTCGTCCTGCCCGAGCATCGCGCGGGCCGCGGTCTGCGGCTGGTTCAGCGCGTTGGCCCAGTGCTCGACCCGGATGTGCCGGCCGAACAGCGGGTGGAAGGCGTTGGCGACGTCGCCCGCCGCGTAGATGTCCGGGTCGGAGGTGCGCAGCCGTTCGTCGGTCCGGACGCCGTTGTCGATCTCCAGCCCGGCGGCCTCGGCGAGCGCGGTGTCCGGGGTGATGCCGATGCCGACGATCACCGCGTCCGCGGCCACCGTCGCGCCGTCCGCGAGCCGTACGCCGGTGACCGCGCCGCCCGCGCCGGTCAGCTCCTGGACGCCGGCGCCGAACCGCAGCTCCACGCCGTGGTCGCGGTGCAGGTCGGCGAAGACCTGGGCGACCTCGCGGCCCAGCACCCGCAGCAGCGGCAGCTCGGCCGCCTCCAGCACGGTGACCTCGGCGCCCGCGGCCCGCGCCGCCGCCGCCGTCTCCAGGCCGATCCAGCCGGCCCCGATCACGGCCACCCGGGCGCCGGGCCTCAGCACCGCCCTGATCCGGTCGCTGTCCTCGACCCGGCGCAGGTACAGCACCCCGTCCAGGTCCGCGCCGGGCACCGGCAGCCGGCGCGGCACCGAGCCGGTGGTCAGCAGCAGCTTGTCGTAGCCGATCTCGCCGTTGTCGGTGAGCGTGACGGTGTGCGCGGCCGGGTCGATCGAGGCGACCGCGGTGCCCAGCCGCAGGGTGATGTCGTGCTCGGCGTACCACTGCGGCGGGTGGACGTAGATCTTCTCCCGCGGGGTCTTGCCGAGCAGGTATCCCTTGGAGAGCGGTGGCCGCTCGTACGGCCGCTCGTGCTCGTCGCCGATCAGGACGATGCCGCCCCCGTACCCGGCCTCGCGCAGTGCCTGCGCGGCCTTCGCGCCGCCGAGGGAGGCCCCGACGATCACGTACGGGCGCTCGCGCCCGCCGCCGTCGGCCGTCCCCGCCGTGTTCGTGCTCATGCTGAACTCCTCGCTCTCCGGCCGGAATCACCGACAGCCTGCCGCCGTCCTGCGGGCCTGTCGAGGCCGCGCCGGGCGCGCCGCGACAGGCTCCCCCCGAACGGGTGAAGCATGGTTCGAGCGGGTTTGGAGCGGGCGCTAGGCGGTTCTGCGCGGGTCAGGCCGTCATCGCGGCCCTGACCAGGGCGGTGTCGACGAACTGCTCGAACCGGACGATCCGGCCGCCGCGCACCGTGAAGTGGTGCGCCACCCGCACCGCCAGGGGGCGGCCGGTGGCCTTGTTGACGGCGGTGTAGCGGGCCAGCACGACCACGTTCTCGCCGTCCACCACATAGCGGTCGTCGTGCGCCGTCCAGCTGTCCCACTCGGCGGCCAGGCGCTCCATCACATTGCTGGTGACGCCCTTCGGCGTGCGGTAGGTGCCGGCCAGCGGGAAGCCCGCCATCTCGGTCCACTCCACGTCGTCGGCCAGGGTGGCCCGCAGTGCGGCCAGGTCCCCGCGGGCCGAGGCCAGGTACTGGCGGCGCACCACGTCGGCGGGGGCGTCGGACTCGGCGAACGAGGCCGCGGCCTTCGGAATCTCGATCATCGCGGCTCAGCCCCAGGCCATTTCGCCCTTGGCGACCTTCGTCCCGAGGTCGACCGCCAGCTTCAGGCCCAGATCCGGGAAGCGGCGCTCCAGCGCCTCCTTGGCGGCGGCCGCGTCGGTGGTGCGGCCGATCTCCGTCTCGAACGCCCGCAGGTAGTCCCGGGTGTGTCGGATCGCGGTGGTGTCGGTGGGTGCGCCGGCGGTCCGGTGGCCGGCCGCCACGAACGTCGGCTCCAGCGCCTCCATCCCGTCCAGCAGGTCGATCCAGGCGGCCCGCTGTTCCGGGGTCGGGGTGTCGGCCGTCCAGACGTGCAGGCCCTCGAAGAGCAGCACCCCGCCGAGGATCGCGTGGTGGTGGTGGAGCCAGAGGTAGTGCCGTTCCGGCAGGTGGAAGTCGGCGCCGCGCAGCTCGAACCGGTGGCCCTCGAAGACGAGCTCGTCGTTGTGCAGCACCTCGGGCCGCACCAGCCGGGTCGGCAGCTCCGGCCCGAGACGGGCCCAGGCCTTCAGCTTGTCCTCGTAGGACTCCTGGATGTGCTCGACGGTGGCCGCGGTGGCCAGGAACCGGGCCTGCGGGAAGGCGGCCTGGACCTCCTCGGCGCCGAAGTAGAAGTCCGGGTCGCCGTGGCTGACGAACACCGTGGTCAGCCGCTTGCCGGTGGCGCGGATCCGCTCGGCCAGCCGCCGCCCGTCGGAGCGGGTGAACCCGGCGTCCACCAGCAGGGCGTCGTTCGGACCGGTCACCAGCACGGAGGTCTTGTTCAGTGAGCTGTCGGGGCTGTCGATGACCTCGAAGTCGAGGGAGCTCATGGGGTGTCCTTCCTCGGGCCGGCCCGGCCGCCGTACGCCGGGCGCGCGTCGCCGCCCAGCATCGGCTCCGACGTGCCCGCCCGCACGCCGGACTGGGCCGGGCGGGGGACGGGCGTGGTGCGGCCGGCCGGGTACGGGGCCGGGCTCGTCGGCGCCGGGAGGGACCCACCGGACCGGGGCCGCCGCCGGGTGGTCAGCAGCGCCGTCAGCACCGCGGGGGCCGGCGCGCGGCCACCCGGGCCGTGCTGCGCTGAGAGGGCCTGCGCTGAGGGGGCGTGGGCGGGGCGGAGGGGGCGCGTGGCGATCCGAGTGACACCGGTTGCGGCCGACGAACGGGAACAGCCGTCGGACGGACGGCGTTCGAGCGGTCATGACCAGTGACACCGTGCCCGTGCCCCCCGGCGGCGAGATCCTTCGCTACGCCGCCTTCACCACCCGCCCGGACGGCGGGAACCCGGCCGGCGTCGTGCTGGACGCCTCCGGCCTCTCCACCGAGCGGATGCTCGCCATCGCCGCCGAGGTGGGCTACTCGGAGACGGCGTTCCTGATACCCGGCCGGGCCGAAGGCACCTACACCGTGCGGTACTTCAGCCCGCTGCTGGAGGTGCCGTTCTGCGGTCACGCCACCGTCGCCTCCGCCGTCGCGCTCGCCGAGCGGACCGGTCCCGGCCACTACGTCTTCGCCACCCCGGCCGGCGAGGTGCCGATCGAGGTGGACAAGGACGCGGACGGCGTGCTGCGCGCCACCCTCACCAGCGTCGAGCCGCACGTCGAGGAGGCCGGCGAGGCGGACGTCGCCGAGGCGCTCGCCCTGCTCGGCTGGTCGCCCGAGGACCTGGACGCCGCGCTGCCGCCCCGGATCGCCTACGGCGGCGCCCGCCACCTGGTGCTCGCCGCGGCCACCCGTGACCGGCTCGCCCGGCTGGCGTACGACTTCGACGGCCTCGCCGCCTATATGACGGCCCGCGATCTGGTCACCCTCCAACTGGTCTGGCGCGAGAGCGAGGACGTCTTCCACGTCCGCGACCCGTTCCCGGTCGGCGGCGTCGTGGAGGATCCCGCCACCGGTGCGGCCGCCGCCGCCTTCGGCGCCTACCTGCGCGAACTGGGCGCGGTGACGGTGCCGGCCACACTGACGCTGCACCAGGGCGACGATCTCGGCCGCCCGGGCCTGCTGCACGTCGAACTCCGCGAGGGCGACGCCCGGGTGCGGGTCTCGGGGGCCGCCGTGGCGATCCCGTAGCCGTGCCACCGGGGCCGACGGGACGGAGGCACCGGCGGGCCGGGCGGCCGGCCCCGGACGGGCCCAGCGCCTACGCCGTACCGGCGGGCCGAAATTCGGTCGCGAGGGCGGGCCGGATGAGGGAACCTGCCCGGATGGAACGAGCGAACGGTCGGACGGTCAGCGTCCACCTCACCCACGGGGACGACTACTTCGGGCCGGTGGGCCCGTTCGAGGTGGACGGAGGGTGGTGGTCGGCCGTCGGGCCGGTGGTCGAACGGGTCTCGGCCGTGGCCGGAGTGCCGGTGGCGGTGGTCCGGCTGGCCGAGGTGGCGAGCGGCGAGGGCGGTAGCGGCGGGCATGTGGTCTACCACGCCGAGGCGTTGGAGCGGCCCGCCGCGCCGGCCCCGCGTGAGCCGGGCGCCGACCTGGCCGCCTTGCTCGGCCCGGCCGAGCGGCGGGCCGGCTGGGCCACGCCCGCCGGGCTGCGCGACGTCCTGGACTGGGCGGAGCGGACGCTGGGGAAGGCGGGTCGTCCCGTGGCCGGCCGGGCCCGGCAGCTCAGGACGTGGAACCTGTCCGGCCTGTTCCGCTACTCGACCACGACCGGCGGCGACGCCTGGCTGAAGGCGATCAACCCGGTGTTCAACGCGCGCGAGGGCGAGGTCATCGCCCTGCTCGGCGGCGTCGACGCGACCCTGGTGCCACCGGTGCTCGGCGCCGACCCGGAGCGCGGGCTGCTGCTGCTCGACCATGTGCCCGGGGAGGACTGCTGGGGCCCGTCCGCCGAGACCGTCGCGGACGTGCTGCCCCGGCTGGTCGCCGCCCAGGCGGCGCTCGCGGCGGACGGCCGGGCGGCCGCCGCCGGTCTGCGCGACCGCACCCCGCGCACCCTCCTCGGCCAGGTCGACTCCCTGCTCGACCGGCTGGAGGCCGGCACCGGCCCGGCCCGCTCCGATCTGACGGCCGGTGAACTCGCCGCCGCCCGCGCCCTCGCCGCGCGACTGCCCGCACTGGTCGGTGAACTGACCGCCTGCGGACTCCCCGAGACGCTGGTGCACGGCGACTTCCACCCCGGCAACTGGCGCTCCGACGGCACGCACACGGTGATCGTCGACTACGCGGACTCCTGCCTCGGCCACCCGGCGCTGGACGGGCTGCGCCCGCGTCAGTACGTCTCCGCCGAGCGCTGGGCGCAGATCGCCGGTGTCTGGGCGCGCGCCTGGCGGGAGCATGCCCCCGGCTCGGACCCGGAGCGCGCCCTGGAACTGGTCGAGCCGCTCTACCACCTCTCGTACGCGGTGCGGTACCAGGAGTTCCTGGACCACGTCGAGACCAGCGAGCGCCCGTACCACGAGGGCGATCCGGCGAGCGAGATCCGCAAGGCGCTGGCCTGGGCGGGCGAGCCGGGGCAGGTCCCGGCCTGACCGCCCGTCCGGGACGGGCGGACCGTCACCGGCGCCCCGCCCTCCCGGGGAGGGCGGGGCACCGGCGCGGGCGTCACTCGGCCGGGGCGAGCCGGTGGCCGTGGCGGGCGGAGTAGAGGGCGATCGCCTCGACCGGGCAGAAGTCCACGGCCTCGGCCAGCGCCTCCGTCAGCCGCTCGCCGTTGCCGTCACCGCCGCCGCCCGCGCCGTCGACGGAGCCGCGCACCGGGCGGGCCAGCCCGTCGGCGCCGAGCGCCAGCGAGCCGGGTGCGGTGAGCGCGCACATCCCGGAGCCGATACAGCGGTCCCGGTCCACCCGGACCACCACGGCGTCGGCGTCCGCCGCGTCGGCGGTCACCAGGCGACCTGGAGGGAGTTCGGGCTGCGCGTCAGCAGGCCGCGCCGCCAGTCGATGTCCGTCGCCCCGGCGAGCCGCAGCGCGGGCAGCCGGCGGGCCAGCCGGTGCAGGGCGAGTTCCAGTTCCATCCGGGCCAGCCAGGCGCCCAGACAGTGGTGGGGGCCGGCCCCGAAGGTGTACATCGGCGCGGCGAGCGGGGAGAAGAGCTCGGTCAGCAGGTCCCCGGTGAACACCCCGGGGTCCTTGTTGGCGGCCCCGGTGTCGGCGGCCACCACGCTGCCCGCCGGGATGACCACCCCGCCGATCTCGACGTCCTCCACGGTGCGCCGCAGCAGCCCGGGGAGGATCTTGGCGTCCCCGAGCGGGACGGCGCGCAGCAACTGCTCGGTGGCCGCGGCCGCGCTCTGCTCGTCCGCGGCGAGCCGCTGCCAGGCGTCCCGGCCGTCGCCGAGCAGGTAGACCAGGGCGTTGCCGAGCGTGGTCATGGTGGTCTCGTGCCCGGCCACCACCAGGCCGATGACGAGCGAGACCAGCTGCGCCTCGCCGATGTCGCCGCTCTCGTCGGCCGCCGTGAGCAGACTGCTGACCAGGTCGTCGCCGGGGGCGGCGCGGCGTTCGGCGATCAGCTCGGTGCCGAACGCGGCGAAGTCGTCCATGGCCGCCCGGATCGCCTCGGCGGAGAAGGCGGTGGCGGAGAGCGCGTGGTCGCTCCAGTGGGCGAGGCGCTTGCTGTCGAGGCCGTCCAGCCCCATCAGGCGGCTGATCACGGCGATCGGCAGCGGGCGGGAGTAGGCGGCGACGATGTCGGCGGGGGAGCCCTGGTCGATCAGCTCGTCCAGCAGGGACTCGACCACCGAGGCCACCCAGGGGCGCCAGCGCGCGATCGCGCGCGGGGTGAACGCCCGCTGCACGGTGCGGCGCAGCCGCTGGTGCCCGGTGCCGTCGATGTTCAGCATGCTCTGCGGGTCGTCCAGGATGTTGGGGGTGAGCGACAGCGGCGGCGCGTCGGCGGCGTACAGCGGGGCGCGGCCCAGACGCGGGTCGGTGAGCACCTGCCGGACGTCGGTGTGCCGGCTGACCAGCCAGACCGGGGTGCCGGTGGGCAGCGCGGCCAGGCGGGGCGGGCCCGGCTCCAGGTGGCGCAGGCAGTGCAGCGGGATCAGGGGCGCTTGGGCGGTGCCGGTCGCACTGTTCTCGGCGGACATCCGTACTCCAGACTCCAGGGCGGTGGGCCGCACGGGGCGGCCCGACGGGGGGTGGATCCGGGGAGGTGCGCGGGCGGGGACGGTTCGGCGCGGGTCGGGGTGGTTCGGCCGGGGTGGTTCGGTCGGGGTGTGGCAGGTCAGCTTCGACCGTACGTGGGTGACGGTCCGCAGTCAGCGGCACTTCCAGCCATCGGCGGCCGGTTCAGGGCACGATGACGGGTGCTCGGTGCCGTGCGCGCGCCCCGGCCGACGCGGCCGGCCGGGCCGACCGGGTCACGGTGAGCCGGATCACCAGGCCCGTACGCCGGGGGCGCGGCCGGACGGGCGCTACGCTTCGTGGGCAAGTCATTGATGCAGGTCACGCCGGTGCGGAGGCGCGCCGGCCGACGGAGGTGGAATCGGATGGCCCAGCAGGTCAAGGCAGTCATCGCGCGCGCCAAGGGCGCGCCCGTGGAGGTCACGACGATCGTCGTGCCCGACCCGGGACCGGGCGAGGCGGTGGTGCGGATTCAGGCCTGCGGTGTCTGCCACACCGACCTGCACTACCGCGAGGGCGGTATCAACGACGAGTTCCCGTTCCTGCTGGGCCACGAGGCGGCGGGCATCGTCGAGTCGGTCGGCGCGGGCGTGACCGAGGTCGAGCCGGGTGACTTCGTCGTCCTCAACTGGCGCGCGGTCTGCGGTCAGTGCCGGGCCTGCAAGCGCGGCCGGGCGCAGTACTGCTTCAACACCCACAACGCCAAGCAGAAGATGACCCTGCTGGACGGCACCGAGCTCTCCCCGGCCCTGGGGATCGGGGCCTTCGCCGAGAAGACCCTGGTCGCGGCCGGGCAGTGCACCAAGGTCGACCCGGCCGCCGACCCGGCCGTCGCCGGGCTGCTGGGCTGCGGTGTGATGGCGGGCATCGGCGCCGCGATCAACACCGGCAACGTCGGCCGCGGCGACACGGTCGCGGTGATCGGCTGCGGCGGGGTCGGCGGCGCCGCCGTGCTCGGCTCGCGCCTGGCCGGCGCGTCGAAGATCATCGCGGTGGACATCGACGACCGCAAGCTGGCCACCGCGCAGCGGCTCGGTGCCACCCACACCGTCAACTCCCGTACCAGTGACCCGGTCGAGGCGATCCGCGAGCTGACCGGCGGCCACGGCGCGGACGTGGTGGTCGAGGCGGTCGGCCGTCCGGAGACGTACAAGCAGGCGTTCTACGCCCGCGACCTGGCCGGCACGGTCGTCCTGGTCGGCGTGCCGACGCCGGAGATGGCGCTGGAGCTGCCGCTGCTGGACGTGTTCGGCCGGGGCGGCGCGCTGAAGTCCTCCTGGTACGGCGACTGCCTGCCCTCGCGGGACTTCCCGATGCTGATCGACCTCTACCTCCAGGGCCGTCTGGACCTCGGCGCGTTCGTCACCGAGACCATCGACCTCGACCAGGTGGAGCAGGCGTTCGAGCGCATGCACCAGGGCGACGTGCTCCGTTCGGTGGTGGTCCTGTGACCACCGCGCGCATCGACCGGCTGGTCACCGCCGGCACCTTCGAACTCGACGGCGGCAGCTGGGAGGTGGAGAACAACGTCTGGATCGTCGGTGACGACGCCGAGGCCGTGGTGATCGACGCGGCCCATGACGCCGACGCGATCGAGGCCGCCCTGGGCGGGCGCCGGCTGCTGGCCATCGTCTCCACCCACGCGCACAACGACCACATCGACGCGGCCCCCGCGCTCGCCGCCCGGACCGGCGCGCCGATCCTGCTGCACCCCGACGACCTTCCGCTCTGGAAGCTCACCCACCCCGAGCGGCTGCCGGACGCCGAACTCGCCGACGGCGGGCGGATCGAGGTGGCCGGCACCGTGCTGACCGTGCTGCACACGCCCGGGCACGCGCCGGGCGCGGTCTGCCTGTACGCGCCGGACCTCGGGACGGTCTTCACCGGCGACACCCTCTTCCAGGGCGGCCCGGGCGCCACCGGCCGGTCGTTCTCGCACTTCCCGACCATCATCGACTCGATCCGCGACCGCCTGCTCTCCCTCCCCCCGGAGACGGTGGTCCGCACCGGGCACGGTGACCCGACCACCATCGGTGCCGAGGCCCCGGCCCTCGCCGACTGGATCGCCCGCGGCCACTGAGCCGTGCTCGCCGCCGAGGCGGTGCGGCGTCGCCAGGACCTGCGCCGAGGGGGTGCGTCGCCGTCCGGCCCGGTGCCCGCGCACCGGGCCGGACGTCGTACGATCGCGGGCATGGCCCATGATCCGCGCGAGCTCGACGACACCTTTCTCTCGTTCTGGCGGGAGCGGCACATCTCCACGCTGACCACCCGGCGGCCGGACGGTTCGCCGCATGTGGTGCCGGTGGGGGTGACGTACCAGCCGGAGACGGCGGTCGCGCGGGTGATCAGCAGCCGGACCAGCCGCAAGGTGCGCAACGTGCTGGCGGCCGGCCCTGCGGGGATGCGGGTGGCGGTCTGCCAGGTGGACCGGGCGCGCTGGTCGACGCTGGAGGGCGTGGCCGTCGTCCGGGACGAACCGGGGGAGGTGGCCGAGGCCGTGCGCCGTTACACGGAGCGGTACCGGGAGCCGCGGGTGAACCCGGACCGGGTGGTCATCGAGATAGCGGTCGACCGGGTGCTCGGCCGGGCGTGATCCGGCCGCCCGACGGCGGGGGTGTTTATCGGCTGTTGATCGCCGGGGCATAACGTCGGGGGCATGAACGAGAGAACGGCCGAGGTGCCGGGTGCGCGGGTGCGGCCCGACGGGCGGATGACAGAGCAGGACACCGAGCGGTTCCGGGCGCTGCTGGCGCGGTTGGAGCACTCGCTGGCGGCGGACCGGCGGACGGGGCCGGCGGCGGTCGCGAGCCGGGATGTGTGAGCGCGGGCGGTCGGCGGCCGGTGGTCCGGTGGCGGTGGTGCCGCTCTGGCAGCGCGGGCCGGGACCAGGCGGGGGCGCACACCGGCCCGAGACGCGGGGGCGCCCCGGGCCGGTGGCGGGTGGTGGCGGCGAGGGTCATCCGACCGCGACGGCCGACCAGGCGGCGGCGACCGCGGCGTACTCGGCGCTGCCCGCGCCGTAGAGGTCGGTGGCCGCCTTGAGGGTGGCCGTCCGGGCGCCGGCGTACGTGGTGCCGGACGTCATGTAGACGGTGAGTGCCCGGTACCAGACCGCGCCGAGCTTGTCCCGGCCGATGCCGGTCACGGTCGAACCGTCGCAGGTGGGGCTGGAGTAGGTGACGCCGCCCACCACCTTGGTGCCGCTGCCCTCGGCGAGCAGGTAGGCGAAGTGGTTGGCGACGCCCGAGGAGTAGTGCACGTCGAGGTTGCCGACGCCGGAGCTCCAGCAGTCCGCCGACTTGGTGTCCTTGGACGGCTGGTCCATGAACCGCAGCGCGGCCTTGCCGAAGCCGGGCTTCACGATCTGCTCACCGATCAGGTAGTCACCCGGGTCGGCGGGGTTGGCGGCGTAGAACTCGACCAGGGTGCCGAGGATGTCGGAGGTCGCCTCGTTGAGCCCGCCGGACTCGCCGGAGTAGGTGAGCTTGGCGGTCCGCGAGGTGACGCCGTGCGACATCTCGTGCCCGGCGACGTCCAGCGAGACCAGCGGCCCGAAGGTCGTCCCGTCGCCGTCGCCGTACGTCATGCAGAAGCAGCTGTCCTGCCAGAAGGCGTTGTTGTAGCCGCTGCCGTAGTGGACGCGGTTGTACGCGCCCTTGCCGTCGCCGGCGATGCCGTTGCGGCCGTGCACGTTCTTGTAGTAGTCCCAGGTGACGTCGGTGCCGTACTGGGCGTCGACGGCGGCGGTGGCCCGGTCGGCGGTGGTGCCGGTGCCCCAGTGGTTGTCGGCGTCGGTGAAGAGCACGGCGGGCGCCCGGCTGATGCAGATGCTGCCGATGCAGAGGTCGGTCTTGTTCTGCGCGTCGCCGGTGTAGGTGCCGCCCCGGGTCGGGTCCTTGAGCTGGTAGGAGCCGCCGGCGGCGGTGGCCTCCAGCGGGACGGTGCCGCTGTAGAGCGAGGCGCCGTCGCCGGTGACGGTCTCGATCGCGTCCCAGGTGGCGATGGTGCCGCCGGTGGCCGCGTCCGACAGCACCGTGCGGGCGACCGGGTTGCCGAGGTAGTCCTGGCCGGCGGCGGTGGTCTGCCAGGCGAGCCGGGGCGTGCCGTGCAGGGCGTCGACCACCAGCTCGGCCGTGGCGTCGGCGTTTCGGATGGCGGGGCCGAGGGCCCGGACGGCCTGGGCCCGCGCGGTGGCGGCCGGGACGGCGGGCGTGGTGGTGGGCACCGCGAGATCGCCGGCGGCGGCCCGGTCGGCTCCCGTGAAGGCGCCGCCCGGGGCGAGGTGGACGACCAGGTCGCCGCCGAGCACCGGCAGTCCGGCGAAGGTGCGGTCGTAGCGGACGTGCCGGCCGCCGTCGGCGTCGGCGACGACGTCCCGGACGGTGCGGCTCTGCGCCGGGGTGATGCCGAGCCGGGCGGCGTTGGCGGCGAGTGCCGCGTCGGCGGCCGAGACGGCGGCCGAGGAGGGGGCGGCGGCGGAGGCGGCCGGGCCCGGTTCGGGGGCGGCGAAGGCGGTGCCGGGCAGGGCGGTGGCGGTGAAGGTGACCGCCGCGACGGCAACGGCTATGGCACCGGCGGTCGTTCGGATACTGAACGGCATCGTGCTCCTCGGGTTCTCGGCGAAGGCCGCGGCGGCGGCGCACGGCAAGGTGCGCCGCCGAGCGGGCGCGGCGGCTGGACGCGGTGAACTCCGGCAGCGGTGAAGCGTGCTGAGGCGTGGTGGCGCGTTGCGAGGGGGCTGCGCGCCGCGCGCGGCAGGACGTGCCGAGGGGTGCGCGCGGGGGCGGGGGCGCTGTGCGGAGAGCTGCCGGGAGAGCTGTTTTACATGCTCAGGTCACGGCGCGTCCAGAGGTTCGGCCCGAACTCGTCGAGGAAACGGCCTACTTGGCGAACAGGACCTCCGGATACGCCGCCGAGGGCGCGTCCAGCAGCCGGGCCGGACGGTTGAGCAGATGCCGGTCGAAGAACGCGCCGAGGTACGCCCGGGTGGCGGCGAGCGCACGGTCGCCCTTGATGGTGCCGTACTGCCCCTGTGCGGTCTCGGGCGGTACCTGGTCGCGGACGCCGAGGGAGTCCACCAGCCAGTGCACGTCGCAGAACGACAGGTGGCCGCCCTCCGGCAGGTCCAGCCAGCGCTTCCAGCCGGTCAGGTGCTGCCAGGTCTCCTCCCAGTTCGCCGTCGGGGACGCGCCGGCGTGCCGCTGGGCGCCGAGCAGCAGCACCGGGCGGGAGAGGCCGTCGGCCGGGAGCGGGACGAAGACGTCGCCGTCCAGGTTGGCGGCGGCGCGGATCCGCCCGTCCTCGCGCATCGCCTCGATCGCGCTCGCGCCACCGATGGAGTGACCGGCCGCGCCGATCCGGGAGCGGTCGATCTGCAGCCCGCGGACGAGCCCGGGCCCGGGCGCGGTCAGCCGGTCGATCAGGAAGCCGATGTCCTTCGCCCGGCTGAGGGTGACCTCGGCCGCCCGCTGCTCGTCCACCCGGTCGCAGATCAGGCAGGACTCCACCCGTCCGTCGGGGAACTGCACGACGGTCTCGTAGGTGTGGTCCAGCGCGGCCACCGCGTAGCCCCGGGCCGCGAGGTCCTCGGCGAGGGCGGTGAGGGAGGTCCGGCTGTAGCCGTAGCCGGGGGAGAGCACGACCAGCGGGTGCCGTCCGGGCGCCGGCACCGTACGGGCCTTCACCCCCGTGCCCACGGTGCTGAGGTCCGGGGTGCCGTACAGGGCCGTGGACACCTCGGGGGAGATGTAGGGCAGTTGCTCGCCGCGCGCGGACTGTGCCGGGTACCAGAGGGTGGCCATCAGTTCGCGGGTGGCCGCGTCCGGCCGCCAGGGGTCGTGCCGGCCGGTGTCCACCAGGTGGACCGAGGTGGCGCCGACCGGCCGGCGGGTGGTGGGCGCGGGCACCTGCGGTGCGCCGGCCGCCGCGTCGGCGGGTGAGCCGAACGAGGATGCGGTGGACGGCGGTTCGGCGGTCGGGGAGGCGGCCGGCGCGGCCTGCGGGCCGGCCAGCGAGAGCAGGACGGCGATGGGCACGGCGAGCAGCGCGGCCGTCCGCCACCGGGGGGTTGTCGACATGACGCCACGTTAGGTCCGCGACCGCCGTCGGCGCGTCCTGCGGGCGGCGTAACCCGCTCGGCCGCAGGACGGAGCCGCCACGCCGGGCGGGCCCGCCGCCCGGATGAGCCCGCCTCCACCCAGGGGGCCATTGCCGGGCGTCCGGGCCCGGCCTGCGCCGGTTCAGCAGCTGCCGCAGTCGCAACCGCCGTCGCAGCCGCACCCGTCACAGCAGCCGCCGTCCCCGCAGCACCCGTCACAGCAGTCGCACCCGTTGCCGCAGCAGTCGCAGCCGTCGCCGCAGTCGTGCCGGGAGCACCAGCCCTCCCTGCGCTCGCGCGAGAACGGGTCGTCGTGGTCGCAGCACATCAGCCGGCAGGTGCAGGCCATCAGCGCCCAGACCGCGCAGCCGGCCAGCAGGTTGCGCGGGTGCGGGGGCGGGGCGCCCGGCGGGCTGAAGCCCGGTCCCTGCGGCACCCACGGGGGGACCGGTGCGCCCGGCTCGCCGGGCGGTGCCTGGTCCGGGTCCTGCCGGGGCGGCGCCTGGTACGGGTTGCCGGCGGTGCCGGTGCCGGTGGTGCCGTCGGTGCCGGCGGCCGTCCGGGTGCGGCAGGAGACGGCGTGCGCGGCCGGGCCGAAGACCCGCTCGACCGCGCGCTCGGTCTCGTGCGCGAGCAGGACGTGCACCAGCGCCCGGTCGGTCAGCTCCACCTCGCGCAGGGCGAGCCGGATGCCGTGGACGGCGTCGCGGCAGAGGCGTTCGGCCTCGGCGCGGTCGGTGCCGGTGGCGGTGAGCGGGTTCCAGGCGCCGCTCGCGGCGTCGGCGGCCTGGTCCTCGGCGGCGTCCAGCAGATGGGCGAGCCGGCCGAACAGCCGGCCGGCCTCGGCCAGCGGGGCGGCGTTGCCGGGCCGGCCGGCCAGTACGGCGGTGTGCGTGAACGCCGCCGAGGTGGCGCTCTCGGTGGGCTCGGTGACCAGCAGGACGGAGCCGCCCGGTGCCAGCTCCCGCTCCAGCCCGCCCTGGCGGGAGGCGGCGTCGAGCAGCACGGCGGTGTCGAAGCCGACCGCCGAGGCACTGCCCGCGCTCTTGCGGTCCCAGCGCCTGGTCACCGCCCGGGCCCCGGCGGCGACCGGACGGCGGGCGAACACGCCGTCCCGGTCCTCGACGTGGTCGCGGATCTTCACCGAGGCGAGCGCCAGCGAGACGGCGGCGGCCAGCCGGGCGCCCTCGCCCCTGGCGACCGACGCGGTCCGCATCCCGCGCAGCGGGCAGGGCCCCGCGGTGCGGCGCCAGGAGGCGTCGTCCTTCGCGCTCTGCGCCTCGACCAGCACCGAGATGATCAGGCCGTCGTAGTTGGTGGCGGTCCGGGCCAACTGGCCGTGGTCGTCGCGCAGCGCGAGGCAGAGCCCGCACAGATGCGCCATCCAGGACGTCTGCAGCCGCTCCGAAAGCCGGTGTCTGCACGGTCTGATGATGCCGAACATGATCCCCCTCGCCGGGCCGGGCCGAGCCGGCCTCTGGCTGCGGACATCATATGATCAGCAGCTGGTAGCTCTGATGGGCCGTACCCGCCCGCGAACCGCCCCCGGCCTCCCGCTCTCCCGACTACGCGCCGTGGTCGGCCTCCTTGGCCGCCCGCTCCACGCGGTTCCGGTGGTCCTCCCACCACACGGCGTCCCCGGGTGCCATGTTGCCGCTGTCGCTCCGCTGCCCCACGGCCCCGTCGACGAGTTCCCGCACGATGTCGGCGTGCCCGGCGTGCCGGTCGGTCTCGGCGATCAGGTGGACCAGCGCGCGGTGGAGCGTCACCTCACTCCGCCGCCCCCAGGGCACCCGGCCGACCGCGTCCAGGGGCAGCGACTCGATCGTCGCGTCCGCGTGGGCCCATACCCGGCGGTACAGTCCGACGATCTGCTCACGGGTCTCGTCGGGCCTCGCCCACAGGTCCGAGTTCGGCTCGGCGTCACCGGTGATCCAGAGCGGCGGCCCGTCGAACGGCCGCCCGAAGCCCTCGCCGAGGTACATCGCCTCCGCGCCGGTCATGTGCTTGACCAGCCCCAGCAGATTGGTGCCGGTCGGTGTCATGGGGCGGCGAACGTCGTACTCGGACAGACCGTCAAGCTTCCACAGCAGGACGTCGCGGGCGTCCTGAAGATAGACGCGCAGGTCTTCCTTGGGATCCGATGCAGCCATGGGGGCCAGTCTGCCGTCCATGCGGTCTTTGTTCACCCTCTTTGTCCACCCCCCTCCGCCCGTGGCCACGCGCAGCCGCTGCCGCCCCTGCCGCGGCCAGGGCAAATGCCGTGGACCGCCCCGTGGGCGGTGCGACAGACTCGCCCGCATGCTGACTCTGCGCGTTCTCACGACAGACGACTGGCCGTTGTGGCGGGAGGTCCGCCTCGCCGCGCTCGCCGAGGCGCCGCACGCGTTCAAGTCCCGGCTCGCGGACTGGCAGGACGGCGGCGAAGAGCGCTGGCGGTCCGGCTTCCGGGCGCCCGGCGCCCACCACGTCGTCGCCCTGCTGGACGGCCGGGCCGTCGGAATGGCCCGCGGCGTCCCCGGGGACGGCACCGGGAAGGAGCTGAGGTCGGTCTGGGTCGCTCCCGGGGCGCGCGGCCGCGGCGTCGGAGACCGGCTGCTCACGGCGATCGAGGCCTGGGCCCTGCGGTCGGGCGGCACGGTGCTGAGGCTCGCCGTGATCCCGGGCAACGACCCCGCCCTCGCCCTCTACCTGCGCCACGGGTTCGCCGTCACGGAAGAGCCCGGCGACCTGCTGCCCGACGGCGTGACCAGGGAGTGCGTGATGGCCAAGCCGCTGCACTGACCGCGAGTCACCGCGCCGACCGGACGGCGCGCGGCCCGGACGGACCACCTGACAGGAAGCGCTACGGCGCCTCAAGGCCGTCGAAGGCCACGGCCAGATGGCGGGGACCGCGCAGGACCGGGCTGGGCCGGTACGGCGGCGGGTCGGCCACCAGCCGGGGATCGCGCAGCCGCCGGGCGAGTCCGGTCAGGGCGATGTGCGCCTCCAGGCGGGCGAGCGGCGCTCCGAAGCAGTGGTGGATCCCGTACCCGAAGCCGAGGTGCTGGGTGTCCTCGCGGGTCGGGTCGAAGCGGTCGGGGTCGGGGAAGCGCTTGGGGTCCCGGTTGCCCGAGGCGAGCAGCAGCCAGACCGGCTCGCCCTTGGGGAGGACGGTGCCGGCGATCTCGATGTCCTCCAGGGGACTGCGCTGGGGCAGGATGTGCACGGGCGGTTCGTAGCGCAGCAGTTCCTCCACGAGGGCGGGCGCCGTCTCGGGGGCGTCCCGCAGCCGCCGCAGCTCCTCGGGGTGGCGCAGCAGGGTGAGCATGCCGTTGGTGACCAGGTTGACGGTGGTCTCGTGGCCGGCGATCAGCAACAGGACGGCGGTGCTGACCAGTTCGATCGGCGAGAGGCTGCCGTGCGGTCCGGAGTCGGTGGCCCAGGCGGAGAGCATGTCGTCGCCGGGGTGGTGGCGGTGCTCCTCGGTCAGCCCCCAGAGGTACTGGCCGAGTTCGTGGCGGCCCCGTTGGGCCGTGCGGAGCTGCTCGGCCGGGTCCTCGGTCGGTCTGAGGCCGGCGAGTGCCGCGTCGACCAGGACGCGGAAGTGCGGTTCGTCCGCCTTGGGCACGCCCAGCAGCCGGCAGATCACCGTGACGGGGAAGGGGTAGGCGAAGTCGTCGACCACGTCGAACTCCTGCCGGCCGTCCAGGGCGTCGATGAGGCCGGAGACGGTCCGGGTCAGCTCGCCGCGCATGTCGTGGATGCGGCGGGGGCTGTGCGGGGGGCCGAAGGGCCGCATGGCCAGCCGGCGCAGCCGGTCGTGCTCGGGAGGGTCGAGCCCGATGAAGGCCGGCGGAAGGGTCTCGTCCTCGGCCGCGCCGCGCAGGGGGCTGGACGTTCCGGGGGCGCGGCTGCGCACGTCGGAGCTGATGCGCGGATCCTCGAGCAGCCCGTGGATCTCCCAGTAGGTGGTCACCAGGTGGACGCCGCTCTCGTCGCGCAGCACCGGGGTGCGGCGGAGCTCGGCGTAGAGGGGGTAGGGGTCGGCGCGGTTGCTCTGGTCGAGGATCTGCCGGACCGGGCTGGTGGAGGGCATGGGCGGGTTCCTTGGGGCTCGGCCCGCCGGTCAGGCCGGGGCGGGTGTGAAGACGACCCGCCGCTCGCTGGGCGAGTGACCGGTGAGGGTGACGGTGGGGCCGTGGCTGGGCAGTGCCGGGTCGGGGAACCGGGCCGGTACCGGCTGCTGTCCCCCGCCCGGTCGGTCGACGGCGTGGAAGGAGGGCGGGAAGGGGGCCGCGTGCTCGATCAGCCGCTGGTAGAAACCCATCCATTTCGCCTGGTCGAAGCCGACGGCGGCGATGATGCGGCCCTGGTGGCCGTAGGCGGCCACGAAGCGGCGCTCGGCGAGCGAGCCCTGGGTGACGACCAGTTCGTCGGCCATCGACGGCACTCCGACCGACTTGACGGTGACGCCGAACTGCGAGGACCAGAACGCGGGCGTCCACAGGTGCGGGCGGCGCTCCGTCCCGGGGCTGATCATGTTGTGCGCCGCGATCTCGGCCTGTGCCACGGCGTTGCCCCAGTGCTCCAGTGACAGGAACTGGTAGCCGAACAGCGGGTGGGGGGTGCGGGCCACGTCGCCCGCGGCGAAGATGTCGTCGGTGACGATGCCGTGGATGTCGAAGGCCCGGCAGCCGGCGTCGCAGGCGATCCCGCGTGGGCCCGCCGCCAGCCCGGTCCCCTCCAGCCACCCGGTGTTGCGGACCGCGCCGAGCGCCACCACCGCCACGTCCGCGTCCAGCTGGCTGCCGTCGGACAGGTGGGCGCGGCGCAGCCGTCCGGCCGGGTCGCCCTCCAGGGCGGTCACCGTGATCCCGCAGCGCAGGTCGACACCGTGGTCGCGCTGGAGGTCCGCCGCCGCGGTGCCGACGACCCCGCCGAGCGCCCCGACCAGCGGGGCCGGACCGCGCTCGGCGACGGTGACCTCCAGGCCCCGCTCCCGGCAGGCGGAGGCGATCTCCGAACCGGTGAAGCCGGCACCGATGACCAGGATCCTGCGGGGCCGCCCGGCGAGCCGTCTGGTCAGCCGGGTGGTGTCGTCCCTGGTGCGCAGGACGCAGACGCCGTCCAGCGACGCCTCGCTCTCCTGCGGCCAGGGCCGCGACCGCACGCCGGTGGTGATGAGCAGGCGGTCGTACTCCACCGCGTCGCCGTCCGCCAGCAGGACCCGTCTGTTCTCGCGGTCGAGTCCGGTGGCGGCGGTTCCGAGTCTCCACCGCGCGTCCACGGCCCGCCGCCGGGGCAGGTCGGTGTCCTGCGGCAGCACCTGGCCCAGGAGGACCTGCTTGGACAGCGGTGGCCGGTCGTAGGGTTCGTACGGCTCGTCCCCGACCAGGGTGAGCGATCCGCCGAACCCCTCCTCGCGCAGGTGCTCGGCGGCGCGCAGCCCGGCGAGCGAGGCGCCGACGATGACGATGCGGCCGCCTCTGCGGAACGCCCGCACGGCGCTGTCAGCAGCCATCGCCGTGCCTCGTCCGGGTGTCCCGGGAATCGTCCAGGCGGTCGACGAGAATGGCCTGGACCGGGCAGGCGGCGGCCGCGCGCAGCACGTCGTCGCGGTGCGCCTCGTCGAAGCGGGGCCGGTACATCAGGGACTCCTCGCCGTGCAGTTCGAAAACCTCGGGTGCCAGGAAGACGCACTGGGCGAACGCCTGGCAGCGGTTGAGATCGACGACGACTCTCATGCCGACCCTGCCCCTCTTCCGTTCTTCCGTTTCGGCTCTTCCGTCCCGACGGCCGCGTGGGCGGGTTGCCCGCACGGCCGGATGACGGCGGCTCCCTCTTCCAGCATGACCGGACCCGCCCGCGGCGGCACGCGCGGGAGTTCCGGCGGTCCGACGGTCCGACGGTCCGGTGACCTGGCTGCCCGGCCGCCCGGCCTGGTGCGGGCCGCGGGGCCACCGGGCGGGCCCGCGGCGGACGGGCCGGTCGCCGCGCCCCTGGTGATCCCGGATTCGGGATAACATCGCGAATATGGGAATCGACACCGCCGCCGATGAACGGCTGGCCGGCCGTCTCGCCGAGCTTCGGGTCCAACGTGGCTGGACCCTGGAGGAGTTGGCCCGGCGGGCGGATGTCAGCCGGTCCACGCTCTCCCGGGTCGAGCGGGCCGAGGTGAGCCCGACGGCCGCTCTGCTGGGGCGGCTCTGTGCCGTCTACGGGCGCACCATGTCCCGGCTGCTGGCCGAGGTCGAGTCGGCCCCGGCCCGGCTGGTCCGGGCCGGGGACCAGCGGATCTGGCGGGACGAGGAGACCGGCTTCGTCCGCCGCTCGGTCTCCCCGCCGCACGGCTCGCTGCGCGCCGAGATGATCGAGGGCAGGCTGCCCGCGGGCGCCGACCTCGGCTACGACCGGCCGTCCGTCCCCGGGCTGGAGCACCATCTCTGGGTGCTGGAGGGCCGGCTGGAGCTCACGGTGGACGGCGAGCCGCAGCTGCTCGCGGCCGGGGACTGCCTGCGCTTCGTCGGTGGCGCCACCCGCTTCCACAACCCCGGGCCCGAGGGCGTCCGGTACGCGCTGGTGGTGGTCGAACCGTGAGCCCCGCCGGGCCGGCCGCCACCGGACCGATATCCGCCGAGCGCTTCGACGCCGCCGGCCGCCGCGTCCTGCTGGTCTGCGTCGCGGGCGGCTTCACCACCCTGCTCGACCAGTCCGTCCTCAACACCTCGATTCCCGCCCTGCGCGAGAGCCTGCACGCCCAGCCCGCCCACCTGCAGTGGATCGTCGCCGGGTACTCCCTGGCCTTCGGCCTCGCCCTGGTGCCCGGCGGCCGACTCGGCGACGTCAAGGGCCGCAAGTGGTTCTTCGTCACCGGCCTCGCCCTGTTCAGCGCCGTCAGCCTGCTCTCCGCGACCGCCACCGACCCCACGGTCCTGGTGGCCGCCCGGCTGCTCCAGGGCGCCGGGGCCGGGCTGGTCAACTCCCAGATGATCGGCACCCTCCAGGACGTGTTCAGCGGCCAGTTGCGGGCCCGCGCGCTCGGCATGTACGCCGTCACCGGCGGCCTGGCCTTCGCGCTCGGCCCGCCCATCGGCGGCGCGGTGCTGGCGGCGGTCGGCCCCGGGTTCGGCTGGCGGCTGACCTTCCTGCTCAACGTACCGTTCGGGCTGGCCACCGTCGCCCTGGCGGCCCGCTACCTGCCCCGCCCGCGCCCCAGCAGCCGGAACGCCGACCTCGACCTGGTCGGCCTGCTGCTGGTCGCCGCGCTGACCCTGACGCTGATGCTGCCCTTCGTCCAGCCGCCCGGCTGGGCCGGCTGGCTCGCCTTCGCCGCCGGCGCCTGCCTGCTGCTCGGCGCGCTGGCCTGGTGGCAGCGCCGCTACGCCCGGGCCGGCGGCCACCCGCTGATCCACCCGGCGCTGCTCCGCTCGGCGCCGTACGCGCTCGGCACGGCGGTGGCGATGGCCCAGTTCGGCTCCTCCATCGCCGCCGGGCTGGTGCTGACCATGTTCCTGCAGGACGGCCTCGGCCTCTCGCCGATGGGCGCGGCCCTGGTCTCGCTGCCCTCGGCGGTGGCGATGGGCTTCGCCTCCGCGCTCGCCTGGCGGGTCGTCCGGCGCTTCGGCCGACGGACCGTCACCGTGGGGATGACCGGCTCCGCCCTGGTGATGCTCGGCAGCGGGCTGGTCGCGCACTGGGCGCCCGCCGCGCTGCTGCCCTGGCTGCTCGCGGTGCTGCAACTGTTCGGCGGCACGGCCGTCGGCCTGATGGGCGCGACCAACCAGGCGTATGTGCTGCGCCACGCGCCCGCCGAGGCGGCCGGGGTGAGCGGGGCGATCCTGCAGATGACGCAGCGGATCGCGGCGGCGGTCTGCGTCTCCGCGCTCTCCGGGGTCTATCTGCGCGCCACCGCGGGCGGGGGCGGCCACCGGTCGGCCTATCTGTACGCGAGCGCGGTCTGCGCGGCCGTGGCGGGGCTGGCCGTGCTGGCCTCGGTGTGCGCGAGCCGCGCGGGGCGCACGGGCGAGGCCGCGGCGCTGGCGGCCGCGCCCGGCCCCTCGCCGGTCCGGGCGGAGCGCTGACACGGGGGTTCGCGCGGCCGGCGAACAGCCGGCCGCGCCGCCACCGGCGGATTCCGGTCACCGTCGAGGCCGGGCACCTGGTGCACCGCACCCGGCCGGCGGAGTTCGTCGCGGCGGTCGCGCCGTTCCTCGATCCCGCCGGCCGGGCCCGCGGTGAACGGATGTGACGGATCGTCAGACGCCGTGCTCGGCCGGGAGGCGGCCGGCCCGGATCGCCGCCACCAGGTCGGCGTGGTCCGCCTCCGTGCGGTCCGCGTAGGCCACCGCGAACGTGGCCACCGCGTCGTCCAGCGCCTCGTTCTTGCCGCAGTAGCCGCCGATCAGGCCGGGGTTCGCGGTGTGCGCGTGGGCCCGGGCCAGCAGCGCACCGGTGATCCGGGCGTAGTCGTCCAGCTGGTCGGGCAGCAGCGCCGCCGGGTCCACGCTGCCCTTGCGGTTGCGGAACTGCCGTACCTGGTAGGGCAGTCCGTCGGCGGTGGTCCAGCCGAGCAGGGTGTCACTGACCACCTGCATGCGCTTCTGGCCGAGCACCACCCGCTGGCCCTCGTGGCTGTCCGGCGCCGTCACCGGGTAGCCCGCGCGGGCCAGGTGCGGCAGCAGCGCCGACGGGCGGGCCTCCTTCACCTGGAGCACCAGCGGCTGATCGCGGTGGTCGGTCAGCAGCACGACGTACGAGCGGGTGCCGACGCTGCCGGTGCCCACCACCCGGAACGCCACGTCCTGCACGCGGTAGCGGGAGAGCAGCGGGTGCAGTTCGGCGGGCACCGTCCGCACGTACGGGCCGAGGGCGACGGCCACCGCGGCGGCCGTCGCGTCGGTGACCTCGCTGAGCACCGGGGGAGCGGCGGTGAAACGCCGGCCACCCTCCGTGTCGCGGACGGTGGACTTGGCGGCGAACCTCGCGCTGGTGTTGCCGAGCGCCTTCGCGCCGACCCTCTGCAGCACCTCGGCCAGGCCGTGCGCCTGGGCGAAGGAGACCAGCTCGTCGTCGGCGACGGCGTTCCAGGCGTCCAGGGCGGGCAGCTTGGCGAGCGCGCGCATGGTGCGTCGGTACGAGCCGGCCGTGTCGAACGCGGCCTGGCGCGCGGTCGCCGCATCGGCGCCGATCTCCCGGCCGGCCAGCACCAGGCTGGCGGCGAGCCGCTTGAGGTCCCACTCCCAGGGGCCGGGCACGGTCTCGTCGAAGTCGTTGATGTCCATGACCAGTTGGCCGCGGGCATCGCCGTAGAGGCCGAAGTTGGCGGCGTGCGCGTCACCGCAGAGCTGGGCGGCCGTCCCGGTGGTCGGCGTGCCGACCAGGTCGGCGGCCATCAGGCCGGCCGCGCCGCGCAGGAACGCGAACGGCGTAGCGGCCATCCGGCCGAGCCGGATCGGCACCAGGTCGTCGAGCCGGCCGGCGTTGGACGCCTCGATCGCCTCGACCGCGGTCGGGCGGTCGGGGGAGGGCGTGAACCCGGCGTGCCACTCGCGCGGGGTGCGCTTGCGCAGGGCCTTGCCGCGCTCACGCGCCAGACCGTCCTGCTGCGGCGCGAACCCGTCCACGGTGAACCGCCGCCCCGCCGCCCGCCCCGTCCCCACCACGTCGGCCCGTGTTCCGGACCCGTTCACCACTTCGGTCAGCTGCGTCACTGCGCCCCGCCCCGCCTTTCCGTTCTCCCGCCCGCGACCTGCACGGACCCGGCCCCTCGCGGGCCGCGCAGCAGGCTACCGGGCCATCTTGAACGGCCCGCGCGGAGAGGGACGTCCGGGTGCCCGGTGACGGTTCCGGCCCGACGGGCGGTGCGGGACTCGGCGCTACGGGCCCTGCCGGTCCGGGTTCCGCCGGTCCGGGTTCCGCCGGTTCGGGGAGGGGCGGGCCGCTGCCCCCGCGGTGGTGTCCGCGCGGGGGCGGCGTCCGTCGGGTCAGCCGATTCTGGCGCCGTACACGTGGTCGACCGGGATGGTGATCAGCACCCGGCGGTCGGACACCATCACCGACCGGTACTCGTCCCAGTCGGGGTGCTCCCCGGCGGCGGCCCGGTAGTAGTCCACCAGCGCCTCGACCTCCGGTCCGTCGGGCTCGGTCCCCGGCCCGGTGAGCCTCGCGACGCCCTCGGCGGTGGCCCAGGACCTGCCGTCGGGGCTGGTCACCTCCAGCGCGGCCCGTGGGTCCCGGCGCAGGTTGGCCGTCTTGGCCCTCCCCTCGGTCGTGGAGACGTGGATGACGTTCGCCGCCCGGTCGTAGAAGGGCAGGACGGGGGAGAGCTGCGGCCGTCCGTCCGCCCTGATCGTGGCCAGGACGCCGAGCCGGCTCTCTTCGAGCAGCGTGTGCGGGTTGAACGGTGTGGCGGTCATGGCAGCATCATCGGGGCTCACACCGGTGTGAAGGTCAAGGGGAAGCCGGTGTGTCGCCCCAGGGCCCGTCGGACGACCGCACGCCGCCGGCCGGCCCCGGGCCAGCCCGTGATGAGCACGGGTCTGCGGCCGAACCGGTCGGCCCAGGCGCCGGCCGCCAGGTTGGTGACCGCCTTCGTCGCGCCGAACGCGGCGATGCAGGTGAGGGCCGCGGTGCAGGCGGACAGGTGGAAGACGTCCCTCGCGAGCAGCGGCAGGACGGTGCGCTCCTGGCCGAGCATGCCGCCGACGAGTGCGTTGACCGCGACGAGCAGGGTGAACTGCGGGAGGTTGGCGCGGAGCCCGAGCCGGACGGTGCCGGTGTGTGTGGGGGGGGCGGGGGCCGCAGTGGCGGTCATGGCTCTCCTGCGGGAGGTTTCGGGGGGCGACAAGTGGTGCGCCGCGGGTGCGGCCGGCGTCAGCGCCACAGGGCGTCGGCGACCATCAGGGCGGCGACGGCCAGAAGCGCGACGGCGAACGCCTTCTGGAGGGTGCGGCCGCTGAGACGGTCGGCCAGCCGCTTGCCGTCCCAGGCGCCGAGCACGGCGGTGGCGGTGAACGGCCCGATGACCGCCCAGTCGACGCTGCCGGCCGAGCCGAGCCGGGGCAGCAGTGCCGCGGTGGCGTTGGCACTGATCGCCAGCAGGCTGGTGCCGATGGCCTCCGCCATGGTGAACGCCAGCGCGGAGACCAGGGCGGGTACGGCGAGGAAGCCTCCGCCGACGCCCAGCAGCCCGGTGACCGCGCCCAGGCCCGCGCCGGTCGCGGCGGGACGTACGGCGCCGGTGGGACGCGCGGCGCCGACGGTCGGTGTCGGCCCGGCGGCGGCCGGTTCCGGCTCGGCGGGCTTGCGGGCGTCCGCGAGCATGCGCCAGGCCGCGAGCGCGGCCAGGGCGGCGAAGGCGGCGGTGAGCAGGGCGGCGGGCAGGTTCGCGGAGAGCGCGCCACCCGCCGCAGCGGCGGGAAGCCCGGCGGCGGCGAACAGGGCGCCGGTGCGCCAGCGCACCCGGCCGGCGCGGGCGTGGGCGAGCAGGCCGGTCAGCGAGGTGACCGCGACGATCACCAGGCTGGCGGTGGTGGCGTGGGCGGGGGTGAAGCCGAGCAGGTAGATCAGCGCGGGGACGGCGAGCATGCTGCCGCCGCCGCCCAGTCCGCCGAGGGCCAGGCCGACGACGGCGCCGGCGACGAGGGCGAGCACGAGCGTGGTCATATGACCGGCTCCCTTGAGACGGTCCTGCCGTGGGTGTCCGCGGTGGCTGCCGACGGGAGGGAGGGGAGTGCGGGGGAACGCGGCATGGGTGTCCTCCGGATCGTGTGATGGGGGGTGGATGCCGTGAGCGGCATCTCGGCGTTGATACCGGCGGGGGTATTCGCTCTTCACAGGGTATACCCCCACCCGTATGATCCTCCCCGGCCTCCGCTCCGGGCCCGTCCGCAGTCCCGGCCGCATCCGCGCAGGGCCTCGGATATGCCCTAGGGGGTATTTGACGAGCGGGTGGCCGCTGCCTTACGTTCGAGGGGAAGATACCTGCTGGGGTATTCGGAGGTGCGACATGGCCCGTGAACCAGGCCTGGAGGCCTTCGCCGCGGCGCGGCCCGGCGGCGGATTCGCCGCCGGCCCCCGTCCGCGCCGCACCTGACCCGACGCCGCACCTGACCCGACGCACTCCGCCCGGGCCCGCGCCCGGCCACCGGCCTGTTCGCCGGCCCGTCCGCCGGCCACGACCGACCGTCCACATACCCGACCGGGTATGAAGCCCTTGTTCTGGAGGTTCCCGTGTTCTTCGCCCAGTACTACCTCGACTGCCTCTCCCAGGCGTCCTACCTGATCGCCGACGAGTCCACCGGCAAGGCCGTCGTCGTCGACCCGCGCCGCGACGTCTCGGAGTACGTCGCCGACGCCGAGGCGCACGGCTTCACCATCGAGGCGGTCGTCAACACCCACTTCCACGCGGACTTCCTGGCCGGCCACCTGGAGCTGGCCGCCCGCACCGGTGCCTGGATCGGCTACGGGCGGCGGGCCGAGACCGAGTACCCGATCCGCAGGCTCGCCGACGGCGAGCGGATCAGCCTGGGCGAGGTGACGCTGGAGGTCATGGAGACCCCGGGCCACACCCCCGAGTCGATCAGCATCCTGGTCCGCGAGCACGCCGGCGACGAGATCCCCTACGGCGTGCTCACCGGTGACGCCCTGTTCATCGGCGACGTCGGCCGCCCCGACCTGCTCGCCTCCGTGGGCGTGACCGCCGAGGAGCTCGGCCGGATGCTCTACGACAGCGTCCAGCGCAAGCTCATGGCGCTGCCGGACGAGGTGCGGGTCTTCCCCGCGCACGGCGCCGGCTCGTCCTGCGGCAAGAACCTCTCCACCGAGCGCCAGTCCAGCATCGGCGCCCAGCGCGCCACCAACTACGCCTGCGCGCCGATGGGCGAGGACGAGTTCGTCGCCATCGTCACCGCCGGCCAGTCCGCCGCGCCGGGCTACTTCGGCTACGACGCCGCCCTCAACCGCCAGGACCACCCGCTGTTCGACCCGTCGGCGACCGCCCGGCCGCTGCCCGTCGAGGAGTTCCTCGCCCTGCGCGAGGACGGCGCCGTCGTCGTCGACGCCCGCGACCCGCAGGAGTTCGGCGCCGGCCACCTGCGCGAGGCGATCAACGTCCCCGCCGACGGGCGCTTCGCCGAGCAGGCCGGCGCCGTCCTGTCGCCCGAGGACCGGATCGTGGTCGTCGCGCCGCAGGACCGCGAGGCGGAGGTCGTCACCCGTCTCGCCCGGATCGGCTTCGACCGGGTCGCCGGCTACCTGCGCGACCCCGAGACCGCCCTGGCCGCCCTGGCCGACGACGTCGCCCCGGCCGGCCGCCTGACCGCCGACCAGTTGCGCACCGCGCTCGCCGGTGAGCGGCCCCCGGTCGTCCTGGACGTGCGCACCTGCGGCGAGCGCGCGGCCGGCTTCATCGACGGCTCCCTGCACATCGCGCTCAACGAGCTGCCCGCCCGTCTGGACGAGCTCCCCACCGACCGCCCGCTGGTCCTGCACTGCGCGGGCGGGCACCGCTCCTCCATCGCCGCCAGCCTGCTGCGCCACCACGGCTTCACCGACGTCTCCGACATCCTGGGCGGCTACGGCGCCTGGGAGGTGCTGACCGCCCCGGCGGCGGCCTGACCGCGACCCGGCATCCCAGGCCCGCATCCCCCCGGCCCGCATCCGACGCGGCCGGACCGACACCCCAGCCCGACACCACGGAGGACCTCTCCCATGACCACCACCACCCGCAACCCCGCCGCACTCACCGCGGCCGCACTGCGCGAACTCACCAAGGACGGCGGCGGCCCACGGCTGCTGGACGTCCGCACCCCCGGCGAGTTCCGCACCGTCCACATCCCCGGCGCCTGCAACGTCCCCCTCGACACGCTGCGCGAGCACCGCGCCGAACTCCTGCACCACCTCGACGAGGACGTCGTCCTGATCTGCCGCTCGGGCGCCCGCGCCACGCAGGCCGGGCGGGCCCTCGCCGAAGCCGGCCTCGCGAACCTGCGCGTGCTCGACGGCGGGATGACCGCCTGGGAGGCGACCGGCGGCCCGGTCAACCGCGGCCCGGCCCGCTGGGAACTGGAGCGCCAGGTCCGGCTCGTCGCCGGAACCATCGTCGCGGCCTCCGGCCTGGTGGGTCTGGCGGTGCCCGGCCTGCACCTGGTCGGTACCGCCGTCGGCGCGGGCCTGGTCTTCGCCGCGCTCACCAACAGCTGCGCCATGGGCACGATGCTCTCCAGGCTCCCGTACAACCGCGGGCCGCGGGTGGACGCCCGTACCGTCATCGCCGGTCTGCGCGAGCGCCCGTGACCTTGTGTCACCACCGGCGGCGCCCTGTTCGGCCGCTGCCGGTGGTGGCGTCCCCCGCCCCCGGGATGTACAGCGCCGAGGAGCCCCCTGCCCGCTGTTCCCGCGGTCGGCGCAGCGCCCCGAGCGGGACAGGGCCGCGCTGTAAGGTGGGCCGGATGGACGGTCTTCGGGGGAGCCGGGGCGTGCGGGCGGCCGCCGGCGCGGCCGCGGTGCTGACGGTGGCGGCCGGGCTCGGGGTGCGGGCGGTGGCGGGCGGCGAGGTCGCCAAGTACGCCGGGGACGCGCTGTACACGGTGCTGGTGTACGCCCTGGTGGTGCTCGCCGCGCCGCGGCTGCGGCCGGTGCGCGCGGGCGCGTGGGCGGCCGGTCTGAGCTGGGCGGTCGAGTTCTTCCAACTCACCGGTGTGCCGGACGATCTGGGCCACCGCAGTGCGCTCGCCCGGCTGGTGCTCGGCTCCACGTTCAACCCGCCGGACCTGGCCTGGTACCTGGTCGGCGCCGTGCTCGCCGGCGCGGCGCACACCGGCCTCGGCGCGGTGCGCGCGCCGTCGGCGAACCGCCGGCCGGCGCGAACGCGCTGAAGCCCGCGCACACCGGCCTGCCCCTCGACCCCCTCGACCCCCTCGATCCGCCCGGCCGGTCGCCCGCGTGGGCGGCCGCTCATCCGTCCCCCGGCGGCACCTTCCGCACCAGGGTGTCCGCCGGGGCGAGCGGGCGGCCGTCGGCGGCGTGCACCGCGAGCGGGCCCAGCGGGCGGTCGTCCCGGCGGTCGAGGAGTTCGGAGTGGGGCTCGTCGGGGTCGAAGAAGTGGCGCTCGCCCCACTGCCGGAGGGCGACGACGACGGGGAAGAGGTCCTCGCCCTTGGGGGTGAGCACGTACTCGCGGTAGGCGCTGCCGTCGGAGGCGGGGACGACGGCGAGCACACCGCCGTCGACCAGGGCCCGCAGCCGGGCGCTGAGGATGTTCTTGGCCACGCCGAGGCTGCGCTGGAACTCGCCGAACCGCTGGCTGCCGTCGAAGGCGTCGCGCACGATCAGCAGGGACCACCAGTCGCCGATCGCGTCGACCGAGCGGGCGACCGGGCACGAGCTGTCGTCGAAGCGGGTCCGTTTCACCATGGCTGCCTCCGGCGCTCACCCTTCCTGGTTGCAACATGCTACCGCAGCGGGCTACCGTGCGGCCATGAAGGTAGCAACTTGCAACCAGAGTCCGCCGCGGGCGCTGCCCCGGCACCTCACCCTGCTGTTCGCCCTCGCCTGCGGGGTCGCGGTGGCCAACGTGTACTTCGCCCAGCCCCTGCTGGTCGCCATCGCCGACGAACTCGCCATCGGCCGGGCCGCGGTGGGCGCCGTGGTGACCCTGACCCAGGTCGGCTACGGCCTGGGCCTGATCCTGCTGGTACCGCTCGGCGACCTGCTGGAACGCCGCCGCCTGGTCACCGCGCAGGCCGTGCTGCTGGCGCTCGCGCTGACCGTGGTGGCCACGGCCGGCAGCGCGCCCGTCCTGCTGGCCGGCCTCGCGGGCGTCGGGCTGCTCGCGGTGCTGACGCAGTCCCTGGTGGCGTTCGCCTCGGTGCTCGCCCCGGACGGCGAACGCGGGCGGGTGGTGGGCCTGGTGACCAGCGGTGTGGTCGTCGGCATCCTGCTGGCCCGGACGGTCGCCGGTCTGCTGGCCGGCCTCGCGGGGTGGCGGTCGGTGTACGCGTTCTCGGCCGTGCTCTCGCTGCTCGTCGCCGGGGCGCTGCGCCGTGCCCTGCCGCGCACCCTCCCGCGGCCGGACGCGGCCGGTTACCGGCCGGCGCTCCGCGCGCTCGTCCGGCTGCCGCTGCGCGAACCCGTCTTCCGACGGCGGGGGTTGATCACCATGCTGGTGTTCGCGTCCTTCAGCACGCTGTGGAGCTGCGTCGCGCTGCCGCTGAGCGAGGAGCCGCTGTCGCTGTCGCCCGCCGCGATCGGCGCGTTCGGCCTGGTCGGCGCGGCGGGCGCGCTGGCCGCGGCCCCGGCCGGACGGCTGTACGACCGGGGGCGCGGCCAGTGGACGGTCGGTCTCGGTCTCGGCCTGCTGGCGCTCTCCTGGCTGCCGCTGGCGCTCACCCGGCAGTCGCTCTGGGCGCTGGCGCTCGGCGCGATCCTGCTGGACCTCGCGGTGCAGGCCGTCCACGTCACCAACCAGACCATGGTGCTCGCCCTGGACCCGGCCGCCGGAGGCCGGCTGATCGGCGGCTACATGGTGTTCTACTCGGTCGGCAGCGCGGTCGGTGCCATCGCCTCCACGGCGGTGTACGCGGCGGCCGGCTGGCCGGGTGTCTGCCTGCTCGGCGCGGCGTTCAGCCTGCTCGCGCTCGCCGCCTGGTCCTGGACGCTGCGGCCCCGTGCCCGATCTGCCGATTCGAGCGGAGGGGCCGCCGCGCCGGGGTGCTGAAGGGCGCCCGAACGGGCGGCCGGCCGGGTGCCGCAAGGGTGGTCCGCGGCCCGACGGTCCGTCAGAGGGGGAGCAGTTCCGGTCGCTTCGCCTCGACGTGGTCGCCGGAGGACTCGCCGCGCAGCCGTCGGCCGACCCACGGCAGCAGGTACTCGCGGGCCCACTGGATGTTCTCCCGGCGCTGTTCGGCGGGGGACTGCGCGGGCACCGTCGGCCAGGGCGCCTCCGGGTCCTGCTCGGTACGCAGCCCCAGTGAGCGGGCGGCCAGCAGGGCGACCCGCTGGTGCCCCTCGCCGGACAGATGCAGCCGGTCCTCGCTCCAGGCCTGGCGGTCCTGCACGGCGCGCAGCGACCAGAGGTCGGCGACCTCGCAGCCGTTGCGGTCGGCGACGGCCCGCATGTGGCCGTTGTAGGTGGCGATCTTGCCGCGCAGGTGCTTCAGCAGCGGCACGCCCCGGGTGTCGAAGCCGGTGCAGATCAGCACCGTACCGGCGGAGGCGGCGAGTTGGACCACGGCCGCCTCGAAGCGCTCGGCCACCTCGTCGGGGTCGCTGCCCGGGCGCAGGATGTCGTTGCCGCCCGCGCAGAAGGTGACCAGGTCGGGCTGGATCCGGCGGACCTGCGGCACCTGCTCGGCCGTGATCTGGTCCAGCAGCCGGCCGCGCACCGCGAGGTTGGCGTAGCGGAACCCGCCCGGCGGCCGCCCTTCGGCGAGCAGGCCGGCGAGCCGGTCGGCCCAGCCGGCGAAGGCGCCGTCGGCGCCGGGGTCGTTCAGCCCCTCGGTGAAGCTGTCGCCGAGGGCGGCGTACGAACTGAGGTCAAGGGTCTCCTGGAGGTTCGGCATGAAGGAGATAGTTCACTGTCTCAAGTGACCTACGCCACCGTAGGTGGCTCGTCGCGGTACGTGAGATCGGCCACGTGGGCGCGGAGGGCGGTCCGGTCGGCTTCGCGGCGGTGCGCTGGTAGCGGGTCTCCCGCGGCGGTCCACCCAGCGCGCCCCCGCACCCCGTGCGCCGGGGGCCGCGCCGGTGCGCTGGGGGCTTGCGCCCACCGGGGGTGTCCGCGTGTGCGTGCGAACGGCCCGGCCTGGGCAGCCCGCCCTCTGGACCGTACTTCCGTACGAACGTCCTCCCGCACTCCGGACGGCGGAGGCTGCCGTATGCCGAACCGAACCCCCGACCGCACCGCCCGGCCGCGGCGCTATCTGATGTGCCGCCCGACGTACTTCACCGTCGGCTACGCGATCAACCCGTGGATGGACCCGGCGCGGCCGACCGACACCGCGCTGGCCGTGCGCCAGTGGGAGCGGCTGTACGCGCTGTACCGCGAACTCGGCCACACCGTCGAGCTGATCGACCCGCTGCCCGGCCTGCCCGACATGGTCTACGCCGCCAACGGCGCCACCGTGCTGGGCGGCCGGGCGCTGGTCGCCACCTTCCGGCACCCCGAGCGGGCCGGCGAGTCGGACGCCTACCACGCCTGGTTCCGGGCCCGCGGCTACCGGGAGGTGCGCCGTGCCGGGTACGTCAACGAGGGCGAGGGCGACCACCTGGTGGCCGGCCGCCTGGTGCTGGCCGGGACGGGTTTTCGCACCGACCGTGCCGCGCACGCCGAGGCCGGCGCGATGTTCGGCGTCCCGGTGCTCAGCCTGACCCTGGTGGATCCGCGCTTCTACCACCTGGACACCGCGCTCGCCGTGCTCGACGACGACCACATCATGTACTACCCCGGGGCCTTCGCCCCCGACAGCCGGGCCGCGCTGCGCGCGCTCTTCCCGGACGCGATCCTCGCCGACCGTGCGGACGCCGAGGTGTTCGGTCTCAACGCCGTCTCGGACGGCCGCCGGGTGCTGCTGCCGGAGGCCGCCGGGAGTCTGGCCGCCCGGCTGGCCGGGCACGGCTACGAGCCCGTCCCGGTGGACCTCTCCGAACTGCTCAAGGGCGGTGGCGGTGCCAAGTGCTGCACCCTGGAGCTCAGGCCGGAGTGACCAGCACGACCTCCAGGGTGCGCGGGCCGTGCACGCCCTCCACCCGGTCGAGTTCGATGTCGCTGGTGGCGGACGGGCCGGAGATCCAGGTCTGCGGCCGGGCCGGGTCGAGGCGCGGGAGCGCCCGGGGGACGGACGGGACGACCTGCCCGGGCGCCAGGACGACGCAGATGTGGTGGTCGGGGACGAGGGTGAGCAGCCGTCGGCCCTGGGCGGGGCCGGCGTCCAGGACCAGCGTGCCGGTCTCGGCGATCGCCAGGGCGCAGCCGGTGACCACGCTGTCCACGGTGTCGAGGCGGGCGGCGGTGAGGGTGCCGTCGTCCGGCAGCGGCCGTGCGGTGGCGGCGGAGAGCCAGGACGGCGGCAGGCCGGGCGGGGCGGCGACGGTCCGGGAGCCGCGCGCGGTGAGCAGCTCCGCGATCAGCGCCGGGAGCCGGTCGGTGGTGCAGCGGTGGACCAGGGCACGGTAGTCGGCCAGGTTGTGGTGCAGCAGGTCGAGCAGCGCCGCCGGGTCGTCCTCCGGGGTGTGGCTGCTCAGATAGTCGCGGGGCAGCGGCTGTTCGGGCGGCGGGGCGGGCTCGCCCAGTGCGGCACGGATCCGGCCGAGGATCAGCTCGCGGGAGTTCAAAGGTCCTCCGGTGGGCAGGGGTTCTCCGACGGTCACGGGCGGTTCCTCCGCCACCAGTCGCGGAAGGGTTCGGCGGGCAGCTCCGGCAGATCCCGGGTGTCGGTCCAGGCCCGGCCGGGCCCCGGCATCCGGCGCGGGTGCAGCCGGCGGGTGCGGGAGGCCAGCCGCTCGGCCGCCGCGAGCGCCGCCGGGTGGTCCAGCACGTACCCGGCGGCGGTCATCGCCGCCCGTTCCAGCCGGTGCCCGCCCTGTTCGGCGACCCGTTCGCGCAGATGCACCAGCACCTCGGGGATGTCGATCGCCACCGGGCAGACCTCGTAGCAGGCCCCGCAGAGCGAGGAGGCGTACGGCAGCGAGGCGTCCAGTTCGCTCGCGGTGCCGCGCAGTTGGGGCGTCAGGATGGCGCCGATCGGCCCCGGGTACACCGAGCCGTACGCGTGGCCGCCGGCCCGCTCGTACACCGGGCAGACGTTGAGGCAGGCCGAGCAGCGGATGCAGCGCAGTGCCTGGCGGCCGACCTGGTCGGCGAGCGCCGCCGTCCGGCCGTTGTCGAGCAGCACGAGGTGGACGTCGGACGGCCCGTCGCCGTCCGTGGTGCCGGTCCACAGCGAGGTGTACGGGTTCATCCGCTCGGCGGTGGACGACCGGGGCAGCAGCTGGAGGAAGACCTCCAGGTCCCGCCAGGTGGGCACCACCTTCTCGATCCCGACCACCGAGATCAGCGTGTCCGGCAGGGTGAGGCACATCCGGCCGTTGCCCTCGGACTCCACGACCACCAGCGTGCCCGTCTCGGCGACCATGAAGTTGGCCCCGGAGACCGCCACCCGGGCGCGGAGGAACTTCTCCCGCAGGTGCAGCCGGGCGGCCTCGGCCAGCTCGGCGGGGGAGTCGGTGAGGCCCTCGGGCGCGGGCCGGCCCCAGGCGGCCATCCGGTCGGCGAAGATCTCCCGGATCTCGGAGCGGTTGCGGTGGATCGCCGGGACGAGGATGTGCGAGGGCCGGTCGTCGCCCAACTGCACGATCAGCTCGGCGAGATCGGTCTCGTACGCGGTGATGCCCGCGGCGGCCAGCGCCTCGTTCAGCCCGATCTCCTGGGTGGCCATCGACTTGACCTTGACCACCTCGCGCTCGCCGGTCGCGCGGACCAGCCCGGTCACGATCCGGTTGGCCTCGTCGGCGTCGGCGGCCCAGTGCACGGTGCCGCCCGCCGCCGTCACCGCCTCCTCCAACTGGACCAGGTAGCGGTCGAGATGGCGCAGTGTGTGGTCCTTGACGGCCTTGCCCGCGGCGCGCAGCTGGGCCCAGTCGGCGAGTTCGGCGACGGCGCGGGCCCGTTTGTCGCGGATGGTGTGGGTGGCGTGCCGCAGGTTGGCGCGCAACCGCTCGTCCCGGACGGCGCGGGCGGCGGCCTGCGGGAAGGCGGGCATGCCGAGGAAGGTCCTGTCACCGGTGCCTCCGGCGGTGCTGCGGGCGCTGTTCATGCGGGCCTCCACGGGTGCTCCTCGGTGCTCGCCAGGATCTCGGCCAGGTGCAGCGGGCGCAGCGCGTCGCCGCGCCGGCGCAGCGTCCCGCCGAGATGGAGCAGACAGGAGTTGTCGGCTCCGCAGAGGACGTCGGCGCCGGTGCCGAGGGCGTGCCGCAGCTTGTCCTCGGCCATCGCCGCCGAGACCGCCGCGTTCTTCACCGCGAAGGTGCCGCCGAAGCCGCAGCACTCGTCCGCGCCCGGCAGCTCCACCAGCTCCAGTCCCTTGACGGCCCGTAGCAGCCGGGTGGGCCGCTCGCCCAGCCCCAGCATCCGCAGCCCGTGGCAGGACGGGTGGTAGGTCACCGTGTGCGGGAAGTGCGCGCCGACGTCCTCGACGCCCAGGACGTCCGTCAGGAACTCGGTCAGCTCCACCACCCGCGGGGCCAACGAGGTCGCGATGTCGGCGAGTTCGGTACCGCGCCCCTCGGCGGCCGCCTTGGCGCCGATCCGGGGGTAGCTGTCGCGGACCATCGCCACGCAGGAGCCGGACGGCGTCACCACGTGGTCGTAGCCGGCGAACGCCCGGGCCGTCCGCCGCACCAGCGGCTCGCAGGCCCGCCGGTAGCCGGTGTTGAACTGCGGCTGCCCGCAACAGCTCTGCTCCGGCGGGAAGTCGACGTCGACGCCGAGCCGTTCCAGCAGCCGGACGGTGGCGATCGCCGTGGACGGGTACAGCGCGTCGTTGACGCAGGTGGCGAAGAGCGCGACACGCATCGGTCCTCCCGACTGGTCCGCGGGGGCCGCCTGGCCGGCCCGCCCGTGATCGTACCGAGCGGACCGGCCTGGCGGCGGCTTCCACGCCGGGGGATCAGGCGTCCTGGCCGAGCCAGAGGTCCGGGCCGAACACCTCGTAGTGGATGTCCGCGGCCGGCACGCCCGCCGTGAGCAGCTGCGCCCGGACCGAGCGGAGGAAGGGCAGCGGCCCGCAGAGGTAGGCGGTGGTACCGGCCGGGACCGCGACCGCCGAGAGGTCGACCAGGCCGGTGCGCTCGGCGGGCCAGTCGCCGAGCGGCCGCTCGTAGAAGACGTGGGCGGTGGCGTCCGGCAGCTTGGCGGTGAGCTGGGCGAGGTCGGCGCGGAAGGCGTGCGAGAGCTGGTCGCGGTCGCCGTGGACGGAGACCACGCGCCGGGTCGAGCCGGTCGCGGCGAGGTGGGCGAGCATCGCGGTCATCGGGGTGTTGCCGATGCCCGCGGAGGCGAGCAGCACCGGCCCGTCGCCGTCGGCCGGCGCGACGTCGCCGAGCGGCGGGGTGAGCTCGATCGTCGTGCCGGCGTGCAGGTGCTCGTACAGGTGGTGGGAGACCTCGCCGTCCGGCGCGCCCGCGGTCCCGGCGGCCCGCTTGACCGAGAACTGGAGGGCGCCGTCCGGGCTGCCGGAGAGGCTGTACTGGCGGATCTGCCGGGCGCCGTCCGCCAGCACCGTCCGCACCGACACGTACTGGCCGGGGCGCGAGGGCGGCACCGGTCCGCCGTCCGCCGGGCGGACCAGGTACGTCGTCACCTCGTCGGTCTCCTGGTAGCGGGCGACCACCGTGTACGGGCGCCAGAGGCCGTCCTGGCCGTCCTGGCCGAGGGCGGTCTCGGCGCGCAGCCGGTCCTCGACGGCGATCAGCGCGTTGGCCATCAGCCAGTAGACCTCGTCCCAGGCGGCGGCGACCTCGGGGGTGACGGCCTCGCCGAGCACGTCGACGATGGCGGCGAACAGGTGCTCGTGGACGATCCGGTACTGGTCGTTGGTGATGCCCACCGAGACGTGCTTGTGCGCGATCCGGGCGAGCATCGCGTCCGGCCGCTGGTCGGGGTGGGCGATCAGGGCCGAGGCGAACGCGGCTATCGAGCCGGCCAGCGCCTGCCGCTGGCTGCCGTTGGCCTGGTTGCCCCGGTTGAACAGGTCGCGCAGCAGCTCCGGGTGGGCCGCGAACATCCGGTCGTAGAAGAGCGGCGTGATGTCGCCGATCGCACCGCCCACGACGGGCAGGGTGGCTTCGACGACCTCGGCGGACTTGGCGGACAGCATGGGGCTCGCTCCAAATTGGTATCTAAGAGTCGTATTTTAGGGCGTGCGGATGCACGGCCCGGGGTCTGCGGGTTCAGGGGGCTTCGGGCGGGATCGGGTCCGGGTTCAGGTGTGATCGGGTCTGCGGGAGAGGCTGAGCAGCAACGGTCCGGTCGGCGCGGTGACCAGGTCGTCGATGCAGAGCGGGTCGAGCGCCGCGAAGAACGCCTCCTGCGCCCCGCGCAGCGCGCCGCGCAACCGGCAGGCCGCCCGCAGCGGGCAGGGTGGCTCGTCCTCGCAGCCGACCACGTCGCCGACCCCCTCCAGCTCGCGCAGGAGCGGTCCGAGCGAACCGGTCCGCCCGGCGGAGGTGAGCACCAGGCCCCCGCCGCGCCCGCGCCGCGCCTCCACCACACCGAGGTGCTGCAGCCGGCTGACCACCTTGGCGGCGTGGGTGTACGGCACGCCCACCGCCTCGGCCACCTCGCGGGTGGTCGGGTTGGCGCCCTCGTCGAGGACGGCCAGCCGCATGGCGATGCGGAGGGCGATGTCGGTGCTCTTGGTCAGCCTCACGTTCGAAAGGCTAGCGAATGCGACTCTCAGACTCCAATTTTCTGCACACCGCTCGGCGCGCCCCGCCCGGCGGTGCCGAACCGTTACCGCCGAAGCGGTACCGGAAGCTGTCCATGCCGCGCCCCAACTGCTTTACTGTTCCGTCTTGTTGGCATGTCTTCTCCTCGGGGGACGCAATGGACGACAGGGTGCCGCCACCGCCGCTCTACCCGCCGCGACCACCCGGCAGCCCGCCCCGCGACCTCCGGGCGACGCTCGCGGCGACGCCGGAGAACCTGCACAACCAGGCCGGCCCCGTCCCGGGCGACGCGACCCGCTACCTCTGCGCGGCGGCCTGGCTGGACCGCGGCTTCCGTGCCGAGGTGATCGAGGAACTGGTCGAGCAGTCCTTCCGGATTCCGGCCCCCTCCCCGGGCACCGACCTGGTCCGGGTGCTGCACGAGGCGCTCACCGCCCGGCGCTGGGAGGCCTGGACCGGCGCGGCCTGCCTCGCCGTCCTCGCCGCCGGGTTCCCGCTCTTCGGCCCCGAGGCGGGGATCACGGCCGCGGTGGCGGCGCTGGTCCTCGGCGCGGCCGGCGGGTTCGGCGCGGACCGGATGGACCACCGGCTCGGGCTCTCGCTGGAGCGCCTGACCGTCGCCCGCGCCCCGCGCCGCCCCGGTCGCGGGCGCGCCAAGGGCGGCCTCTCCGGCACGCTCACCTTCCTCGTGGCGCTGTCCGCGCTCGCCGTGGCCTTCACCTACCTCCGGGACCAGGCCGGACGGCTGGACCCGGACACGGTGGCCAGGGCCGGGTACGCGGTCGCCGAACTGGTCCTGCTCTGGCTGATCGCGGCCGGGCTGCGCCTCGCGATCCGGCGCCGGCTCGCCGGACCGGCGATGCGCCCGGCGGGCCCGCCCCCGCAGCCGAACGGGAAGCGGGCCGCCTGGCTGTACCAGCGGCTGCGCGAACAGCAGAGCGGGCCGGAACTGCTCTACCGCCGCCGGGCGCCGCTGGTCGGCCTGGGCCTGCCGGGCCCGATCTGGCGGATGACGTTCGAACTGCAGCCCTCGGCCGCGCGGGTGGCCGAAGGGCGGCCGGCCGAGCCGATCGACGCCTCGGCCCTCTACCGGGCGGTCGCCGCGCGGGTCCGGGCGCTGGCCGAGGACACCCGCTACCCGGAGGACCCGCTGCGCGGGCTCTCGGTCACCGACCGGGTGTTCCGGCCCAGCCTGCGCGTCGACGATCCCCGGCACTGGCGCGGCCGGATGTCCGCCCACGCCGGCGACCGGATCCTGCTCGAACCGGCCTGGGCGGACCTGCTGAGCCGCTCCGGCCACGAGCGGCTGCGGCACTACCTGGCGATCAGGGTCGGCTCCTGGCAGGAGGAGGTGGTGGTCACCGTGCTGGTGCGCGCCACCACCCGGGGCGGGCTGCTCCACCTGGAATGGCTGCCGTACGTCCTGCCCCCGGTGGACCCGGCGTACCACGTGATCGACGCGCTCGGACGGCACTCCGGGCCCGCCGACGCCGCCAATGCGCTCGGCTGGGCCGCGCGCCGGCTGGGTGGCGACATCGCCGTCGCGGTCGGCCAGTTGGGCGAGGTGTGGTCCTCGCGCGGGCGTGCCGCGAGCCTGGCGCGACGTTACAGGCAGGTCACCTCCACGGGCTACGCCGTCGACTACGCGCCGAGGCTGAGCGTGCGCGAACTGGGCTCGGCGGCCGAGTACCAGAACATCTTCCAGTCGCACGACGTGCAGCGGTTCCTGGGCACCGTCACCCAGCGGGTCTTCAGCGCGGTGGGGGAGGAGCTGCGGGCGCGCGGCTACGACAGTGCCGCCTTCGAGAAGCAGTCGCAGAGCATCACCAACATCAACAACGGCGTCGTGGTCAGCGGCAGCACCGTGAACGGCCCGGTGGCCGGCGGTGCCGGGTCGTCGGTGCACCTCGAAGTCCCGAAGAGCTGAGACGGGGAAGCGAAGTGACGGACAGTCGGGAAGATCCGGGCGGGTCGGCGCCCGGCGCCGGCGCGAACAGCGGCGTCGTGGTGACCGGCGGCAGCACGGTGTACGGGCCCGTCGCCGGCGGCCGGGGCGCCACCGTCTGGATCGGCGCCGGGGCCGGCGCTCCCGCGGGCGGCCCGGCCGGTCCGGAGGGGCTGCTCACCGCGGCGCGGTCGTTGCGGGCCGCGCTCGCCCGGCTGCGGGACGAGCGGCCGGGCGCGGTGCCGGAGGAGGACGCGGCCGACGCGGATGCGGCCCTGGCCGAGATCCTGGAGGAGGCGGCCCTGGAACAGCCCCGGGAGAGCAGGCTCCGGCGCCGGGTGGGCGCCGTCGTGGACGCGCTCAGGACGGTCGCCCTGCTGGCGGCGGCGGTGGCCGGGCTGGAGAGCGCCTTCGCGGCGCTCGTCGCCCAGGGCTGAGCACCCCCGGACGCCCCGCGCCCGCCCCGGCCCCGCCATCGCGAGGCCGGGGCGGGCGCCTCTGGACGGAATGTCCAGCCCGGACGTACAGTCCAGAGGTGACCGAAGAGACCACCGACCCCCGCGTCCGGACCTGGTCGCCCGTCTGCCAGGCGGTGGCGCTGCTCCTCGGGCCGTACACCGAGGTGGTGCTGCACGACGCCGTCCGCGACCGGGTGCTCGCCATCTGGAACCCGATGACCGGCCGCGCCCCCGGCGACCCGTCGCTGCTCGGCGAACTGGACGCACTGGACCCGGCCGCGCCCGACGTCTACGGGCCGTACGAGAAACTGCTGCCCGACGGGCGGCGGCTCTCCTCGGTCAGCGCCGTGCTGCGCGACGCCGACGGGCGGCCCTCGGCGGTGCTCTGCGTCAACCTCGACCGAGGCCCGCTCGACCACGCCGCCGCCCTGCTGGCCGGCTTCGCCGCACCCACCGCCCCCCGGCCCGAACCGCTCTTCGAGCGCGACTGGACCGAGCGGATGAACGACGTCATCGGCGGCTACGTCCGCGCCCACGGCCGCCCACCGGAGCGGCTCGGCCGCGACGACCGGCTCGCCGTGCTGCGCGAACTCGACCGGGCCGGGGTGTTCGCGGTCCGCCGCGCCGTCCCGGCCGTCGCCACCGCGCTCAAGGTCTCGCGCTCCACCGTCTACACCCTGCTCGCCGAGCTCAGGGCCGAGCCCGCACCACCGGCACACCAGAGGACCGAGAGATGACCAAGCTCCCCGACTTCCGCCTGGAGACCTACTTCTCCCGCTGGGAGTTCACCGCCCGCCACCACCTCACCGCCTCGGACGCCCAGACCATGGCGATGTCCGAACTGCTCGCTCTGGCGGGCCCCGAGGACCGGCACGCCTGGGACACCCTCGCCCTCGGCTACACCGAGACCTTCGGCGACCCGGCCCTGCGGGAGGCGATCGCGGGCATGTACAGCCTGGTGGACGCCGACGACGTGATCTGCTTCGGCGGCGCGCAGGAGGCGCTCAACCTCGCCATGCAGGTGCTGCTCGGCCCCGGCGACCACGCCGTGGTGGTGACCCCCAACTACCAGTCCGCCGAGACCATTCCGCTCTCGCTCTGCGAGGTCACCGGCGTCCCCCTGGACGCCGACCGGGACTGGGCGCTCGACCTCGACCGGCTCACCGCCGCGCTGCGCCCCAACACCCGGGTCGTCTCGGTCAACTTCCCCAACAACCCCACCGGGAAGATCATCGACGCGGCCGACTTCGCCCGGCTCGCCGAACTCTGCGACGAACGCGGCATCCGCCTCTTCAGCGACGAGGTCTACCGCGGCCTGGAGCGCGACCCCGCCCGCACGCTGGCCCAGGCCGCCGACCTCTCCGAGCGCGCCCTCTCGCTCAACGTCACCTCCAAGTCGCTCGGCCTGCCCGGTCTGCGGATCGGCTGGATCGCCTGCCGCGACCGGGAGTTGCGCTCCCGGCTGGAGCGCGCCAAGCACTACACCACGATCTGCAACTCCGCCCCCAGCGAGATCCTGGCCCGGATCGCCATCAACGCCCGCGAGCAGATCCTGGCCCGCAACCGCGCGATCATCGACGCCAACCTGCCGGTCTTCGACCAGTTCTTCACCGAGTTCGCCGAGCTCTTCGACTGGCGGGCGCCGGACGGCGGCTGTGTCGCCTACCCCCGCTACCTGGGCGCGGACGGTGTCGAGGCGTTCTGCACCACGCTGGTCGAGCAGGCCGGCGTCCTGCTGCTGCCGGCGAGCATCTACCGCTCCGAGCTCACCCCCACGCCCGCCGACCGGTTCCGGATCGGCATCGGCCGCCGGGCCCCGGTGCCGGCCCTGGACGCCTTCGCCCGCTGGCTGCGGGACCGCCGGAAGGCCGTTCAGGAAAAATAGAGTCGCACACGCCGGGCGGGTTCGGGGAGGAGCTCGGCGCATGGTTGGCGCGGCCTCGGCCTGGGCGCGTGCCGTGAACTTCCCGAGTGGCGGCTGAGGGCGCCGGGGGAGGGGTGGTCGGCCCGGTCGGCGGTGTCACGAGGGGCGGGCCGGCCGCCGGTTGCGGACCCGGCGACCGGCCCTGGAGAGGGGGCGCGTGGCCCCGGCTCGTGGTGGATCCCCGTTGGGCCGAGGGGGATCAGAAGGGGTTGGTACAGGTGGTGACGCGCTGGGCCACGTCCAGCAGCGGGCCGCCGGTCGCGCAGACGATGGTGAGGTCGCTGGTGACCACCCGCGGCGTGACGGCCTTGGCGAACCCGGCCTGCACGGTGGTCGCGGAGGCGGCGGTCACCCAGGGTCCGCCCCAGGTGCGCTGCGTCCGCACCTCGACCTGAACCAGCGTCAGGTGCGCGGGGTCGGCCGCCGAGACCTGCGCGACCCCGACGACGCCCCCTCCGCCGTCCTTCTCCTGCCAGACGCACGGGTGGTTGGCCACGGCGGCGCAGGCCACCGCCCCGGTTTCGTCCGTCACCGTCGCCGCCGAGGCCGGGGCGGCCAGCCCTGCCGTGATCCCTGCCACCGTGACCATCAGGGCTGCGATTTGAGCGCGCATGATATGAACCTCCTTGGAAAGTAAGGGAATCTCACTCCGTGGGATGAGTCTTGCATAAATCATGGGCATGACATATGTGCGTTGCATCACACTCAAGGTGACCGTTCAACCACATGCAGCGACCAATTGGTGTGATGTTCAGCGGCCCGGCGAACGCCGTTCAGGGAGCCGGTGACAGCACCGTTCGCCAGCCCGCCGTCCACCCGGCAGCGCCTGCCCGACCGGCAACTCCTGCCCGCCGCCACCGCGTTCACTCGTACGAGTGGCGCAGCGGCGCGAGGCCGTTCGGGCCGCTAGGGTCGACCCGACCCATGGAGGTGGCTGCGTGGACACGGTCATCGTGCAACTGCCCGAACCCCGCCCGGGAGCCGCGCTCCGCGGCCGGCCCGAACTGCTGCGGATGGGCCCGGGGGAGGCCGCGGTCTTCGGCCGCGGCGAGCCCGGCCGGCCCGCCGTCATTCCCCTCGCCGACCAGGGCGTCTCCCGCCGTGCGGGGGAGGTCGTCGCCGCCGAGGACTACTGGCGGCTCTCCAACTTCAGCACCTCCGCGACGTACGTGGTGGAGAACCTGGAGGGCGCCGGCGAGCACGTCAAGGTGGCGCCCGGGCGGATCGGCGCGCCGGTGCCGTTCGAGTTCTCCCGGGTCCTGCTGCCGGCCCTCGGCGAACCGGCCGCCTTCAAGGTGTTCGCACCGCAACACGCCTACCTGGAGGCCGGGTCCGGGACCGGCGGCGGCGAGCGGACGGTCAGTCCGTTCGCCCTGGACCCGACCGCCAAGTACTTCCTCGTCCTGCTCGCCCTCTGCGAGCCGCGACTGCGCTCGCCGTCCGCCGCCGTCGTCCCCGGCGCCACCGACGTGGTGGCCCGGCTGCGCGCCCTGCCGTCCTGCCGGGGGCTGACCCGATCCGCCGTCAACTACCACATCGACTACCTGGTGGCCACCAAACTGCGGCTGCGCGAGGCGCCCGAGGACGACCCCGGGGCCGCCCGGGCCGGTGGAAAAAGGGAGGAACTCGTGGCACTGGCACTGAAGTTCGACCTCGTCCGGGAGGAGCATCTGGCGCTGCTCCCGCCCCGGCGCGGCTGCTGACCCCGTGGTGAGGCCCACCACCCGGTCCGACGAACCGCCGTTCGGCATCCCGCCCGGCTACCCCGTGGCCGGCTACCGCACCGGCGAACTCATCGGCGCGGGCGCCTGGGGCAGCGTCCACGCCGCCCGCGCGCCGGGCGGCCGCCCCGACGCCGCCGTCAAGTTCCTCCGCCCCGCCCGGCTCAGCCCGGGCCAGCGCCGGACCATGGCGCAGATAGCCCGCAGCGAGATGAGCTTCAGCCGCCGCGCCGACCACCCCAACCTGATCCGCACCCTCGCCGTGGTCACCATCGACGACCCCGCGCACCCCGACCTCGACGGGGCCGTCGCCCTGGTGATGGAACGCGCCGCCCACAGCCTCCAGGACGTCCTCGCCACCGCCCGCCCGGGCCTGCCCGTCCCCGGCGCCGAGCGCGTCCTCGCCGACGTCTGCGCCGGCCTCACCCATATGCACACCGCAGGCTGGGTGCACGGCGACCTCAAACCCGCCAACATCCTGCTGATGCCCGACGGCACCGCCAAGCTCGCCGACTTCGGCCTCACCGCCGAGCTGGAGGGAACCCACGCCTACGCCCCGCCACTCGGCTCGCCCGACCACGTCCCACCCGAGTGGTGGTCCCAGCGCACCGGCGCCCGCGGTGTCGCGCTGCGCCCGAGCGCCGACATCTGGGCCTTCGGGGTCATCGCCCACCAACTGCTCACCGGCGGCCTGCACCCCTTCCTCGGCGCCACCGCCCGGGCCCGCTCGCTCGCCGCCCAGGCGTACGCGCGCGGCGCGGCGCCGCTGCGGCTGGACGAGACGCTGCGCGAGCCGTGGCGGGCGGCCGTCACCGCCTGCCTCACCCCCGACCGGGCGGCACGGGCGCGGGTCGACCTCGCCGCCCTGCTCGCCGGTCCGCCGACCCGCCCGCCGGCCGCGCGCCGCCGGCCCGGCCTGCGAACCGGGGCGGGCCTGCTCTCCGCCGCCGCCGTCCTGGCCCTCACCGGCGCCCCCGAGCCGGCCGCACCGGACCTCCGCGCGCCGCCGCCCCCGCCGCGCGGCGCGATCCCGGCCGGCTCCGACGTCCCCGAGGCGCTCCGCGGCCCGATCGGGGACGCCGCCCGGCGCTGCCCCGAGCCCGAGATCACCCCGGTCCTGCTGGCCGCGATGATCAAGGGGGAGAGCGGTTTCGACCCGAAGGCCGCCCGCCCCGGGACCAACGAGTACGGCATCGCGATGTGGACGCCCGCGGTGTTCAACGCCTGGGCGCAGGACGGCGACCACGACGGCGTCAAGGACTACATGGACCCGGCCGACGCGATCGCCTCGATGGGCAACTACGTCTGCTGGCTGGACCAGCAGATAAAGCGCCGGGGCTTCACCACCGACCTGCCCGCCCTGGTCACGGCGGCCTACCGGACCAGCGACAAGACCGTGGCCGACGCGGGCGGCGTACCCGACCGGGTGAAGGCGCATGTGACGAAGGTGCTGGCGTACCTCGCCGAGTACGGCGGCTGAGCGGCCCGGGCGGCCGGGCCGTGCCACGGGCCCCGACGGCGGCTCAGCACGGCCCTCTGCGCGGCCCCGTGCGGCCCTTTGCGCGGCCCCGCGTGTCTCCGCGCGCCCCTGCCGTGACCCCGTGGCGGCCCGACACCGGCCGGGCCGCCACGGCGCCGTTGCCCGGCGACGGGGGGTCCGGTCTGGGATGCTCGGCCGCATGATCACGAAGCTCCGTGCAGTCACCGCGCAATGGACCGTCGTCGTTCCGGTGCTCTCCTTCGTCGCCCTCGTCCTGACCTGGCACCGCGACCTGCCCGGATGGGTGGTCGGCGTGGTGGCCTGCTTCCTCGCCGGCGCCGTGCTCGCCGCCGTGCACCACGCCGAGGTGATCGCCCACCGGGTGGGGGAGCCGTTCGGCTCCCTGGTGCTGGCGGTCGCCGTGACGGTCATCGAGGTGGCGCTGATCGTCACGCTGATGGCCGACGGCGGCGACAAGGCCGCCACCCTGGCCAGGGACACCGTGTTCGCCGCCGTGATGATCACCTGCAACGGCATCCTCGGCCTCTCCCTCCTGGTCGCCGCCGTCAAGTACCGGGTCGCGGTGTTCAACGCCGAGGGCACCGGCGCGGCGCTCGCCGGCATCGGCACCCTCGCCACGCTCAGCCTGGTGCTGCCGACCTTCACCACCAGCTCGCCGGGCCCGCAGTTCTCCTCCACCCAGCTGGTGTTCGCGGCGACCGCCTCGCTGGTGCTGTACGGGCTGTTCGTCGCCACCCTGACGGTCCGGCACCGGGACTACTTCCTGCCCGTCAGCGCCGAGGGCGCGGTCCTCGACGAGGAGGACCACGCCGACCCGCCGACCGCCCGGGCGGCGGCGATCAGCCTGCTGCTGCTGGCGCTCGGGCTGGTCGCGGTGGTCGGCCTGGCCAAGGGCGTCTCGCCGACCATCGAGTCCGCCGTCTACTCGGCCGGGCTGCCGTCCTCGGTGGTCGGTGTGGTGATCGCCCTGCTGGTGCTGCTGCCGGAGACCATCGCGGCGCTGCGCGCGGCCCTGCGCAACCGGGTGCAGACCAGCCTCAACCTGGCGCTCGGCTCGGCGCTGGCGAGCATCGGGCTGACCATCCCCGCGGTCGCGGTGGCCTCCGCCTGGCTCCCCGGACCACTGGTGCTGGGCCTCGGCCCGGCGCACCTGGTGCTGCTCACGCTCACCGTCGCGGTGGGCACGCTGACCATCATCCCGAACCGCGCCACCCCGCTCCAGGGCGGGGTGCACCTGGCGGTGCTGGCGGCGTACGTGGTGCTCGCGGTCAACCCCTGAGCCGCGCGCGCCTCCTGTGGCTCCCACGCCGCCGCGTGCGCCGCCTACCGCACCACCCCCTGCGCCCCGGTGGCCGGTAATGACCGGTCCTCGGGGCGGGTCAGCGTGTCGGGGCGCGGCACGGCCGTCGCTGTCCCTATCGTCTGAGACCGCTGAGTCCACAGCCGACCAGACCCGTGGGAGTGCGCGATGCCCGGCCCAGAGCAGCAGTTGTCCGGTAACGGCGGCGTCGGCCGCGCGGAGGACGGCGCGGACGTGATCGTGGTCGGCGCGGGCCCGGCGGGCTCCACCACCGCGTACCACCTGGCCCGGACCGGGCTCGACGTGCTGCTGCTGGAGAAGTCGGCCTTCCCCCGCGAGAAGGTCTGCGGGGACGGTCTGACGCCGCGCGTCGTCAAGCAGTTGACCGATCTCGGCATCGACGTCTCCGAGGAGGCCGGCTGGCTGCACAACCGCGGGCTGCGCCTGGTCTCCGGGCGGCGCCGGCTGGAGCTGGACTGGCCGGAGCTGTCGGCCTTCCCGGGGCACGGACTGGTCCGGCGGCGGGCCGACTTCGACGAACTGCTCGCCCGCCGCGCCGCCTCGGCCGGCGCCCGGCTGATCGAACGGGCCTCCGTGGCGGGCCCGTTGCTGGACGAGCGGACCGGCCGGATCATCGGGGTGACGGCCCGCCTCGGCGAGGAGCGGCGGCCCGTCTCCTACCACGCGCCCCTGGTGGTCGCCGCCGACGGCAACTCGACCCGGCTGTCGCTCGCGATGAAGCGCTACCGCCGCACCGACCGGGCGATGGGCGTCGCCTACCGGACGTACTTCACCACCCCCCGGCACGAGGACCGTTACCTGGAGGCCTGGCTGGACCTGCGCGACCCCAGGGACCCGGCCCGCCGCCTGCTGCCCGGCTACGCCTGGGTGTTCGGGATGGGCGACGGTACCGCCAACGTCGGCCTGGGCGTGCTGGACACGGGCGCCGTGGCCCGCGAGCTGGACTGGCGGGACCTGCTCCGGCGCTGGTGCGCCGAGCTGCCCCCCGAGTACGGCTACACCCCCGACGGCGTCACCGAGCCCGTCCGCGGCTCCGCCCTCCCGATGGGCCTCAACCGCCAACCCCACTACGCCGAAGGCCTGTTGCTGGTCGGCGACGCGGGCGGCACGGTCAGCCCGGCGACCGGCGAGGGCATCGCGTACGCGATGGAGTCCGGCCGCTACGCCGCCGAGACGATCGTCCAGGCGCTGGCCCGGCGCACCGACCGCGGCCGTGAACTCGCCCTGCGCGCCTACCCGCAGGCCCTGCGCTCCGCCTACGACGGCTACTTCGCGCTCGGCCGGGTCGTCGCCGACGTGCTGGGTCGCCCCCGGCTGCTCGGCGCGGCCGGTGCGCTCGGCCTCGGCCACCCGGCCCTGCTGAAGGTGGCCTTCCGGCTGATGGTCAACCTGACCGAGCCCAACTCCAGGGACGCCCTCGACCGGCTGCTGCACGCGCTCGGCAGGATCGCGCCCAGCAGTCGGTGACGGCGGACTTGCGTCCGAACGGGGCGCGCGCCCCGCGTGCGACCTTTCAGTTTCCACGCCCTGATGCAGTCCTGCACGCCGGTTGGCCGAAATCGGAGAATTCGACAGCCATATGGATCAGTCGTATTGACGAAGGATCATCTGATCCGATTGCCTAGGTGCCAGCTCGGACACGGAGGGTGACCAGCCGTCCTTCGATCCGCTCCCACGCTGATACGACGTCACTATGACGCCTTTACGACGGAGACATCGTGCGCCTTCGCCTTCGCCTGCTCGTCGCGCCGCTCGCCGCGGTCGTCGCCCTCCTCGCCCCGGGCGTCCCGGCGTCCGCTGCCGCGGCCGGCGCCACCCCGTCCAACGAGTGCTCGGCCGCCGACCACCACGGCGACCCGCGCCTCGGCCCCGAGGACCTGCCGATCACCGGCCCGGTCGGCCGCGAGCTGATCGGCTACAAGCGCACCGGCAACCTCTCCGAGGACAAGTTCCTCGCCACCTACTACAGCCCCACCGCCAACAACGGCAGCCCGGGCTGGATCTACCCGCCGGCCAACGGCTACGTCACGCTGCCCGACGGCACGCCGATCGAGTTCGAGCTCACCCTCTACCCGAACCAGAACATCGACCGCTACGGCAGCGAGTACGGCTCCTTCCTCGCCCCGGAGGGCCTGCCCTACGCCACCCGCTCGATCCCGCCGCAGAGCCTCGACAGCAACCCGGCGGCCACCTGCAACTACCACGACTACAAGGTGCTGAAGCCGTTCAAGGTGCACGCCGGCCCGATCGCCCCCTGGTTCGGCCAGCCCGGCTACGGCCTGCAGTACCAGCTCGACGCCGCCCTGGTGCCGGGCGGCCCGGCCAGGCTGAACGTGCTCTGGCTGGTCGACAACGGCTACCTCGCCCGGATCTGACGGGCTCCGCGCCCGCACCCGCGCCCGGTGGCGGCACGGCCTCACGGCCTGCCGCCACCGGGCGCCGCCGTGACCGCCCCGCGGGTGTCGCGCCGGGCGGTGAAAAACCGGTGGTGCGGGGGCTCGGGGCGGGGTAGGAAGGGCGGATGAACCCCGTGGAAACCACCGCCGACCACCGTCCCTTCGCCCCGGCCACGCTGGACCTGGGCGACCTCCTGCTGCGCCCGTGGAGCCGGGAGACGGACATCCCGGGCGGTGCGGTGGCCGGTGTGATCGCCGCGGCGGCCGATCCCGCGATAGCCCTGTGGAACCCGATCCGCGCCGCCGACCGGGCCGGGGCCGAGGCGTACCTCGACCGCTGGGCGACCGGCTGGGCGAACGGCACCACGGCCGCGTTCGCCGTCACCGACACCGCCGGCGGCGAACTGCTGGGCAATGTCGCCCTGCGGTGGATCGACCGCGCGGACGGGCTGGCGATGATCGGCTACTGGCTGCTGCCGGGCGCCCGGGGCCGCGGCGTCGCCACCCGGGCCACCCGGGCCGTCACCAGCTGGGGCATCGCCACGGCCGGCACCCGCCGGACAGAGATCGCCCACGCGGTGGGGAACGAGGAGTCCTGCCGGGTCGCCGAGCGCTGCGGCTACCCCGCCGAGGGCATTCTGCGCGCCTCCCACCGCTTCGGCGACGGCGAGTACCACGCCGAGCACCTGCACGCCCGGCTCGCCACCGACCCCGAGCCGGCCGCCCTGCCGGTCCGGTGACCGCCCGGCCCGGGCGGTGTGGTGCCGGGAGCGTCCGCGCCGGGCGCGGGCCGGGGGTAGGGGCCTAACCTGGAAGGGCGCGCCGGTGCGTGGTGCGGGAGCGGGGCCCGCGCGGGACGGAACGGGAACGGTGGGCCATGACGGTCATCTCGGCAGCACTCTTCGGAACCGACTGGTGTGACGCGCTGCCCGGTTCCGCCGAGCTGCTGCACGAGTGCGCCGCCCGTGGCTGGACGGTGGTGCTGACCGGGCCGGGCCCGGCCAGGGCGCCCGCCCTGACCGTGACCGACCCGGGCCGCGACCCCGTTCGCGCCGCCCTCGACCTGGTGGACGGCTCGCCGTCGCACGCCGTCTACCTGGCCGGGAGCGTGCGCGAAGTGTGGGCGGCGCGGCAGGCCGGGGTGATGTGCGTCGCGGTGGAGACCGGTGGTGACGGCGGTCCCGAGCTGCGGGCGGCCGGCGCGGCCGAGGTGCACCGCGACGCCGCCGCCCTGCTCCGGGTGCTGGACGACAGCCTGCTGGCCCGCCCCAGGGCCTTCGGTCCGACGACGGCTCCCGCCGCACCGGCCGGCCGGAGCGGTTAACGCACCACCGCACCGGGCAACCGCCCGGGTGTGAGGACGTCACCGGAAGTGTCGGAGGTGACCGAGATGGACGGACCCGCGTTGAGCGGACGGGAACGCCGGCTCCTCGAGGAGATCGAGTGCGACCTCCGCCAGGACACCCGTCTGGACCGGCGGTTGAGCACGATGGGCGCCAAGCAGTCCGGCCGCTTCCGGGGCGTGCTGCACGGCGCGCCGCACCGGGTGCCGCCTGCTGCGCTGCTGACCGCCCTGGTGATGTCGGCGATCTGCCTCAGCATCGGTGTGCGGACGCCGACCGTGCCGGTGCTGACGGCCCTCGGGGTGGTGTGGGCGGCGTCGGTGGCCGTCGCGGCCGCCGCGGCGGTGCTGCTGCGCCGTCGCACCGCGAGCCGTGACCGGCGCGAGGACGACGCGTACGGCCGGAGCGCCGGGCCCGGCGAGCGCCCGGAGCCCCCCGAACGCCGTCCCTGGGACCAACCGGAGGCGTGATGACCACCGACCTGTGGGAGTACCGTCCGGGCTCCCATCACGCTGCCGATCTGAGCCTGGCGGGCTACGAGGTGGAGGCGACCGACGGTCCGCTCGGCCGGGTGGAGAGCGATGCCGCCGACCACCTGCTGGTGGACACCGGGCCCTGGGTGCCCGGCGCCCGGGTGCTCGTCCCGGTCGGGCTGGTGTCCCGGATCGACCACCTGGAACTGGTGGTCCACCTCGACTGCCCGCGCGCCCGGATCCGCTCCGCCCCGCCGCCCTCGGCCGTCGAGCTGACCGCCCGCGGCCGCTCCGCGCTGGCCGAGCACTACACGGGGTGAACCCCGATGCCCCTGGTCACCCTCACCGGCCGGACGGTCGCCTTCCTGGTCGCGCCGAAAGGCGTCGAGCAGGTCGAACTGACCTCCCCCTGGCAGGCCGTGGCCGAGGCCGGAGGCACGCCGAGGCTGGTCTCCACCAAGCCCGGGCGGGTCCAGGCCTTCCGGCACCTGGACCGCGGCGACACCTTCCCGGTGGACGAGGTCGCCGCCGAGGCGGACCTCGTCCGCTACGACGGTCTCGTCCTGCCCGGCGGGGTCGCCAACCCCGACATCCTGCGGATGGATCCGGCCGCCGTCGCCTTCGTCCGCGCCTTCTGCGCGTCCGGCCGGCCGGTCGCGGTGATCTGCCACGGCCCGTGGACGCTGGTGGAGGCGGACGCCGTGCGCGGGCGGACGCTGACCTCCTGGCCGAGCATCCGGACCGATCTGGTCAACGCGGGCGCCCGGTGGGTGGACGAGGAGGTCCACGTCTGCCGGGCGGGCCCCGGCGTCCTGGTCTCCAGCCGCAAGCCGGCCGACCTCCCGGTGTTCAACGACACCCTGGTCACCGAGTTCGCGCACGCCGCCAGGGCCCGAAGACATTAGGCGTCCTCAGTCGCCCCGGAGCCGGACGAAGGCCGCCGTCGGCGGACGCCCGGGGGTGACGGTGACCTCGGCCCGCAGTGCCGCGGTCAGCGGCAGGATGCTCCCGTGGTCCGGGTCGCGCACCGGTGGGCCCAGCCGGCCGGCCGCCGCCTCCGTGACCCGGTGGGCCTGCACCGGGGTCAGCCGCGGGGCGGAGAGCAGGACCCGGCCGTCGTCGAGTTCCAGGACCAGCGCGAGCGGCCGGGCGGGCGTTCCCACGACGGCGCGCACCGTCGCGTCGACGGTGTCACCGCGCCGGTACTTCACCCAGAGCCGGCCGGCGCCGCGGGCACGGTAGCCGGAGCCGGCGGCTTTGCAGACCAGGCCTTCCACACCGGTGTCGGCCAGCCGCTCCATCCAGCTCATCGCCTCCGCCCGGTCGGTGGTCGCCAGCACCGGCTGGACCGGCGGCGGTACGTCGGCGAGCGCCGCGAGCAGCAGCCGGCGCCGGTCGGTGAGCGGCAGCCGTCGCACGTCGCGCCCGGGCAGGGCGAGGACGTCGAAGGCGATCAGGCCGAGGGCCACGTCGCCGGCCGTCCGGTCCTGCCGGGTGCGGAGCAGTTCCTCGAAGGCGAACCGGCCGTCGTGCCAGGCGACCAGCTCCGCGTCCAGCACCAGCCCGGCGGGCAGCCGGGCGACGGCGGCGGCGATCGAGGGGAAGTCGGGCGCGAGATCCCGCCCGGAGCGGGACTGGAGGTACGGCGGGCGCCGGCCGCGCGCGAAGGCCACACAGCGGAAGCCGTCCAGCTTGAGCTCGTACAGCACACCCGAGCCGCCCAGCCCGTCCTGCGGCGGGACGGCCGGCACGGCGGCCGGGCGCATCACCTCCACCGGCGGCTCCAGGACGACGGGACCGGCGGGCCGGGTGGCGCGAGCCCCGGCGGCCGCCGGGGCAGTGGGGGCCGTGCCAGCAGGGGGAGCCGGGGCAGGGGGAGCCGCCGACCGGGCGGCCGGCGGCAGCGGACGGGCTCGTGCCGGGTCGAGCAGCGGCGCGAGGAGATCCCCGTGCTCGGCCAGCCGCCCCGGCACCTCCGCGATGGTGAACACCAGCTCCTCCGCCGACCGTGCCCGCGCGAGCTCCGCCCAGGAGAGCGGTGCGGAGACCGTCGGGCGGGCCCGGGCCCGGACGGTGTAGGGCGCGGCGGTGGTCTTCCTGGCGGCGTTCTGCGACCAGTCCACCAGCACCCGCCCGGTGCGCCGGGCCTTCGCCATGGTGTGCACCACCAGGTCCGGACGCTCCGCCTCCAGCGCGGCGGCCAGCTGTTTGGCGTACCCGGAGACCCGTGCGCTCGGCGTCGGTTCCAGCGGCACCATCAGGTGCAGCCCCTTGGACCCGGAGGTCTTCACCCAGGCGTCGAGCCCGTCCGCCGCCAGCCGTTCACGCAGTAGCCCGGCCACCGTCCGGCAGGTCAGCACGGAGGCGCCCTCGCCCGGGTCGAGGTCCAGGACCAGCCGGTCGGCGAGCCCGGGCGCGGCGGCGTGCCACTGCGGCACGTGCAGCTCCAGACAGCCGAGGTTCGCCGCCCAGAGCAGGGCGGCGCCGTCGTCCAGGACCACCTGCCGAAGGTCTCCGCCGTCGCTCGGCACCTCCACCGTGCGCACCCAGCGCGGGGTCCCGGCGGGCGGGTTCCTGGCGATGAACACCTCGCCCTCCACCCCGTCCGGGCAGCGCAGGAAGGAGACCGGACGGTCGCGCAGGTGCGGCAGCAGAGCGGTGTGCACGGCCGCGTAGTAGCGCAGTACCTCGCCCTTGAGCGTGCCCGTCCGCGGGTAGTACACCTTGTCGAGGTGCGAGAGCGCGAGGGTGCGCCCGTCCACCACCATCTGCGGCATGGCCGCCTCCGAGCCTCCGCCGGGCCTCCGTTGCCAGTCTGCCCGGCGGGTCCCTACGGCGCGAGCAGGGCCCGGGCGGTCCGGACCAGTTCCTCGTCGGCCGCCGGGTCGCGCTCGCCCGCGATGCCGGAGCGGAACAGCGCCGCGCCCTCGACGAGCATCACGAACACCTGCGCCCGGGCCCGCCGCACCGGCTCCGGCAGCTCGGGCCGGCGCGCCGCGAGGAACGCCGCGACCTGGTCCCGGTACTCGGCGTAGAAGGCCCGGACGGCGCCCGCCACCGCCTCGTCGCGGGCCGCCAGCGCCCACAGTTCGGCGAACAGCCGGACCAGCCGGGCGTCGTCCTGCTCGGCCAGCAGCGCCCGGACCAGCTGGGCCTCCTCGGCCGGCTGCCCGAGCAGCGGCGCCAGCCGTTCCGCCGACCGTCCGAGCACCCGCTCCAGCACGGCGGCGACCAGCGCCGCGTACGTCGGGAAGTAGTACTGCAGATGCCCGAGCCGGACGCCCGCCGCCGCCGCGACCGCCCGCATCGACAGCTCGGTGCCGCCCGCGGTGGCCAGCAACTCCTCGGCCGCGTCCAGCAGTTGCGCCCGCCGCTGTTCGCCCTTGCCGCTCACGCGGCGGCCCCGGTCCGGCTGTCGGCGCCCGTCCGCGCGTCGGCGCGGACGGCGACGGTGACGCCGACCGCCGCGAGATCGGCCAGGACCTGGTCCGGCCGGGGCGTCTGCTCGGGGAACGCCACACCCACCGGCGGCGCGGCGCCGTCCGTGCCCAGGGCCCGGCGCAGGCCCAGCAGTGCGCCGACCGCCGTCAGATGGGCCTGCCCCGCGCGGTCCTCCACCACCGCGCTCAGCCCGTGTCCGCCGTGCCCGACGTCGATCCGCAGCCGGGCCACGCCGCCCGCGCCCGGTGAGTACAGCAGCGCGCGGCGGGCGGGCTCCCAGCGCTCGCCCCGGCCCCAGCGGAAGAGCCCGGCGTGCTTGGCGGCGAGCAGCGCCGTGGTGCTGGCCCGGGAGCTGAAGCCGATCCTGGTGGCGGCCGTGGTGGTGCCGAGGGTGAGCGGGAGGGTGAACTGCTCGGGGGTGTCGATCCCGGCGACCCGGGTGGGGGAGTCGCCGATCCGGACGGTGCGCGGGCCGCTGAGCGGGGCCACCGAACGGCGGCGGCCGTCCCGCACCACCTCGTAGTCGAGGCCGAGCCGGTCCATGAACTCCACCGAGTCGGCGCCGGCCCGGTCCGCGAGGTCCCACCGGATGGCGGTCTCGACCCGGTCGGCCCCGCCGAGCCGCTCCGCCAGGGCGGCCGTGACCAGGCTGGTCACCCCGCCCATCCAGGCGGAGGAGAGCAGCACCGGCGCCGTCGGGCGCAGCAGTGCCGCCACGGTGGCGGCCCGTTGCAGCCGAGCCGTCCAGCGGGTCACGTCGACGTAGGGGACGCCGGACCGGACGGCTGCGCGCAGCACCCGGTCGTCGGGGTCGTTGACCACGCTCGCCACGGCGCGGACGGCGGCGGTGAAGGGCGTCGGGTCGGTGAGGTCCCAGCGCCGGACCTCGGCGCCGCCGAGCTCCTGCGCGAGTGCGGCCCCGCGCTGTTCCGAGCGGCCGGTCAGCAGCAGCGGCCAGTGGGAGGCGGCGAGCCGCGCCAGTTCCGTGCCGACGGTGCCGTAGCCGCCGACCAGGAGGACGGGGCCGTCGGCGTCGAAGGTCAGGTCGTCGTGGACGTCCGTGAGGAGGTTCATGCGACAAAAATAGGTCATCCGACCTAAAGGAGCCGTCAGTGCCGCCCGGACCCGACGCCCCGCTCTGCCCGGCCGCCTCGCCGGACCGGGGCGGGGCGGGGTGCCGGGGTGTCGGGCAGGGCGTGGGAGCCGACGCGCGTAGCGTCGGTGCTCGGGCTGTTGCCGCCCCACCGGCGGGCTTGCGAGGAGCGGGGTATGTGGCGCGACCTGGTGATCATTCAGATGCCGGTCATCGAGAAGATCATTCGCACGGTCGCGGTCTACGCCCTGCTCGTGCTGCTGTTCCGACTGGCCGGAAAACGCGGCCTCGCCGGCCTCAACACCTTCGACTTCGTGGTCATCTTCCTGCTGTCGAACGTCGTGCAGAACGCCGTCATCGGCGCGGACAACAGCCTCCTCGGCGGTGTGGTCGGGGCGGTGACCCTGGTCGCCGTCAACTCCGCGGTGACCCGCTGGCTGGCCGGCGATCCGAGGGCGGCACGGCTGCTGGAGGGGACCGCGACCACCGTCGTCCGGGACGGCGCCCTGGTGCCCGGGGCGGTACGGCGCCTGGCGCTGCGCCCCTCGGAGATCAAACACGCCGTCCGCATGCAGAACGGCGACAGCATCAGCGATGTCCGCACCGGGCGGCTGGAGCCGGACGGACAGCTGGTCATCACGCTCAAGCCCGCGGAGCAGGGCGCCACCCGCGGTGACATCGCCGCGTTGCAGCGGCGGCTCACCGCGATCGAGGAACTGCTGTCGGCCCTCGCCGAGCACAGGGCCGATCCCGACGGCCCGCGGCCGTCGGGATCCTGACCCGGGGGGAGGGACGGCCGGACGCCCCTCAGGACACCTTCAGCCGTCGCGGCCCGGCCGCGCCGCCCTCGTCACGGGGCACGGCCGGCGGGTGGACGGCCTCCGGGAAGGCGGGCGGGCCGGCGGACGCGGCGACCTCGGGAGGAGGCGGCGGCGCGTGATGCGCCGACCGCAGCCAGCGCGCCAGGGTGTGGACGAACCCCGGGCCGAGCGCCGCCACGTGGTGGAGCTGCTGGAGGTCGCCCCTGCCGAGCGGCACGCCGGCCTGGGTGAGAGCGGCCAGGACGGGATGGACGAGGGCCCAGTTCGTCCGGGCTGCGGGAGGGTGGCCGGTATGCGCGGGGTCTGTCACGGTGGGAACAACCCGCGCCGGCCTCCGCTGGTCACGCTCCGCCGCCGATGGACCCGGCCGGGCACGCCCGAAGGTGTGAACCTTCAGTCCGGGTCGCCGTCCGTGACCGAGGCGCGCAACCGGGCGACCACCGCGGCGGCCGCCTCCCGGGTCACCGGGTCCGGATCGCGCAGGCGCTCCCCCAGGAGCTCGATGGCGGCGCCGATCACCGCCGCCGGAAGGACGACCTCCCGGAGCGCGAGCATCTGCGCGGCCGCCCGTTGCCCGGCACTCTCCGGGCCCTGCGGGGGAATCACGGCTGACCTCGTCGTCGAGGAACGGTCGCTCCCGTTGCTCATCGCGTACCTCCGTGTCGTTGTGCGGCCGGCCGTCGGCGGGCCGTGCGCGCCTGCGGGCCCCGCCGGGTCAGGACGGTGGCCTGCCGGCACCACCTGCACAACCGCTGTGGCCGCCGGTGGTTACGGCCGGGCCCGGCCGTAACCACCGGCGGTACCGAACCGGATTCCCGGGTAGGACAGCATTCTTCGAGTAAGACCTGAGGAGGTTTTCTGATGCGGATCGGATTCTCCGTTCCCCAGTTCGGCGTCTTCGCCGACCCGGATCTCGTCGTCGAGTCCAGCCGGGCACTGGAGGCCATGGGATACGACAGCCTGTGGGTCGGTGACCGGATCCTCGGGCCGGTCGAGCCCAGCGACCCGTACCCGGGCGGTGATCCCATGCCCGAGGAGTTCGCCACCAACCTGGACCCGCTGCTCACACTGACCCTGGCCGCCACCGCCACCGAGCGGGTACGGCTGGGCAGCAGCACCCTCAACGCCCTCTGGCAGCCGCCCGTTCTGCTCGCCCGGACCCTGACCACCCTGGACCTGCTGAGCCACGGGCGCCTGGATGTCGGCATCGGCCTGGGCTGGCTGCGCGACGAGTACACCGCGGCCGGCGTGCCCTGGCAGGGCCGGGGCGCCCGCCTGGAGGAGACGCTCGACCTCCTGGAGGCCATCTGGACGTCGGACGTGGTGGCGCACCGGGGGGCGCTGTTCGACGTCCCGGCGTCCCGGATCCCCCGCAAGCCCGCGCAGCGGCCACGGCCGCCGATCCTGCTGGGCGGGTTCGGCCCGGCGGCGTTGGAACGGGTCGGACGCCGGGGTGACGGCTGGCTGGCGGCGGCGATGCCGCTGCCCCATCTGACCGGTCTCTGGGGCCTGGCCCTGCGGGCGGCCGAAGAGGCGGACCGGGATCCGGCCCGGCTGCGCATGGTCGTACGGGCGAATCCGACCATCACCGCGTCCCCGGCCGATCCGGCGCACACCCACAAGCGGGGGACGGTCCGTCAGGTCTGCGACTATCTGCGTTCCGCCGTCGAGGCGGGGGCGGACGAGGTCTTCGTCGACGCCCAGCTGACCACCTCCACGGCGGACGAACTCCTGGATCTCGCCCAGGAGTTCATCACGGTCCTGCGCAAGGGCTAAGGACGATTCCCGGGGCGGTGCCGACCGCCGCCCTGCCGCCGCCCCGTGCCCGGGAAGCCCTGGGCGCGGGGCGGCGGTTTCCGGGGGCCGTCTTCACCCCCGGCCGGGAGCGCGGACGGCCGCCGGTCATCTGCGCGAGTGGCGGCCGAGGGACACGCCGCCGAAGACGAGCGCGACGACGAACAGCACGATGCCGATGATCATCAGCCAGAGCAGGCCCTTGACCAGGGCGCCGACGAAGCCGAAGACCACCGCGAGCAGCACGATGATCAGGAAGAGAATCATCGGGGACTCCTGTCGACGAGGGGACGGGGGGAGGGGGAGGGGGAAGCCGGCCCGGCGCCCGGCGGCGCCCTCGGCCCTGTCGTCCGGCCTGCGTACGATCGCCTCTTCTCACGGTCCGTGGCCGGACCGGAAGCCGACCCGGTGCTCCCGCTCCTTCCGAGCCTTGTCGTCCCCCGGGCCGCCTGCAACCGGAGGGGTGGAAGCGGGGCCCCGGGCGCGCGTACGCCCGCGCGCCCGTCCGGTCAGCCCCGGCCGGCCGCCGGAGGCCGCGGGGCGCCCGGGTAGGTGCCGAAGGACCAGTGGTTGCCCTCCGGATCGGCGGCGGCGAAGTCGCGCGAGCCGTAGTCGGTCTCGTGCGGCCCGGTGGTGATGCGGGCGCCGGCCGCGACCGCACGCGCGTGCACGCCGTCCGGGTCGGCCGTGACCACGTACGCCGTGAAGCCGCCCGTCCGGCCGGGCCAGGGGTGGCTGCCGTCCGGGGTCTCCTGGTCGGAGCCCAGCATCACACCGCCGCCCTCGGGCCAGGCGAGTTCGGCGTGCGCGACGAACTCGCCCTCGCCGTACGTGACGACCTCCTGGAAGCCGAAGGCGTCGACCAGGAAGCGGATCAGGGCCCGGGCGTCGCGGGCGTGCAGGCTGGGCCAGACCTGCGGAGCGGGAGTCGGAGTGTCCATGGCTGCGTGCCTCCTCGGAGCGGGGTCGCCTGGGGTGGGCGGGGCCGACGACTCCCGCCAGGCGGGCGAATCGTCGGACCCGCCCTACTCAGGCCGGGGTGACGGCTCCCACTCTGCCGCCGCCGTGCCCGCCCCGCCTTGGACGTTTCGGAACTTCGCCGCGTCCGGCCCCTCCGCGGCCAGCCAGGCGCTCGGCGCGCACCCGGCCAGCGCCCGGAACTCGCGGGCCAGATGGGCCTGGTCGAAGTAACCGCAGGAGACGGCCGGCTCCGCGAGCCGGGGCCGGGGCCCGGACGCGGCGAGCAGCCGGCGGGCCCGGTCGAAGCGGATCACCCGGGCGGCGGCCTTCGGCGTCAGCCCGGTCTCCTGGCGGAACCGGTCGCGCAGATGGCGGCCGCTCCACCCGGTCTCCCGCGCCAGCTCCGCCACCGGCAGCGTCCCGCCGCTGCGGCGGAGCGCCCGCCAGGCCCACCCGACCTCGGCCGGCACCCGTCCGGACGGGCGGGCGGCCCGCAGCAGCGCCCCGTCCAGCACGGCGAACCGCTCGGGCCAGCCGGCGGCGGTCCGCAGTTCCTCCTGGAGGCGCTCGCCGAACGGGCCGAGGACGTCCTCGGCCGGCAGGCTGATCCCGGCCAGCTCCCCGGCGGGCAGGCCGAACAGCGCCCGGGCGGCCAGCGGGTGGACGGCGAGCTGGACACCCGACTGGCGGCCGTCGTGAGTGATCAGCGCGGGGGAGGTGTGCAGCCCGCCGAGGAGGGTGGCGTAGACGGCGGGAGGCTGCGCGGGATCGGGGTGTCCGGCGATGGTGAGCGGCTCGTCCAGCGTGAGGATGAAGGTCAGGTACGGCGACGGCAGGCCCCGGTGCACGGCGGGCGCGATGCCGCGCCGGCGGTACCCGGAGTACCAGGTCACATACGGGCGCAGCGCCGTCGCGGGCCGGGCCCGCACGGCTTCGTCGACCACCTCGGCGAGATCCTGGGTCACGCCTCCAGTATCGGGCGGTGGGCTCGCGGGCCGCCAAAGTGTTGCTTATGGTGATCGCAGAGGTACACCGAGAGCTCGGGGGAGACCTGTGAAGGAGTCCCAGTGACCACTGCCCGAGACATCATGCACACCGGCGCCCAGTGCATCCGCGCCGACCAGACCCTCGCCGAAGCCGCCATGATGATGCGCGACATGCACGTCGGCGCCCTCCCGATCTGCGGCAACGACCAGAAGCTGAAGGGCATCATCACCGACCGCGACATCGTCGTCCGATGTATCGCGGAGGGCAAGGAACCGGCCGACATGACGGCCATGGAGCTGGCCGGGCACCTGCACTGTGTCCGTGCCGAGGACAGCATGGACGTGGTGCTGAAGAAGATGGAGCAGCACCAGATCCGCCGTATCCCGGTCATCGACGGGGAGCGCCTGGTCGGCATGATCAGCGAGGCTGACCTCGCCATGGGGCACCGCGAGGGACACCGGCTGACGGATCAGCAGATCATCGATTTCATGGACAGCGTCTACATGAAGCGGTAGTTCACCCGCCCGCCCAAGGCGGCCGGGAGCCCTCGCGCGGTGCTGCGCGAGGGCTCCCGGCCGTGGACGGCGGCACGGGCGTCGTCGTCACGCCGATGCCGGTGTGCCGACGGCCTCTGGTCATGCGGGGCGCGGCGGGAGGGGCAGGGGGAGCGCGGGGAGGCCGTCGATGCTGCTGCCGACGTACTCCTTGCCCTCGCAGTAGGTGTTGAACTCGTCCTCCGTCTTGCGGCCGAAGTACTGCTCGTGCAGGTCGCGGTCGGACCGGTAGTCCATCAGCGGGACGGCGAACCCGCAGGAGTCGCTGACCCGGTCGGCCCTCACCAGCACGATCGCACGCAGCCCGGAGCCGTCGGCGCCCTCGTCGAACCGGCCCAGCAGGCCGGCGAAGCGCGGGTCGTCGCGGAACACCGGCTCGCCCCGGCCGTGCACCCGCACCACGGTGGGCGGGCCGTCGAAGGCGCACCACATCAGGGTGATCCGGCCGTTCTCCCGCAGATGGGCGATGGTCTCGGCGGTCGAACCGCCGAAGTCGAGGTAGGCGACGGTGAGTTCGTCGATCACGGCGAGGGTGCCGGACCGGCCCTTCGGTGAGACGTTGACGTGTCCGTCGGCGGCGAGCGGCGCGGTGGCGACGAAGTAGACGGGCTGACTTTCGATGAACTTCCGCAGTCGGCCGTCGATGCGTTCGTAAGTCTTTCCCATGCGGATGATTGTGCCTCATCTCGCCTGCCAAGAAAACTGTTCTCACCTGTCGAGACAAGGCCGCTGCCCTATGATAGGTCGTGCGCATGCCAATCGGTGGGCCGACCATGGGAGTTGCGATGGACCTGGAACACGGGGCGATGGATGCGGAGTGCGAGATGGCGTACGGCGCACCGGCGGAGCCGCTCCGTCCGTACGTCCTCGGCTACCGGGGTTACGACATGACGCTCCGTCAGCCCAGGCGCCGGCTGGAGGTGCCGACCGACGTCGTCACCTTGGCGATCGGCTTCGAGGGCGCCATGCGGCTGACCGACGCGGTGGCCGCGACACCGCCGGAGTCGTTCGGCTCGGTGGCCGCCGGGCTGCGCCGCACGGCGACGATCGCCGAGCACGGCGGCCGGCTCTACGGCCTCACGGTCTCGCTCACGCCCCAGGGCGCCTTCCACCTCCTCGGGCCGGCGGCAGGCGAGTTGGGCGGCCAGTGGGCCGACGCCGGGGAGGTGCTGGGCAAGTCGCTGCGCGGCCTGGCCGGCCGACTGGCGGAGGCCCCCGGCTGGGGCGCGCGGTTCGCGCTCCTCGACGCCTTCTTCGCGTCCCGGCTGGTGGACGGACGGCCGTGGGAGCCCTCCGTCGCCTGGGCCTGGCACGAACTGCGCCGCTCCCACGGGCTGGTGCCGGTCAGGGCGCTGGTGGAGGGCACCGGCTGGAGCCGCCGACGCCTCGAACTGCGCTTCCGCGAGCACCTCGGGGTGCCGCCGAAACAGGTCGCGAAGATCATCCGCCTGCAGCGGACGCTGACGGTGCTGGAGCGGCGACCGGACTGGGACGGCGCCCGGATCGCCTCGCAGTGCGGGTTCTACGACCAGTCGCACCTCGACCGCACCTTCCGGGGGATGGTGGGCTGCTCCCCACGCGAGTTCCTCGCCTCCCGCCGGGCGGCCGTCCCGCCCGAACCGACGGACCGCTTGGCGGGACGGGTGACCAGCGCCGTCCTGGCGGCGGGCCGGCCCCGCCACCACGCGGGCTGACCCCCGGGCTCGTTCTCCGCGGGGGCGTCGTGCGGCCCGCCGCTCCGAAACTGCGCATTCGTACAAGACGACGATTGCGACCGTCCGCCATGCTCGGAGCGACCGGCCGGTACGGGGGACCGGCCGGGCATACGGCAGACGGGCCCGGCGGTCGGCGGCTGAGAGCCGCGCCGGCGGCTCCTGCCCGGCGCTACGCGGCTTCGGGGCGCACTCCGCCCCTGGTGGACGAAGTCCACCAGGGGCGGCATGAGCGGGGTGAGCGAGGTCCAGGGGGCGGAATCGTCCGGTTCCCCGTGGACCCGTCCGCTCGTGTCAGCAGCCGGTCCGGGGCGGGCCGGACGGCGCCTGGAGGCTGAGCAGGCCGATGACGTGGCCGTCGTGGTCCACCACCGGCCACGCGTCCAGGCCCCGGGAGCGCATGGCGGCGGCCGCGACCGTGGCGGGCATGTCGGCGGTGGCGAACGGGGCGCGGTCGTGCACGATGTCGCGGACCGGGGTGCGTTCGGTGTACCAGGACCGGGCCTGGAACGGCGCGAGATGCAGGCGGGTCAGCAGCCCGGCGCAGCGGCCCTCCTCGTCGCGGACCAGGGCGTGGTCGGCGCCGGAGCTCCGGAGGATGTCCATCGCCGTGTCGACCATGACATCGTCGCTGATCTGCAGCTCCGGGCGTGTCATGAGGTCGCCGACCGTGGCGGTGGCGGCGGTGGGGTGTTCGAGCATGACGGTCATGGGCGTGGCTCCTTCGCGTCGGTCCCGCCGATGACGGCGGCGATCAGGGCACTGGCGGGGAGAGCGTTCGACGGGGCCGCCAGCTTCGGCGTCCGGCGTCCGTCCTGCGGTCGTCGCGGGCCCGGCCCGCCGCGCGGGCCGGGCAGGTGCGGCGTCCTACGCGGCGAGGGCGACGCGCCTCGGCGCCCGGCGGCGGGAGCCGGCCGCGCCCTGCGGGTTACGGCCGGTGCCGGCGCTGGTGCCGGTGCCGGCGGCGGCGGGGCGGCTGCGGCGGCCGCGGTTGGCGGAGGCGCTGCGGCGGGGGCGTTCCACGACGGGGTCGGCGATCACGACCGGGATGCCGGTGGGGACGCGGGCGCCGGTGATGCGGGCGAGCTCCCCGTCGCTGGAGTGGACCCGGGTGGCGGTGGGGGTGATGCCCGCGGTGGCCATCATGCGGGCCGTTTCGCGGCGCTGGTTGGGCAGGACGAGAGTGACCACGGTGCCGGACTCGCCGGCCCGTGCGGTGCGGCCGCCGCGGTGCAGGTAGTCCTTGTGGTCGGCCGGCGGGTCGAGGTTGACGACCAGGTCCAGTCCGTCGATGTGGATGCCCCGGGCGGCGACGTTGGTGGCGATCAGCGCGGTGACCCGGCCGGAGCGGAACTGTTCGAGGGTGCGGGTGCGCTGGGGCTGGGACTTGCCGCCGTGCAGCGCGGCGGCCTTCACCCCGTTGGCGAGCAGGTCCTCGACCAGGCGGTCGGCGCCGTGCTTGGTGTCGATGAACATGATCACACCGCCCTCGCGGGAGGCGATGTGGGCGATCGTGGCGTTCTTGTCGTGGTTCTGCACATGGAGCACGTGGTGCTCCATGGTGCTGACCGTGGCGGCGGACGGGTCCACCGAGTGGGTGACGGGGTCGTTGAGGAAGCGGCGCACGAGCCGGTCGACGTTGCGGTCCAGGGTCGCGGAGAACAGCATCGTCTGACCGTCGGCGGCGACCTGGTCGAGCAGTTCGGTGACCTGCGGCAGGAAGCCCAGGTCGGCCATCTGGTCGGCCTCGTCGAGCACCGTGATGCCGACCTCGTCGAGCCGGCAGTCACCGCGCTGGATCAGGTCCTTGAGCCGGCCGGGGGTGGCGACGACGACCTCCGCGCCCCGGTTCAGCGCCTGGGCCTGGCGGCCGATCGACATCCCGCCGACCACGGTCGCCAGCCGCAGTCGCACCGAGTGGGCGTAGGGGGTGAGCGCCTCGGTGACCTGCTGGGCGAGCTCCCGGGTGGGGACGAGCACCAGGGCCAGCGGGCGGCGCGGCTCGGCGCGGCGGCCGGCCGTGCGGGCCAGCAGGGCGAGGCCGAACGCGATGGTCTTGCCGGAGCCCGTACGGCCTCGGCCGAGTACGTCGCGTCCGGCCAGCGAGTTGGGCAGCGTGGCGGCCTGGATCGGGAACGGCGAGGTAACGCCCTGGCGGGTCAGCGTCGAGAGCAGGGCCTTGGGCATGTCCAGCTCGCCGAAGGACTCGACGGCGGGCAGCGCCGGTGTGGTGCTGACCGGCATCGCGAACTCGCCCTGCGGCGATGAGCCCTGACGCCCGGTCGGGCCGGTGAAGCGCCGGCCGCCGCCCGAGCGGGACCGGGAGCCGCCGCCGGAGCGGGAGCCGGAGTTCTGGTGTGAGGAGCGACTGGAGCGGTTCATGCGGAAACCTTCCTCGGTGCGGCACGTCACGAGGAGGGCTCTGCGGCGCGGGTGCGGCAGAGATCGCAAGGAACGGGCCAGAAACTGTGACGAGCGGAGCGTGGACGGTGAAACCGTTGCGGCACGTCACCTACGGTCGGCGCTCACCGGACGTGCGGAGTGCGGGAGCGAAGAACCTCGAACCGTGAGATGTCACGGCGGGGCGCCGATCCGGACGCGGCGCTGTGCGTCTCGCGTGGGGATGGCCGCCGGTGGCGGAGCCAGGGGGCCTGAGTGGCCGGGGACCGGTCGTGGCGCAATGCCGAGGGGCCCGCACCGGGCATGTACGCGGTGCGGGCCCCTCGCTGCTAGGCGGGTGCCATGGCAGAAAAACTACAGCGGACGAATGTTCTCGGCCTGCGGGCCCTTCTGGCCCTGCGTGACGTCGAACTCGACCTTCTGGCCCTCGAGCAGCTCACGGAAGCCGTTGGCGTTGATGTTCGAGTAGTGGGCGAAGACGTCGGGGCCGCCACCCTCCTGCTCGATGAAGCCGAAGCCCTTTTCCGCGTTGAACCACTTCACAGTGCCATTAGCCATAAAAAATTCTCCTTCAAGGGCTGTCCGAAGCCCGCACTGTGCGGACTTCGAGTCGCCGCGATGATGACCCGCCCGGAAAAAGAGCCGGGAAACAAAAATGCACCTGCGAATACATCAGCAGGCGCACACAAAGTTCATGGGAACCACTACTGCAACTAAGTCGACTGTAGCAGGCCACAGCTCGCCGCGGTGGAATTATTTTTCCCCGGTGTCGCCGGACGGCGACGCGCCGGGCAGCACCAGGGCCCGGGGGAGCCCCCCGAGGAGGCGCCGCGGCGGCTGCCTTTTGCGTGAGTTTCGGCCGAGCCGCGGAGTGGGAAGTCGACGTGGCCGACTCCCCACTCCGCGTGGGCTGCGTCCTCGTGACCGGGCGGGGAGCCCGCCCGGTCACCCGGAGTCAGCGGAGGTCGAACGGGGCCTGTCTGTCACTTACTTCCGGACCTGAAGATCATCGGATCTGACCCCGGCCGCGTCGGCGCCGATGGGATGCGACAGGATCGCCGCCGGGGTGCGCGAACGCACCCCCTGATGCTTCATCACCATCTGATAGGGGGGCAGCTCGTGAAAAGGTTCCTACCGCTTGCCATGGCCGCGTTGCTCGGCGCGGCCGGCGGCGTGCTCGGCCTCGGATCCGGTGCCGCCACCGCCGCCCCGGCCGCCACCGCCCCGCCCGTGCTCAGGGTGATGCCGCTGGGCGACTCGATCACCCAGGGCTTCGGCAGCAGCGACTGGGGTGGCTACCGTGAGCCGCTGGCGGGCGACGTCGCCGCGCAGACCCGGTACACCGTGCACTTCGTCGGCTCCGGCTCGGACGGCCCGGCCACGTTCGGGGAGCGGAGCCACGAGGGGCACGGCGGCTGGCGGATCAACGACATCAGCGGCGGTGTCGACAGCTGGCTCGGCCTCCAGCGCCCGGACGTGGTCCTGCTGCACCTCGGGCTCAACGACCTGCAGAACAACGACGACCCGGCCCACGCCCCGGACCGTCTCAAGCAACTGCTCGACCGGATCTACACCGCCCGGCCGGGCATCACCGTCATTCTGCAGGGCCTGATACCGACCACCGCCTGCCCGGGCTGCCCGGCCGGCACCGCCCTGCCCGGTCTGATCCAGCAGTACAACTCCCGGATCAGCCAGTTCGAGCCGGCCCAGGCACAACTGGGCCGCCACTTCCGCTACGTGGACGCGCCCGCGCTGGATCCCACCACCGAGTTCGCGGGTGTCGGGGACCTGCACCCCAGGGACGCCGGCTACAAGCGGATGGCGGACGCCTTCTTCCCCGCACTCGACCAGGCCTTCAGCAGCGGCTGGCTGCCCGGCAACACCCCGGTGCCGGGCAGCGCACCCGAGGTGAGCAGCCATGTGCGCTGGGCGGACTTCGACGGTGACGGCCGGGCCGACTACCTCTACATCAACGCCGACGGATCGGTGACCGCGTACCGGAACAACGGCGGCGACACGGCGGCCGGGCCGGGCTGGCAGAGCCTCGGCAAGATCGCCACGGGCGTGGGCAGCGAGGGGTGAACCCCCGGTCGTGAACGGCCTGTTCCCTGAGGTCCTCTTGGGGCATCGGGACGGGCGCACGGGCTCGCGGCGCGCCTGCCGGGCGCGCCGCGAGCCCCCGGGGGCAGAGGCGTCAGGGCCGGGCGGGGGCCGGCAGGCTACGGGAAGTGGGAGACTCCGGCGGTGTCGAGCTGGGATCCCAGGGCGTCGACGGTCTCCTGTGGGACGTCGTCGATGCCACCGGCGCCGGGCGTCTCGCTGAGCTGGTTGGACTGCTGGAACTTGACCAGGGCGGCCTGCGTGCCCGGCCCGAAGATGCCGTCGAGACCGTTCGGGTCGAAGCCGAGCTTCTCCAGGGCGGTCTGCACGCCGACCGCCAGGTTCAGCGGGACGGGGAAGTTCCCCGAGCGCATGTTGGCGTCGAGCTTCTGCGCGGGGTCGTAGGCGAGTTGGGTGAAGTCGCCCGAGGTCGAGGCCTTCCAGCCGGCCAGGGTGAAGAGCAGCCCGTCGAGCACGTTCCGCGGGACCACCCCGGGGTTGTCGGTGTCGGTCATATGGCTCTCCCGCGCCATGGTGAGCCAGTCCACGGGGCCGGCCGAGGCCGCGGCCTCGAAGTTCGGGAAGTGGAAGAGCGGCCCGAGCGCCCACACCATGCTGAACAGACCGAGCTGGCCCTCGGCGGGCCAGTTGTCCAGATCGCTGAACGCTGCCCGTCCCTTCACCTGGCTCTCGAAGTCGGCCAGCTTGCTCGTGATCAGCCCGTCGATCGCCGCGTCGTCGATCCGCAGCGTGGTGACCGCCTCCTTCTGCGGCAGCAGGGCGTGGGAGGTGCCGCTGGACTTGACCGTCTGGTACTCCTGCTCGATGTCGGCATGCGCGGCCGAAGCGCCGGAGTTCTTGTCGACCCAGTTCAGGGTGAAGGCATCGGGCAGCAGATGCGCGTTGCTCCCGAGGTTCGAGGGATCGTCGGCGTCGAGCAGGTTGCCCACCCCGGTGGACACCAGGCTCTTGATGTCGAGATACATGAAGTGCACGCGGCCTTCAAGCGGTTCGGTGAACGGAATGAAGGCGTCTTGGACGCTCTGCTGCATCGTGACTCCTACGGGAGGAAGCCCCCCTTCGTGCACGCCCGCCGCCCCCGGGGCGGACAGGCCTTACCCGGTCCGCGCTCCGTGAATCGGTGACCATCGCTCAGTACAAAGCGCAGAGTCGGCAGTTCTGCCTTGCGAGCCCCGCCCGCAATCAGTTTCCGGCCGTTCCATGTGTGGTGCAACTCGGGAGGCGAAGGGTCGAGTCCGCCTGGCGTCCACAACTGCCAAGGATGAAAGCGGTGTTCACCGGAGGCACCCCGAGTTGCCGACTCCGGCAAGGCCGTTCAGGCTGTCGGTAGAGGAACATTTCCGAGCCTTGTACGCCTCCACCCAGGTCATCCCGGAGGGCGAGCGGTGAACAGCAGCCTCGATGAGATTCTCGACGGGCGCCGGTGGCGGCTGCGGGAGTATCCGTTCCGGCATCTCTGGGCCGAGCCGGTGTTCCGCCGCACCCGGTACGAGCAGATGGCCCTGGAGCTCCGACAGCTGCTGGCCGTCGACGGGACGGACGGCTTCCAGCGGAACATGCGCGGCTATGACGCGACCGGTCACAGCTTCCGACCAGGCTACCGTGGGGCGTTCGAGGCTTTCCTGTCCTCGGAGTTCCGCGATGCGCTGTCCCGCGTCTTCGACGTGCCGGTCACCTGCGACGTCAACGCCTCGCTGCACCACCACGAGGCCGGCGCCGCCAGCGGCCAGGTGCACAACGATCTCAACCCGGGCTGGTTCGTGGCGCGGCCGCACCCGGACGGGGTCAATCTCGCCGACTCCGGGCGGTGCAGCTACCGGTACGGCACCACGTCGGAGCCGGGCCTGGAGACCGTGGAACGGGTGCGGGCGGTGGCCGTCCTGTACTACCTGGACAACGGGCCGTGGTTTCCGGGGCGCGGCGGTGAGACCGGGCTGTACCTCGACCGGACCACCGCCGTCACCGAACCGACCGTGCTGGTGCCCCCGACGGACAACGGAATGCTCGCCTTCGAATGCACGCCCACCTCGTTCCACACCTATCTGGCGAGCACGACGCAGCGCAATTCGCTCGTTCTCTGGCTGCACCGGAGCAAGGAGGACGCCGTGGCCCGGTGGACGGACCGGGAGATCGTGCGCTGGGCCAGAGCGAGTGGGCGGTGATGCCGTGATGTCCGAGCCACGGGTGTGCCTGTTCCTGGGCGCCGGGGGCCGCCTGGGCGGAGCCTTTCTGCGTTCCCTGTCGTCGCGCTATCGCATCGCGGCGGTCTACCGGACCTGCCCCGCCGGGGCCGAGCGCCGGTACGAGCAGGTGGTCGACCCGCTGAACCAGGCCCCGCCGGTGCACGAGCGGCACACCACGTTCTATCCGATCGCCGCGGACCTGGCCGACCCGGGCAGCCCCGGGCGGATCGCCGAGCTGGCACTCGCCGCGTTCGGCCGGGTGGACCTGGTCGTCAACAGCGCCGTGCTGTACGACTGGGGGCCGGGGACCTCGCTCGATTTCCTGGAGCGTCTGCCACGGCAGTTCCTGGTCAACGTGGTGCGGCCGTTGCAGGTGGTCGCCGAGCTCTACGAGAAGTCGTGGCGGGCGATCCCCGAGGACAACCGGCTGCACCGTCGAAATGTCATCAACCTGTCGTCGGTGGCCGCCTCCAGAGCCTTCCCCGGCACCGGTCAGCTCGGATACAGCGCCTGCAAGGCCGCGCTCGACATCGCGAGCCGGCACCTGGCGGCGGAACTCGCCCCCGCCGGGGTCCGGGTCAACGTGGTCGCCCCCAACACCTTTCCGCGCATCGTGAGCGTCGAACGCGTCCTGGCGGCGCTGTACGAGCTGGATGCCGGCTCCGAGACCGGGCAGGTGCGGGTCATCGACCGGGAGCCGCGGCGGGTGCGGGACGAGAAGAGCGTCCCGATCCGGCGCTGAACAGCATCAGAAGAAATCGATGGAGAACGAGGTCACGGGAGCGTCGTATGTCGAATGGCAACACTTTCTTCCAAGTACCGGTCTCTGCGCCTGCGGACGCACAGTCGATACAGAACAGCCTGACCCAGTCGGGCCAGCTGGCGAACCAGATCCAGGCGGCCGTCAAACAGGCGGGCAGCCCTGCGGTGGGGGACATCGGCGCCGCGTTCGGCAACGTGGTGCAGGCCATTGCCAAAGGCAACTCCATGCAGGAGGTGCAGAACCAGGTCAACAACCTCAAGGATTCACTGTCCAAGCACGCCGGCGTGCTCGGCACGGTGGCCGGATCGGTCATCCAGCATGTGGTGGATGTGGAGACCACGTCCGCCAATGCCATCGATCTGATCGGCAGGATCAATCTCAGTGACGGATCGAGCATCGTCTCGGCGCTGAACGCGATAGCGAGCGTGTTCGCGGCGATCGGCCGTCTCGCCGGGGACATCGGAGCCGCGGTGGTGGCGCTGGGCGGCGGCCCGGTCGGGGTGGTGATCGGGGCCACCGCCACCCTGGCGGGAACGGCGGCTCAGACGGTCACCACCGCCGCGAACACGGTGTCGAGCGTGTCGTCCAGCGATCCGGGGGGACCTGGTGAGCCCGGTGAGCCCGGAGAGCCCGGGGAACCCGGGGAACCCGGGGAACCTGGGGAACCTGGTGGGCCCGGAGAGCCTGGTGAGCCTGGTGAGCCTGGTGAGCCTGGTGAGCCCGGGGAGCCTGGTGAGCCTGGTGAGCCTGGTGAGCCCGGGGAGCCTGGTGAGCCCGGTGAGCCCGGAGAGCCTGGAGAACCTGGTGGGCCCGGAGAGCCTGGAGAACCCGGTGGGCCCGGTGAACCTGGTGGGCCTGGAGAACCCGGTGGGCCCGGTGAACTCAAGCGATTGGAGGAGTAAGGCCGGCACGCCCGTGGCCCCCGCACCGGAGCTCTGGGGCGAGGGCCATCGCGAGGGAGACCGCCACGGTGCGCCGTTGTGGCTCATACCGGGAATCGGTGGCGGCCAACGGCTGGGTGGGGGTGGTTGAGCTTGTTGGTGGGGTAGAGAAAGGCGCCGCCGCCCCGGTTGGGGGCGGCGGCGCCAGGGTGTGGTGCGTTCAGGCGGGTCCGAAGTCGCCGGCGCGGACGGCGGTGACGAAGGACTGCCAGGCGTCGGCCGGGAAGACGAGGGCGGGGCCGTGCGGGTCCTTCGAGTCGCGGACCGGGACGATGGCGGGGTAGTCGTCGGCGACCTCGATGCACTCGCCGCCTTGACCGCTGTAGGTGCTCTTGCGCCAGTTTGCTTGTTCGAGCGTCATGTCGGCAGATCCTTCCGGGTTTGACGGATCATGTCCAAGAGCGCGGGTCACATCGTGTCTTCGACCTGGAATCGATCGTAGCGTCTGAGCGATGTCGCCACAGTGGTGCGATTGCGGCTGTGCGGGCGTGGTCGAACTTGGCAGCGGCGCCAGCAAGATTGCCGAGTGGTTCAGGCCGTTGCCTGTTCAGGCGTAATGTCTGGCATATGGCGAACGACCACCTTGGGGAGCGGCTACGTCGGTTGCGCCGCTTGGCCGACCTCACGCAGGAAGCCCTGGCGGAGAAGTCAGGCGTGTCCGTGGATGTGGTTCGGAAACTCGAACAGCAGCGCAAGCACTCGGCACGGCTGCCCACACTTCATGCGCTGGCCAAGGGACTTGGCGTCGAGCTGACTGCGTTGCTGGGTGATCCGCCGGCCGTTCCGTCGACGGGCGATGTGGAGCCGGCGGAACTGGTCTTTCTACGCCGCGCCATTATGCCGTCGTTGTTCACCCCGCTTCCCAGCCCGGACGGGGCAGAGTGGCTGTCACTTGCTCTGTTGAAGGCTGAGATCGCCGATGGGTGGACCCTCTACCACGCTGCAGACTTTGGCAGGCTCATGGAGATTCTGCCTGGCGTCATCGTGGACGCCAGGCGCGCCGCTGCTTCAAGCAAGGGGCGTGAGCGATTGGCAGGTCATCATGCTTTGGGGAAGGCTCTCCAGCTGGGTGGCCACCTTGCTATTCGGTTCGGCAAGACAGATCTCGGCGTCTCCAGTCTCGAACGAGCAATTTCGGCTGCCGATTCCGCCGAGGATCCCTTGCTGGCAGCGATGCTCTGCAACTCTGTGTCGTGGGCGTACCAGCGTCAGAACCGATTGGATGATTCTCGTACGCTGGCGGTTCACGCTGCCGATGGAGTCGAGCGCGAGCACACTTCCAGCGCGGAAGGGCTCCGCGTCTGGGGTGGGCTGATCATGGCAGGAGCGATCAGTACCAGTCTTGGTGGCGACTATGACGGTGCGTCCGAAATGATGGGGACTGCGGAGCGGGCGACTGTGCGGTTGGCGGAGATGCCGCCGCCTGAGGACAGTCGAATGGTCAGCGTCTTCAGCGAGTCGTCTGTTCGGATCAAGCGCGTGCGTCTTGCTGTTCAACATGGACGTTCTGACGAGGCGTTGACCCTCGCGCGAGGTGTTCGCTTTGGTGTGGAGATTCCGCCCTCGTGGCGGGCATGGCTCTTTCTCGACGTGGCGCGAGCGTACGCGGACCTTGGGAACGCCAGAGGGGCAGTGGCGGCACTGGAACGGCTCCAACGGACCGCCCCCGGCTGGATGCGTCACCATACGCTGGCGGTGGCGATCGTCTCTGACCTTTGGGCGGGATCCGCTAGGCCTCCGGGTCTTCGGAAGCTCGCAAGATTCCTTGGCCTGGCTGATTAGGAGTCAGAACTAGGACGTTTCATCCCTGGTAGCCGCAAGCCGGTGGCGAGAACCTCTTCATGCCAATACGGAGAGGAGTCACATCATGACAGGGGATGTCCGACTGGATGTCGCGCGGCCTCCGGCCCTCGGCGAGCCGACCACTAAATTGCACGGCTACGGGATCCGCTGGGATCCCGCCGTCCGGCTCTACCGGGTGCGAAACGAGATCACGGGGGAGTGGCTGCGCGACTCCTCCGGATCGCTGAGCGGCTTCTCCTCCTTCTCCGTCGCGGAGAAGGCCTGGCGGGGGTTCGAGTCGCACCGGGAGATGGTCTGATGAGGCCGATCCTCAACCGGGCGGCCGGCGAGCAGTGGCGGGAGGCCGCTTTGGAGTGATTGCGGCTGTGTGTAGGGTGGTTGGGCTTTGAGAGAAGTGTCGTCGCCCCGGTCAGGGTGGCGGCGCCTGGGTGTGGCGTGTTCAGGCGGGTCCGAAGTCGTCGGCGCGGACGGCGGTGACGAAGGACTGCCAGGCGTCAGCCGGGAAGATGAGGGTGGGGCCGTTCGGGTCCTTGCTGTCCCGAACAGGAATCACTCCGCTGAGGCCGTCGGCGACCTCGATGCACTGGCCTCCGTCGGAGCTGTAGGTGCTCTTGCGCCAGTTTGCTTGTTCGAGCGTCATGTCGGTTGATTCCTTCGGGCTTGACGGATCGTATCCAAAGGCATGAGGCGCATCGCGCCTTTGACCTGGAGCCGGTCATAGCGTCTGTGTCACGTCGCAACAGTGGTGCGATTGTGGCTGTGCGGTGCGGTTGAGAAGGCGCCGCCGCCCCGGTTGGAATGGCGGCGCCTGGGTGCGGTGTGTTCAGACGGCACCGAAGTCGTCGGCGCGGACGGCGGTGACGAAGGACTGCCAGGCGTCAGTGGGGAAGACGAGGGCGGGGCCGTGGGGGTCCTTCGAGTCGCGAACGGGCACGACGTTGAGGTAATCGGGTGCCACCTCGACGCACTGGCCTCCGTCGGTGCTGTGGGAGGACTTCACCCAGTGTGCGGATGACAGGTCGAGGCTGGAGGTCATGGTGCCAGTTCCTTCCGGAGTCTTCTGATCATGGCCAGGGATTCCGCCCGAGGAGGCGCGTCCACCTGGAGACGATCGTAGCGCCTGCGCCAAGTCATGACGGCGGTTCGGTCCCGCTCAAGGAAGCCGCGGTGGAGTGTTTCTGTGTAGGCCAGTTGGCCATTGTCACCAATGGTCAGCAAGGTGACGGCTGATGAGAAGGATCTGAGCACTCCCATGGTGAACGGCACCACCTGCAGCAGGATGTGAGGTTCCTCCGCTAGTTCTACGAGGTGCTCAAGTTGTTCGGCCATGACGTCCGGGCCGCCGAGCTGCCATCGCAGGGCGCTCTCATCCAGTGCGGCGTAGATGAGGGGTGGAGGGGTGCGAGTCAGAAGCTTCTGCCTGGCCAGCCGGAAGTTGAGCCGTTCCTCGGCCTGGTCGGCTGTGACCTCGCCCCGGTCCAACGCGCCCGCCAGCTCAGCCTCGGCGTATGCCGAGGTCTGGAACAAACCCGGGATGGCGCCGATCTCGAACAGCCTTATCTCGGTGGCCTGGGCCTCATGCCGCGTGAACTCCGTGAATCCCTCGGCGAGACCGGCCGAGTTGTTCGCCTGCTGCCACATGAGGGCCAAGGTGCCCTGTGTCCCCAGGGCCTGGTCAGCCGCACGAGCGAAGCGGAGCGAGGGTTGCTTCGTGCCAAGTTCGGCGAAGGAGACCGTTGAGTAGTGGAACCCGACACACGCGGCCAACTGCGCCTGCGTGAGCCCGGCTGTCTCGCGTGACCTGCGAAGTTGCACCCCAAAGGGCGCCCACCGGCCTGAGGATGGATCAAGCTCCTTGCGGTTAACCATGATTGCCCCAACTTGGACAGCCGGAAAGTCAAAACCAATTTCGCTTCCGATGGTAGCTGTCGACAGGCCACCATGGGCACAGAACGTGAAAGCTCGTAAGCGGAGGGTTCCCATGAACCATGCCCAGACTCAGCCCAGACCGGACGACCCGTCCACCAACCTCCACGGCTACGGGATCCGCTGGGATCCCGCCGCCCGGCTCTACCGGGTGCGAAACGAGATCACGGGGGAGGGGCTGAGAGACGGCGACGGATCGCTGAGCGGCTTCTCCTCCTTCTCCGTCGCGGAGAAGGCCTGGCGGGGGTTCGAGTCGCACCGGGAGATGGTCTGATGGGGCCGATCCTCAACCGGGCGACCGCCGAGCAGCGCCGCGAGGCCGCCTTCGCCGTCGAGGAGCTGACGGCCGTCCTCGCTCTCGGTGACGCCAAGTTGCCCTCCCTCGAAGTGGACTGGGACTACGGGCGGTTGACCGGTGCCTACCTGATCAACCTCGGCTCGGCCCGTACCTCCCAGGTCCTGCGGATCACCGAACTCCTGCGAAAGGGCCTGCTCCATGAGCGGCAAGCCGACCAGGACTGAGCTCCTCGCCGCCGCCCTCGTGCTCCTCGCCTCCTTCGGCATCGCCCACGGTGCTTCCGCCCTGGTCGACCCCGGGCAGCCGGCCGTTGCCCGCCTGGTCTGGTGGCTGTTCTTCGCCACCGCCCTCATGACCGGAATGAACGTGACCGAGGCCTGGGCCCGCCGACGGAGCCGCCGGAGTCGAACCCGCCGTCCCCACCCGAGAGCCAGCACCAGCACCAGAAGGTGACCCCCACCGTGCGCGACCCCCGACTCCTTGCCAAGCCGCCCGTCTGCCGGCTCGGCTGCCTCGTCCTCCTCCGCGACCCGCGCGGCCGCGTCCTCCTCATCGACCCGGACTTCATGGACGGCCTGATCCTCCCCGGCGGCAGCGCCCGCGCCAATGAATCCCCGCACGAAGCCGCCGCCCGCCACCTCCATGCCGAGACCGGCCTGAACCGCCGCCCCACCCACCTCCTCGCCGTCGACTTCACCCCCGCCGACCGCTACCTCGAACGCCTCAACCTCGTCTTCGACGGCGGCACCCTCAGCGACCACGAAGCCGCCCGCATCACCGTCCCGCCCCAGCACCGCAGCGGCCTGCTCGGCCACCGCTTCGTCGACCCCCGCCGCCTCCCCACCGTGATGAGCCCCGCCCAGGCCGCCCGCGTCCGGGAGGCCCTCACCACCGCACCGCGCCGCTTCCCCCTCCTCCTCCACGGCCAGCGAGCCGCCTGAAAGTGCCCCGGAAACGCCCCGGAAACGACACAACGCCGCCGCACCCGACCGGTTCGACTGAACGGTCGGGTGCGGCGGCGTCGTCGTGGCGCGGTGCGCCGAGGGCCTTACCTGCTCATACCGGCCTTGACGGAGCAGATCGGCCAGGCGCCCGGGCCCTGGGCGGCGAGGACCTTCTCCGCGATCGCGATCTGCTGGGCCTTGGTGGCCTGGTGGGCCTGCGAGGCGTACGCGGTACCGCCGAAGGCGGCCCAGGTGCTGGAGGTGAACTGCAGGCCGCCGTAGAAGCCGTTGCCCGAGTTGATGGCCCAGTTACCCGTCGCCTCGCACTGCGCGACCTTGTCCCAGACGGACGCCGGCGCGGCGGAGGCGCTGTTGGCCGTGACGAGGCCGGCCACCGGCAGGGCGGTCAGCGCCCCGGCCATCAGAGCCATCCGGACGCGGTTGCGACGCTTGGTGGCGGTGGTGGTGGCGGCAGTCTCGTTACGGAAGGTCATGGGGTTCCTTTCGGAGGGGGTCTGCGAGCGCGCGGAACCAGGCCCTCGGAAGGCCGTCGGTTTCGGGGATCACGTCACTCGCGTGGTTCGGCACCGTTCCGAACTCCGGGGCTGTGAGGCCCTCGGGAGCGTTTCGCTCGGTGCAACGAGTTCGAAGTTACGGGGGCCCCGGTGGAGGTTTCAAGGATTTACAGGTTTAGCCACGTCAGAGGGGTGTTACCGGGGGTATGGATCAAGGAAATGTACTGATTTGGACCGAAATGTCCCTATTTCGAAGATCAAACCTCCCCTGGAAGTGGCCTGCGTCACGTGCGAGTCGCTGTGAGGCCGCCCACATTGTCGACGCCGCGTGACGGGCTTCCGGCCGTCCGTGTGCGAATCGACCCTCCCGGCCAAGATCGACGGCCGCCAGGGGTGGCCCGCACCACAGCCCTCACCCGTCGTGCCCCGTCCCCTCACGTGCCGTGTCCGGAATAGCCTCGGGCCATGAGCAACGAGAGTGATGCAGGGGCCGTCGGCGGGGTCGAGGAGCCGGAGCAGGCGGTCGCGCCGGCCGGCTTCGAGCTGGGGACGGACGGGCCCAAGGTGATCATGGCCGGGCTGGACGGCTCGGACTCCTCCTGGCGTGCGACCGCCTATGCGGCCGGCCTCGCCCGGCGGCAGAACGCGATCCTCGCGGTGGCGTACGTCCAGCCCGTGCTCGGGGCGGCGACCGCCCTCGCGGGCGCGGTGGTGGAGGAGACCACCCAGGAGATCGCCGACGAACTGCTGGCCGCGCTGCGCGAGGCCGAGCACCGGCTGAGCCACGTCTGGCAGCTGGAGTGGCGCTTCCTGACCGTCCGCGGTGACCCGTACACCGGCCTCGCGCGGATGGCGGACGAGCTGCGGGCGGACGCCGTCGTCGTCGGCGCCTCCGAGCAGGCCGGGCACCGGGTGATCGGTTCGGTCGCCGTCCGCCTGGTGAAGGCGGGCCGCTGGCCGGTGACCGTGGTGCCGTAGCCCGCCCGCGACCGGACAGGACGGAAGGGCTGCGACCCCGGCGTCGATGCCGGGGTCGCAGCCCTTCGGGTTGCTGGGGGTTCTGGTCGGTGGAACGGGGTGCTTACCCGGCGGGTGGGCCGGGGGTGGGCCCTGGGCTTGGATCAGCTGTTGCCGCCGCTGCTCCCGCCGCCGTTGTTGCCCCCGCCGTTGTTCCCGCCGCCGTCGTTTCCGCCGCCGTTGTTGCCCCCGCCGTTGTTGCCCCCGCCGTCGTTTCCGCCGCCGTTGTTGCCCCCGCCGTTGTTGCCCCCGCCGTTGTTCCCGCCGCCGCCGTTGCCGCCTCCGCCGGCCGGGTTGAACAGGCCGATGATGTCGATGCTGTTGCCGCAGATGTTGATCGGGATGCTGATCGGGATCTGGATCTGGTTGCCGGACAGCACGCCCGGCGAACCCGCCGCGACACCGTTGGCGTGGGCGCCCTCCCCGATGTTGGCGCAGGTGGTGCCGGACGGGGCGAACCCCGAGTGGCCGTGGTCGTGGCCGTGGTGGCCGCCGCGCACGATGCCGTCGCCGGCGTAGGAGGGGCCGGCGCAGGTGATGGCCAGCGCGGCGCCGAGGCCGACGGCGGCGAGGTACTTCCTGGTGTTGGTCATGTCCGGAGACATAACAGGCAGCCCCTGAATCCAGTCATGAGCCTATTTAGCGACCACCTGATTGGCGTCCTAATCCGACCCCAATGCAGGAGCCGGACCGCTCGGGCCGTCATGCGGCTCCAGCTCCGAAGAGCCGCTACGTCGAACGCCTGATCAGTTTCGTTCGGGTCTCCAGGGCCAGCCGCTGTTGCCGCTCGACCAGCGTGGGTTCCGTGGCACCCAAACCGCGGAATACGGCCAGCGCCTCGTCCACGGCCGCCAGCGCTTCGGCCGACCGTGCTCCGGCGAGAAGCCGGGCCCTGGCGTACGCGAGCAGGGCGGCGCCGAAGTCGAGTTCGTGGGCGGCGGGGGCGGCGTCCCGGAGGCGGCGCCAGACCTCGACCGCCCGTTCGGTGGTCCCGGCGGCCTCGCCGTGCCGTCCGGCCCGGGCCAGGCAGAGGCCCAGGACCGGCAGTGCCCGCGCCAGGTCGGCCTCAAGGACGAGGGGGTCGGCCTCGGCCGGCGGGGTGAGCAGGGCGACGGCCTCCTGGGCGTACGTCAAGGCCTCCTCGGGCCACTCCGGTTCCTCCGCCAGGCACTGGGCGAGCCCGCTCAATGCCGAGGCCAGAATGGTCCGGTAGGGGGCGGGACCGGTCTCGGCGAGCGGTCGGGCGGCCCGCACCGCGCGTTCGAGGAGAGGCAGCGCGGCCGCCCGCTGTTCCAGCTCGGTCAGGATCACGCCGTGCACGCAGAGCGCGACGGACAGGAACGGGCCGTGTGCGGGATCGAGCCCGGCGAGAGCGTCACAGGCGTCCACCGACTCCTGGGCGGTCCTCACCGCCTCGTCCACCCGGCCCGCGCCGAAGAAGAGGAAGCCGAGCAGGACGAGGGCCAGGGCCGGGACGGGCTGGTGCGCCGTGCGGTCGGCTTCGGACAGTTCGCGCCAGAGACGGACGGCCTGCTTCATCGGGGGCAGCGCCTTGCCGCGCTGCCCGGCCTGCATCAGGTACTCGCCGAGGTTCCCCAACGACGCCGCGAGAGCGGCCCGGTGGGCCGGAGTGTCGGCGCGGGCCCGGATCCGGCGCCGGACGGTCACCGCCTTCCGGGCGGCGGCCAGCGCCTCGGCGTGCCGCTGGACCGATGCGAGCTGGCGTCCGAGCAGGTCGAGCGTCGCGGCCTGTTCCGGTTCGTGCGTCTGCGGATCGTCCTTCGCCAGCCGGTGGCGGAGCTTCGCGACCTCCTTGGTCACACCGGGCGCGTCGTGCCGTTGTCCCGCCAGGGTCAGCGCGCCGGAGAGCGAGCTGAGCCGGGAGGCCGACTCGGGCAGCCGGGCGAGGGGCGCGGCCGCGGCCACCTGCAACTCGACCGCCACCGCCTCCCGCACGATCGGCACGGCCTCCGGCAGCCGGCCCAAGTCCCGCAGGCACAGGACACGGTGGATCAGATACCGGGAGAGTGCGGGCCGGAACGCCCGGGGATTGGTACGGGCGAGACCGCGTGAGATCTCGACGGCCTCGGTGATCCCCGCCAGCGCCTCCTCGGCCCGGCCCAGTGCGCGAAGATGAACGCCGAGGTTGTTCAGGCACGCCGCGAGGTCGGGGCGGACGACCTCGGAGTACTTCGCCGGCCGCGACCGGTAGATCGTGACGGCCTCCTCGATCCTCTCCACGGCCTCCTGGTGTCGCCCGACGTCGTCCAACCGGCTTGCGAGTGTGGTCAGACCCATGGCCAGATCCATGGCGAAGACGCCGGGGGAGGCCTCGTCCAGTTCGCGGTAGATACCGGCCGCTTCCTCGGCCAGGGTGAGGGCGCCGTGCGGATCTCCGGTGTCCGCGAGCTGGTTGGCCTGCGTGTTCAGGCTCATGGCCAGCTCACCGCGGAACGCGTCGGGCTGGGCCTCGGCCAGGATCCGGTAACGTGCGACGGATTCGCGGCCCGCTTCGACGGCCTCGTCGTGGTGCCCGAGGGCCGCCAGGTCGATGGCGAGTGTGTTGAGGGTCATGGCCAGCCCGGGGCCGAACGCGTTGGGGCGCCCTTCGGCGAGCCGGCGGCGGATGGCGGTGCTCTGCCGGACCGCCTCCAGGGCCTCCTCCCATCTCCCCATCTCGGACAGGCAGTTGGATCTCGTGTTCAGGCCGACGGCCAGGGCGGGGCGGAAGGTGTCGGGGTGTTCCTCGGCCAGCGGCCGCAGGATCTCCAGCGCCCGGTCGATCGTCTCCAGCGCCTCTGCCCGCTGCCCGGTGTCCAGGCAGTGGATGGCGAGGTTGTTCAGATCCAGCGCGAGGTTCGCCCGGGCCCCTTCCGCCCCGGACCGGACCAGTCCCTCCCGGATCCCGACGGCTTCCCTGCCGGTTTCCAGTGCGCCCGGTGCGTCGCCCAGTTGCCGCTGGGTGTCGGACAGGCTGTTGAGGCTCTGTACGTGGTTCGACAGGATGGCGTCGGACGAGATCCCGGTCGCGGCCAGCCGCCGGTGGATGCCGACGGCCTCGGTCGCCGCGGCGAGGGCTTCCCGCCGCCGCCCCAGCGCGCGAAGGCAGACGCCGGCGTTGTTCCAGGCGGCGGCCAGTTCGGTGCGGGCGGCAGCGGTCCGGGGCGATGCCGCCCGGCTGAGCAGCCCGACGGCCTCCTCGGCCGCCGCCAGCGCCCGGTCCGGCTCTCCGACGTCCATCAGGCGCTTGGAGAGCTCGCGCAGTCTGGTGGCGAACGCGACCGTACGGTCGGAACCGTCCACGCCGGAGGCGCGCTGTGCGGCGACGATCCGCTCCAGGAGACGCACGGCCAGGGGAGCGAGGTGGTAGGAGGACAGCGGAACGCGGTCGGCCAGCGACTCGAGGTCCGACAACGGGGTGTCGGGGTCGTCGGACAGCCGGTGCAGTGCGGTGAGCAGCGGTTCGGGTGCCTCGACCTGCGTGGCGACGTCGACGGCGGGCGGGCCCAGCAGGGCCGGACTGCCGGTGCACAGGTCGGTGATCAGGCCGTCCAGCCGACCGCGGAGCGGCGGGTGTGCGCCGGCCCTGGTGAGCAGCGTCAGGAACCGGGCCGCCCGGGCCCGGTCCAGAGCGGGCACCAGACGGTGGGCGAGGGAGTGATCGGCCTGTACGCGCCGGCCCACGAGGTGCTCGGCGAGCCGGTCGGGCTGCAGGGCGCCCCAGGGGCCGGGGCCGGTCGGCGGGTAGGTCGCGGTGATCCACGACCGGACGGCCTCGCGGCGCTCCCCCTGGTCCGCGAGGCTCGGCACCCTCCGCAGGACGTCGGCCGCCTGCTCACGGTCGTCCGCTCCGACCAGCAGGGCCGCGGCCAGGGCGTCCTCGAGTGCCCCGTCCGTCAGCGGTGGCCGCAGCCGATGGGCGGTGGCGTTCCTCAGCCAGTACCGCCGCTCGTGCACGAGCATGCGCTCTTCGACGTCGGCCGCCTCCCCGGTCGTCGTCGGCGGCGCGGCATCAGGAGGGTCGTCGGCGGAGTCCCGGACGGTGTCCAGCAGGTCGGCCAGCGCGGTCATCTGCAGCGTCAGGGCGTTGTCGAACCCCGCGCGGTCGAGGACTGGGACGGGCAGGGCGCGGGCCAGGGCCGGCCAGTCGGGCCGTTGATGTCCGCTGACACCGGGCAGCGCCGCCGCGAACGCCTCGGCCGCCCGCCGGTACGTCCGCGGGCGGTCGGCCGGCGCGGCTTCCAGCGGGGGGAGCCCGACCACCGGAGCGCCGTCGAGCAGTTCCTCGGCGATGCGATGGGCGGCCTTCGCGTTGTTCCACCAGTCCCCGGCGGTGCGGGAGAGCAGGAGCAGCCTGAACGGCGCGGCGTGCTCCTCGGCGGCCGCCAGCAGGGCGGACAGCTCGTCGAGGCGGGTCTCCGCGTAGTCCAGCACCACCAGCAGGGGGCCGGTGACCTCCCACAGCGCGGCCAGGTCCGTCGGTGCCGCGTTCGCCCGCGGCCACAGCACCGTCCAGCCTTCCGGGAGCGGCCGCCGGGCCAGCCGGCGGGCGAGTTCGTGCGCCACGCGGGTCTTGCCCTGCCCGCCGGGGCCGTGGAGCAGCCAGGCGCCGAAACCCGCCTGCTCGCACCAGGCGGTCAACCGGTGCAGGAGCTCCTCACGGCCGTGGAAGTCCACGACCTGCCGTTCGGCCGTCAGCAGGGCCGCGGGAGAGGCCAGTCCGCCGGCCGGCCTCGGCGGCTCCTTCTCGACCAGGTCCTGGAACTCCACCAGCCCCAGCGCCGTCGAGCCGGCGCCGTGCTCGTCCAACGCGGCGCGGAAGGTCGCGTCGTGGTGCAGCACATAGGCCGGCACCGCCCTCAGCGCCGAGTGCCCGTAGTACGCCATGTCACTGGCGACGACCCCGATCAGCATCCCGCCGCAGAACAGCGCCGCTCCCGACAGCCCGGCCCAGGGTGAGAGCCCCGCGCCGGTCGGCTCGGGCGGGTGGTCGTCCAGCCTGACGACGTAGTGGTTGCCGACGAAGCCGCTGCCCGGGTTGATCCTTCCGGTCTGCTGCCCGGCCTCCGTCGCCCTGCCGGGGCGCTGGGCCACGGCAGGGGTGCCCCAGGTCTCGCACTTCTGCCGTGGGCGCGAGGTGGCCAGGCGCCCCCAGCGGACCTTCGCGCCGCCGGGCGGGTACCACCGCCCGTCGTCCACGAGCACCAGCGCGGCGTCGTCGCGCTCCCCGGGCGTACCGCACCACACCACCACGCCGTCGTACAGCGGTTCTTCGCCCGGGCGGTACAGCCGCACCGTCGTGGCCCGGCCGACGACGTGTGCGGAGGTGAGCACCAGCCGCGGGCCGACGACATAGCCCGATCCGGGCCCGTCCGGGCCCTCCACCGTCACCACACGCTCGCGTTCCACCCCGACCCCTCCACCTGCTCGTCGCGTCCGTGTCCGCCGGTGCGGGGTCAGCCAGGAATGCGCCCGCCCACCGGCCCGGGACCCTTGGGGCGCTGGGCGGACCCGCGGATGATCACGTCCTGGTCGTCGGCGGTGCGCGGCGTCAGCGTGAAGGACACCCGGTGGGTGCGGCCGCGGGAGACCCCGGCCTCCGCCTCCGCCGTCACCGCCCACACCCGGAAGCCTCCCCTGGCCTTCGCGTCCGCGCGCAGCTCGACCTCGAACTCCATCTCCACCGGCCCCACCGCGAACGCGATGTCCTGGCCGATCCCGCGCGCCGCGGCCTCCAGCAGCTCATCGCGCACGGCCGCCACCGCGTCTGCCAACCCGATCTCCACGAGCCCCACCCCTTCGGCGATCACGACATCCCGGCGGAGGGCCTGCGCGCAGGTCCCGCCTCGAGCCCAACTCTCCCGGGCGGGCGAGATGCTACCGGCGCGGACCGGCCCGGGGGGAGGAATAGCGCAGGATCGGAACACGGTCTCTGCCCGGCCGAGCCGGTCCGCGCCCCACGGCCCGTATCGGCCGGCGGCCGGTCACGACCCGCCCGGTAGGGTACGTGATCATGACGGACACCCCGGTCGGGCACCCCCGGACGCACACCCGCCCGACCGGCGGCACTCCCCGGACCGGCACCGCGCCCAGGGCCGCCACCGCGCGCAAGACCGGCAGCGACCTGCACCTCGAACTCGCCGCCGGGGGCCGCCGCGCCGCGCTGATGGCCGCCCTGCGCGAGGCGATCCGCAGCGGCCGGCTCACCCCCGGCACCCGGCTGCCGCCCTACCGCTCGCTCGCCGCCGACCTCGGCATCGCCCGCAACACCGCCGCCGACGCGTACGCCGAACTGGTCGCCGAGGGCTGGCTCACCGCCCGCCAGGGCTCCGGCACCACCGTCGCCGAGCGCGCCGAGCCCGTCACCCCGGCCCGGACCCGCCGGCCGTCGCCGCCGCCCCGGCCCGCCCACGACCTGCGCCAGGGCCAGCCCGACGCGGCCTCCTTCCCCCGGGCCGACTGGCTCGCCGCCGGGCGCCGGGCCCTCACCGCCGCGCCCAACGAGGCCTTCGGGCCGGGCGACCCACAGGGCCGCCGCGAGCTGCGCGCCGTCCTCGCCGACTACCTGGCCCGCGCCCGGGGCGTGCGCACCGACCCGGACCGCATCGTCGTCTGCTCGGGCTTCGCCCACGCGCTGCGACTGCTCTTCGACGGCGCGGGGGCCGTGCTGCCGGGGCGGGTCGACGGGCCGCTGGCCGTCGAGGCGTACGGGCTCTCCTTCCACCGGGCGCTGCTGACCGCCGCCGGGGTGGCCACCGTGCCGCTGTCGCTGGACGAGAACGGCGCACGGGTCGGTGAATTGACGAACCGTCAGGATGTCGGGACGGCGCTGCTCACCCCCGCCCACCAGTTCCCGACCGGCGGGCCGCTGCACGCGGCCCGGCGCGCGGCGGTGGTGGACTGGGCACGCGGGCGCGGCGGTCTCGTCCTGGAGGACGACTACGACGGCGAGTTCCGCTACGACCGCCAGCCCGTCGGCGCCGTCCAGGGGCTGGACCCGGAGCGGGTCGTCTACCTCGGCACCGTCAGCAAGAGCCTCACCCCCGCCCTGCGCCTCGGCTGGATGGTGCTGCCCGAGCACCTGGTGGACCGGGTGCTCGCCGCCAAGGGGGAACGGGAGGCCTGGGCCAGCGCGCTGGACCAGCTCACGCTCGCCGAGTTCATCGACTCGGGCGGGTACGACCGGCACGTCCGGCGGATGCGCCGGCGCTACCGGGACCGCCGCGACCAACTGGTCGCGGCCCTCGCCGCCCGGGCCCCGCACATCGAGGTCTCCGGGATCGCGGCCGGTCTGCACGCGGTGCTCCGGCTCGCGCCCGGCACCGAGCGGTCGGTGCTCAAGGCCGCCGCCTACCGGGGGCTGGCCGTGGACGGCCTCGCGGACTACCGCCACCCGCTGGCCGACCCGGACACCACGCCCGCCGCGGACGGCCTGGTCGTGGGCTACGCCACCCCGCCCGACCACGCCTACCCGGCCGCCCTCGCCGCGCTGTGCGACATCCTGCCGCCGCCCGTCTGAGCCGGGGCCGGGCGCCCGCCGGCCCGGGTGGCGGCAGCCGTCCGGGTAGAGGCGGAGGGTAGGCGTCCGGACGGCGCGGCGGGAGGGCGGAGCGTACGCAATGGCCCGCCGCGTCCGCTCCGCTGTCATATGCCAGTACGGGCCGAGGCGGAGGCGGGCGCCGCAGGCGGCACCGCGCCCTACGCTCCATGGTCATGCGCAGAACACATGTGAGCCGCTTCGGACTTGCCGCGATCCTGGCCCTCGTGGTCGGTCTGCTCTTCTCGGCCGCCCCGGCCCAGGCCGACACCCCGCTGCTCGCCGTCAGCGCCGACAGGGCGACGGCGACCCCGGGCTCCTCGGTCACCCTGACCCTGACCCTCACCAACCCCCACAACACCCCGGTGCAGTTCGTCTACCAGTCCATCCAGCCGACGTACGCGACCACCCAGCTCACCGGTCTCAAGTACGCGTTCTCGGCCTGCGGCGGCAACGTCAGCGCCTGTGACACCGGTGCCACCACCGGCATCGTCCACCACACCGTGCCCGTCGCGGCCGGCGGCAGCACCACCGTCACGCTGACCTACGCCATCGCCTCCGACTCGGCCTGCGGCTCCGGCGCACGGATCGACTTCTACACGTACATCTACTACGAGTACCAGTCCGGCGGTGCCAGCGACTCCGGCATCCTCAACGTCCCCGGCAACGAGGTCACCTGCTCCTGAGCCCCGCCCCCCTCGAACCCCCGTCAGGTGCCGGCCGCCCCCGTACCGGCACCTGACGGGCTGTCCGGGTGGATTGTCGGACCCGGATGGCAGGCTTGCGCCCATGGCCGAACCGCTGCTCACCGACCCCGCCGGGGCCCTGACGACCCCGATGCCGTACGCCGTGCACGCGGCGATCCGCGAGCGGGCCGACGAGCGGACCGCCCCGCTGGTGGACGGGCTGCTGCGACCCTCGCTCGCCCTGCACGCCGGTCCGCAGGGCCCCGAAGGCCCGCGGGCCGGGCACCTCGGCGGACGGCCCGTGCTGCCGGCGGGCACCGACTGGCCGGAGTCCGCCGGGCGGCCGATGCAACTGCTCGCCCGGCTCGACTGCGCCGCACTGGCCGAGGCCTTCCGCACCACCGGGCACGGCGGCCGGTGGCCGCTCCCCGCCGACGGGCTGCTGCTGTTCTTCCACGACGACCGCTTCGCCGACTTCAGCGGCCACGGCTGCCGCGTCCTGCGGGTGCCCGCCGACGCCCCGCCCGGGCCCGCCCCCGCGAGCGGGGCCGGCGCGTCCGTGCTGCCGGCCGTCGAGGTCCGGGCCCACTGGGCGCTCTCCGCGCCGTCCTACCAGGACCGCGAGCTGGAGAACCTCTTCCCGGACGACTTCATGATCGCCCTCGACCTCGCCGCCGACTTCCGCGACCACCTGCCCCGGCCCGACGTCCGGGTCCTCGGCTGGTGCGACACCGACACCGGCCGCCCCACCGGCCACCGCCCGCTGCTCCAGGTCGAGGGCTCGGCGGCGGGCGCGGACTGGGGCGAGACCGTCAACGTGTCGTTCTGGATCACCGACGAGGACCTGGCGGCGGGCCGCTTCGACCGCGTCCGGCAGGGCTTCGAGGTGGCCTGAGCGGCGACCGTCCGCGTCGCTGATCCGGCTGCGGTACGGGCGGCGTCCTACCCCCGGGCGAGCCCGCGGTACCGCTCACCAGGCCCGACCCATGTGCTCCTCAGCTGTACTCCTCAGCGTCTCTGGCCGGAACGGTCCAAGGACGCTTCCGTCCTCCCTGGGAGCCTTCCGCCTGCCCTGAGCGGCGACGAAGCTGGTAACAGCCGCCGGGGAGCAACACCCCGACGGCCCGCCGGACGAAGCGTCACCGCGGGACGCGAAGCCGGATCCGACTGCCCGTCGTGCCAGGGAAGGCCGTTCCATGCCTCGTACCGTCACCACCATGACCGCCGCGGTCGTCACCCCACTCCCCTCCGACGACATGATCTGGGGCTGACCACCCGCCCCCACCGTCACCGGCACACCGCCCGATCGGCTGCTCCTGCAGGGCAGCCGCCCAGCGCACCGGGACGACGCTCCGGAAGCCGCGTATCCGCAGACCGGGGACGGTCGGGCAGGCGTGCGGCGATCCCTGTCCGTCCCGTTTCGCGAGGGCTCTGACCCAGGTGGCGGCCACGACCGCGCCGCCGGCCCGACGGCACCCCCGAGCGTGTGCCCTGCACCACTTCAGTGCATGCACCCCTTTCAACCGCGTCCAGTCATGGAGACAACTGTGTCCGTTTCGCGTTCCACAGTCCGCGCCGCTTCCGTCCTGCTCGCCGCCGGCCTGTCCGTCCTCGCCCTCGGTGCCTCCCCGGTGAACGCCCAGCCGGGCCCGACGGCGGACACCACGCCCCCCGTCGTGGTCGACCACTACGACAAGGGCGGTGCCGGCCAGGGGCCGAGCACCCCGATCGAGGCTCAGAACTCGCTCATGGCCGCCGCTCCGGTTCTCACCCGCTCCCAGGTCCTCGCCCGCGCCGACACATGGGTCGGCAAGAACCTCGTCTACAACGGGAGCGGCGCTTTCCAGGGCTACCGCACGGACTGCTCCGGTTACGCCTCGATGGCCTGGAAGCTGGGCACTCCCGGCCTGGACACCACCAGCTTCGTCCCCGGTGGTGTCGCGTCCTGGCTCGGCAGCAAGAACGACCTCAAGCCGGGCGACGCCCTGCTGAACAACGCCGCGGGGCTTGCCGGACACATCGTCATCTTCGACCAGTGGGCCGACAGCGACCACAACTCCTACATCGGATACGAGTTCACCGGATCCGGCGTCCATCACCGGACCATCCCCTACCCCTACTTCTCCGGTCACGGCACGTTCGGCCCGGTCCGTAACAACAGTGTGATCGACGACCCGGTCGCCCCCACGACGCCGGTGTACAGCGGTGATGTGCCGGTGGCGGGGCGTTGGCCGGGGTCGTCGTCGACGACGGTGGGGGTGTTCCGGGACGGGGTGTGGGGGTTGCGGATCTCGAATTCGGCGGGGCCTGCGGATGGGACGGTGAGTTTCGGTCAGGCGGGGGATGTGCCGATCGTGGGTGACTGGGACGGTGTGGGTCATTCGCAGTTGGGTGTGTACCGTCCGTCGACGAACACGTTCGCGGTGCGTCATGACGATGGTGGTTCGACGTCGTTGGTGTTCGGTCAGGCGGGGGATGTGCCGGTGGTGGGGAACTGGGATGCGAACGGGCATGCGCAGATGGCGGTGTACCGTTCGTCGACGAACACGTTCACGGTTCGGCATGATGACGGTTCGGTGTCGTCGGCGGTGCTCGGTCAGGCGGGGGATGTGCCGGTGGTGGGTGACTGGGACGGTGTGGGTCACGCGCAGATGGGTGTGTACCGTCCGTCGACGAACACGTTCGCGTTGCGGCATGACGACGGTTCGGTGTCGTCGGCGGTGTTCGGTCAGGCGGGTGATCTGCCGATCGTGGGTGACTGGAGTGCCAAGGGGCGTAGTACGTACGGCATTTACCGTCCGTCGAGTGCGACGTTCGCGCTGAGTGGTGCGTATGCGGGGCAGGCGGACACGGTGTTCCCCTTCGGTAACGGCGGCACCTGGAGCTGACCGGAGGCAGGACCGGAGGAACCGACGGGCCGGGGCGTGTGCGAGTCGGCCGACAAGCGGCACCCGCACGCCCCGCTCCGTTCCCTGGCTGCCCCGACCCGTTGCTCCGTCGCGAGGTACGACGAACAGGCAACCCGGGACGGCCGGTTGCGGTCGCCTCATTCGAACAGCCGTCCTGGTTCGCCGGAGAGTCGGCGTTGGTCCGAGCGCCGCTCCGAGCGTCGGCCTGCGAGATGTGTGCATCTGTTCGAGAGTCGAACGAACGTTCCCTGGGTCCGTGGCCCCCCGTTGGGCCGCGGGCCTCGCCGTTTCGTCGTTCGAGCGGAAGGGGGCGTTCCGGCGCGCGGGCGATTCGCATGCACAGGGATTCGAAGATCTGTCTAGAGGAGGCCGAGGGATTCCAACCTCTTCATGGCCGATATTCACCCTATCGGGCGGCACCTTCTGCATGGACCGGTCCGGCGGGGCGTCTTTGATCTAGGGTTCCGGATGGGCCTTCGGAAACGGCGGCCACCCTGCGAATCTTCGCCAACTTCCCATTATCCACGCATATGTGACGACACGTCGCGGCTCGCGCCGGGGCGGGTCCGGCGCGACCTGACCAGATGAAGGAGAACCCTGCCGATGCCGGTGGACACCAGCTCGGAGTCACAGCAGGTGCCGCAGCAGTCGAGCCTCGCCACGGCCGCTGCCCGCAACCTCGCCACCACCACCAAGTCCGCACCCCAGATGCAGGAGATCACCTCCCGCTGGCTGCTCAAGGTGCTGCCCTGGGTGCAGGCCGCGGGTGGTGCCTACCGAGTGAACCGGCGGCTCACCTACACCGTCGGTGACGGCCGGATCGAGTTCATCAAGACCGGTTCCGAGGTCCGGGTCATCCCGCGCGAGCTGGGTGAACTCGCCCTGCTGCGCGGCTTCGAGGACGACGAGGTGCTGACCGCCCTCGCCGACCGCTGCGAGCAGCGGGACTTCGGGCCGGGCGAGGTGCTCGCCGAGGCGGGCGCGCCGGCCGACCGGATCTACCTCATCGCCCACGGCAAGATCAACAAGATCGGCACCGGCAAGTACGGCGACGACACCGTGGTCGGCGTCCTCGGTGACGGCGACCGCTTCGGCGAGACCGCGGTGCTCGACCCGGACGCCGTCTGGGAGTTCACCGCCAAGACCGTCACCGCCGGTACCGTCCTCTCGCTGCCCCGGCGGCAGTTCCAGACCGTTCGGGACGGCTCCACGGCGCTCCAGGAGCACCTGCGTGAGTTCCTGACCCTGCCGCAGCAGGCCCAGAACGAGCGCGGCGAGGCCGAGATCGCGCTGTCGGCGGGCCACCACGGCGAGTACGAGCTGCCCGGCGCCTTCGTGGACTACGAGCTGAAGCCGCGCGAGTACGAGCTGAGCGTCGCGCAGACCGTGCTCAAGGTGCACACCAGGGTCGCCGACCTCTACAACCAGCCGATGAACCAGATCGAGCACCAGCTCCGGCTGACCATCGAGGCGCTGCGCGAGCGCCAGGAGCACGAGATCGTCAACAACCCGGAGTTCGGCCTGCTCAACAACGCCGACTTCGACCAGCGGATCCAGACCCACTCCGGTCCGCCCACCCCGGACGACCTCGACGAGCTGCTCAACCGCCGCCGTGACCCTGACTACCTGCTCGCCCACCCGCGCACCATCGCCGCCATCGGCCGTGAGCTGAACTCGCGCGGGCTCTACCCCCACCATGTCGACCTCGGCGGGCAGCAGGTGCCGGCGTGGCGCGGGGTGCCGATCCTGCCGTGCAACAAGATCCCGATCACCAAGGAGAACACCAGCTCGATCCTGGTGATCCGGACGGGCGAGGACAACCAGGGCGTCATCGGCCTGCACCAGACCGGGATCCCGGACGAGTACCAGCCGAGCCTCTCGGTCCGCTTCATGGGGATCAGCGAGAAGGCGATCATCTCCTACCTGGTCAGCGCCTACTACTCGGCCGCGATCCTGGTGCCCGACGCCGTCGGCGTGCTGGAGAACGTCGAGATCGCGCACGGCCGCGCCTGAGCGAGGCCGCGCCCGGACGGCCCGCCCCCGGAGGCGGGCCGTCCGGCGTCGGCTCTCCCCGTACCGGCCGACCCTCCTGAGAACACGAGAGGTGTAGGGAGCCCATGCCGCAGCCCCAGCAGCCGACGGATACCGATGGACGGTCAGCCGTGACCCGAGAGCTGACCTTCGCGAGGAGCGGCGGCGCTGCCGTCGGCGCTCCCGGGCGCGGAGTCCGGGTGGCCGGGGCGGCGGCCGGGGTGGCCGCGCTCTGCGCGCTGCTGAGCGGCGCGGCCGCCGCCCGGCCCGCCGGGCACCACGGCGGGGGGCGCGCGCACGGTCCGGTCGTCGTCGAGACCTGTGTCTCCGCCGGGACGGACGTCTCGGTTTCGGTCGGCAAGGGCGGCGTGGGTGTCGAGGTGGACGTCGACGTGGAGGTGGGCGTCTCCGTCGACCTCTCCGGGGTCCTGCACCATCCGCAGCCGCACCACCCCAAGCCCGATCACTCCGGCGGACACCACCACCCGTGTCCGAGCCCGACGCCGACTGTGACGCCCAGCCCCACGCCCACGCCCACGCCCACGCCCGCGCCCACGCCGACGCCGAAGCCGACTGTGACGCCGACGCCGACACCCAGCTTCACGCCGACCCCGACTCCGACGCCGCCCCCCGTGCCGGTGCCGCCGCCCGCGCCCACACCCACGTCCGCACCCACCCCGCCGCCCGCGTCGCCCCGGCCGGAGCCCAAACCCGCGCCGACGCCGGACGTACGGCCGGCCGTACCGCCCCCGGCTCCCGCGCCCAAACCGCCCGCGCCGCCCAAACCGCCCGAACCGCCGGCGCCGACCGTCGCGCCGAGCCCGGCGGCCCCCAGCCCGGTGCGGGCGACACCCGCCGCGAAGCCGCTCCGGCTGCCGCCGGCCCCGCCCCCGCCCGCCCCGGAGCGTCGGCACGGCACGTCGCCCACCCGGACGATGCTGCTGGTCACCGTGCCGGCCGTGCTCGCGGCAGCGGTCCTGCGCCCGCGCGGCGGGTCCGGACGCGGCGGCTCCGGCCGGTCCTGAGGCGGGCTTCCCCTGAGGTCGGCAGCTCCTGAAGTCGGCCACTGCCGAGGCCGGTTGCCGCTGGGGCGGCCGGTCCCGAAGCCGGGTCCGCCCGCCCGTGGGCGGGCCCCCGGCCACGACGAGAGATCCACCCCCAAGAAGCAGGAAGGGAGTTCCCATGTCCGAGTGGTTGGCGCTGGCCATCGCCATGTCGGCGGCCTGCGCCGTCGTGGTGGCGGTGGTGCTGCTGAGGCACCGCAGGGTGCGCGAGGGCGACAGCTCCGACGAGACGCCGGACGTCATCGAGTACATGACGATGATGATCGGCGTGGTCTACGCGATCGTGCTCGGCCTCGCCATCGCGGGCGTCTGGGAGGCGCGCGGCGCCGCCCAGGACGACGCGCTGCGCGAGGCGCAGTCGCTGCACGAGGTGAGCGAGCGGGCGCAGGTCTACCCGGTCGAGTTCCGCGACAAGGTCCGGGCCGACGTGGACGCCTATGTCTCGTACGTGGTGGACGTCGAGTGGACGTACATGCGCGAGCACGGCGAGATCTCCGACCGGGGCACCGAACTGCTGGACAAGCTGCGGGCGGACGTCGCCACCCACGCCCCGGAGAGCGACCTGGAGTCCCAGGCCTACCAGCCGATCATGGACCGGATCAGCGCCGTCGACGAGGCCCGCAACGCCCGTGGCCAGAACGCCGGTCCGACCATGCCGGGCGTGGTCTGGTTCGGCCTGATCGTCGGGGCGCTGGTCACCGTCGGCATGGTGTTCGCGCTCCAGATCCGGCGTTCGGCCAGGGAGTTGGTCCTGGCGGGTGCGTTCAGCGCGTTGATCGCCTTCCTGCTCTTCCTGATCTGGGACTTCGACGACCCGTTCGGCCGCAGCGTCTCGGTGACCACCCAGCCGTTCACCGACCTCTTCCCGACCCTGGGCGGCGGCAGCGGCTGACCGCTGTTCGGGCGGCTGCGTAGCCGCCCGCGCCCTCGGATAATCTGACCGGGTCGTTGGGGGTCGGCCCCGGCGGAAGCACCGAAGGGATCATCCGTCGTGTCCTACCAGCAGCCCGGCCCCGGCGTCTCGTTCCCGCCGCAGCGCCCCCAGCGGGCCTGGTGGTGGCTGCCCGAGTCGGAGCGCCTCCGACGGCGGGAGCAGCGGCGGGCCTGGGAGGAGTACCGGCGCCGCAACGGCAAGCCGAAGAAGCGCGACAACGACTGCCTGGACGCCTGCGACTGCTGCGACCTCGCCGACCCCTGTCTGATCGCCCTCGTCCCGGTGATGATGGCCGCGGGCGTCCGGTTCGCCCTCGCCGGCGTCCGCGCCGGACGGCGGCCGGGCGGTGCGGGCGGTGCGGGCCCGGAGACCGGTGCGGACCGGGCGGCGCCCGTTTCCGAGGGCTTCGCGGCGGGCGCGCTGTACGGGGCGGTGCGGTACTACCGGACCGAGATCAGCCCGAAGCGCCCGGCCTGCTGCCCCTACACGCCGTCCTGCTCGACCTACGCCGTCCAGGCGCTGCACCGGCACGGTGCGCTGCGCGGCGCCCGGCTGACCGTCGGCCGGCTGCTGCGCTGCCGTCCGGGCGCGACCCCGCGCGGTGGAGCGGACCCGGTGCCGCGGAAGCGGTAGCGGCGGGCGGACACCCACGCCCGGACACCCCCGCCGGGCACACACGCCGGACACCACGCCGGACACACGCGGGGGCCGCGCGGATCACCTCGATCCGCGCGGCCCCTGGCCGTTCACTGACGGTGCGTCAGTGCAGGCTGCTGTTCATCGCGTTGAGCAGGGTGCCGGAGGCGTCGTCGTTCTCCAGGGAGAAGGCGAACATGCCGGCCAGGCCCTTGCTCTTGGCGTACGCCCCGCGCGCCTGGATGGCCTGCGGGGTGTCACCCGTCCAGAAGTTGGTGCCGTCGTAGACCCACGAGGTCTCGGTCACCGGGTCCCAGTGGGTGTTGGCCGCGGTGGGGGTCAGCTCCTTCCAGGCGGCCAGACCGGCCTCCTGGCTCAGCGGCTTGGCCGCGGTCGGGCCGGTCGCGCTCTGGTAGAGGCCGTAGTTGGAGCCGGCCGGGACGCCCGTCCAGCCGCGCCAGTAGAACGGGATGCCCAGCACCAGCTTGTTCGCCGGGAACCCGCCGGTGATGCCGTACTCCGGCAGGCCGGTGGTGTACGCGGCGAGCGTGGTGTCCACGTTGTACTTGCGGGTGCCCGGGGTGATCGGCGTGGTCGGGTCGGCCGGGCTGTCGTGCAGCGGGTCCTGGTGGTTGGTCGGGCCCTTGGCGTCCCAGGCGCCGTGCATGTCGTAGGTCATGATGTCGGCGTAGTCCAGGTACGCGCCGATCTTGTCGGTCTCCAGCAGCGCGATCTTGTCCTGGCCGCTCGGCAGTGCCGCCGTCAGCAGGAAGTGCTTGCCCTGCGCGGAGCCGAGGGCGTCCAGCTGGGTGCGGAACTCCTTCAGCAGCAGGGTGAAGTTCTGCTTGTCGGCGGGGGAGTAGTGGTTGCCGGTGTGACCGCCGGCCGAGCCCGGGTACTCCCAGTCGAGGTCCACGCCGTCGAAGAGGCCGGCCGCCGAGGCCTGCCCGCCCGAGGCGTCACCGGCGATGTTGGTCGGCAGGTTCCCCTTGAGGAACATGTCGACGCAGGAGGAGACGAAGGCCTTGCGGGAGGCGTCGGTCGCGGCCGCGTCCGAGAAGTACTTGGAGTACGTCCAGCCGCCGATCGAGATGGTGAACCGCAGGTTCGGGTACTTGGCCTTCAGCTGGCGCAGCTGGTTGAAGTTGCCCTTGAGCGGCTGCTCCCAGGTGTCGGTGGTGCCGTCCACGCTGTTGGCGCCGGTGTAGCTGTCCTGGTAGTCCGCGTAGGCGTCGCCCGCGCCGTCACCGGCGTTGGGGTTGTTCTCGTTGCCCGAGTCGGAGGCCTTCACCGCCTGGAAGCAGGTGTGCGAGGTGGGGTGGATGTTGGCGAAGGCGTAGTTGATGACGTCGAGCTTGCTCGCGGCGCCGCTGGTGTCGACGTTCTTCGGGTAGTACGCGTTCTCGTAGATGCCCCACTGGTCGAAGTAGGCCGACCGGAACGGGCTCGCCGCGGGCGCGGCGGAGGTGGTGGTGCTCACCGGCGAGGACTGGGCGGAGCCGTGGGTGCCGGAGTAGCCCTGGACGCTGAAGGTGTAGGCGGTGCCGGGCAGCAGCGAGCTGACGGCCACCGAGGTGCCCATCGAGGTCGCCACCAACTGGCCGCCGGAGTACACCTTGTAGGAGACCGGGCCGTCGCCGCTGGTCAGGGTGGACGGCTGCCAGCTGAGCACCACGGCGTTGCTGGTGACCTTGCTGACGGTCACCCCGGTGGGCGTGGTCACCTTGCCGTCGCCGGCCGGGCCGGTGGCCGTGGCGGTCGCGGTGGGGCTGGCGCTGCCGGTCGGGCTGTTGGAGGCCGTCGGGCTGTTCGACGCGGTCGGGCTGCTGGACGAGGTCGGACTGCTCGACGCCGTCGGGCTGCTGGACGCGGTGGGGCTGGTGCTGCTGGTCGGCCCGCCCGGGCCGGTCAGGCTGAGGTCGTCCGCGCGGTAGGTGCCGGTGCCGTACCAGCCGTGGGTGAAGACCGTCACCGAGGTGGTGCTCGCACCGGTGGTGAAGGTGGTGCTCAGCTGCGTCCAGCCGGTCGCGTTGGGCGCCCAGGTGGAGGCGTTGACGCCGGTGCCGGTCGCGCCGAGGTAGACGTAGCTGCCCTGGACCCAGCCGGCCAGGGTGTACGTGGTGTTGGGCTGGACGGTGACCGTCTGCTGGCACTGCGCGGTGTCGGAGGCGGAGGCGGCGGCGCTGAGCGCGTAACTCCCGCCGTGCACCGGGGTGGTGACGGCCGACCCGTTGGCGCAGGTCCAGCCGGCCAGGGTGCCGGTCTCGAAGTCGGCGTTGGTCAGCAGGTTGACCGCGGCGGCCGAGGCCGTGTTGAGCGACAGGGCGAGGGCGGCGCTGCCGGTGGTGAGGGTGGCCGCGAGGGCCAGCGCGGTGGCGCGCCGGCGGGGCGCGGTGGACCGGCGGGTGGCAGGGCGTGCGGGCAGGACTCTGTCGTGCATGCGATGTCCTCCGGATGAGTGGGGGTTTCCGGCGGTGCGACGGCCCGGGGCGGGCCGCAGGGGAGCCGAACCGAGCGCTGTGGGGGCGCGCGGGGACGGGTGACACGAACTGGGCGTACGGTGCCGCGGCACGGCCGGCCCGGAGGCCACCGTGTCACGACATCACAGATTGGACTGGACCAATATTCGCCGTCAAGGGTGCCCGCCCGATGGATGGTTGGCGGACTCCAGGACGGACCTCCGGAGCTGTCCCCGGGACGGACCTCCGGATCGGGCCGACCGCCCCGGCGCCGCGACGGAGCGTCGGCGGTCCCGGCGGCGTGCGGGGGTTCCCCGGCCCGCCGCCAGTACCGTGACCGTACGAAGCGGACCCGCCGAACGAAGGACGAGCCATGGACAGCCAGGACTGGGACGACCGGTACGCCGCGAGCGAGCTGGTCTGGGGCGCCGAACCCAACCGCTGGGTGGTCCGCGAACTGACCGGGCACACCCCCGGCCGCGCCCTGGACGTCGCCGCCGGGGAGGGCCGCAACAGCATCTGGCTGGCCCGCCAGGGCTGGCAGGTCACCGGCCTCGACTACTCCGCGGTCGCCGTCGAACGGGCCGAACGGCTCACCGCCGCCCTGCCCGACGAGGTCGCCGACCGGCTCACCTGGCGGCACGGCGACGCCCGCACCTTCGAACTCCCGGCCGACGGCTACGACCTGGTCCTGGTCGCCTACCTCCACCTGCCGGCCGCCGAACGCCGGGCGGCGCTGCGCCGCGCCGCCGCCGCGCTCGCCCCCGGCGGCACCCTGCTGGTGGTCGGCCACGACACCACCAACCTCACCGAGGGCATCGGCGGCCCGCAGGACCCGCGCGTCCTGTTCACCCCGGACGACGTGCTCGCCGACCTCGCGTCCACCGGCCTGCGCACCGTCCGGGCGGAACGCGTCCGCCGCCCGGTGACCGCCGAAGCCGGTCACCGGCGGACACCCGACGCAGACCCGGTCCACCCGGTGGCCGCCGAGGCCGTCGACGCCCTGGTCCGGCTGGAGCGCGGGTAGCGGGCGCATCCTGGCCGACCGGCGACAGCGCCCCGGGCCCGGCCCGGTGGGCGCGCCCACCGTCGGCGCAACGGGGGCCCTGCGGCGGGGCCGGACGACGCTGGGCCGGGTGAGCAACGGGAGATCCGACGAGAAGAGCCCGCACCGGCTGATCGCCCTGACACCGCTGGTGCTCGGCATCAAGGTCCCCACCGGACTGGACGCGGCCGGGTTCCGCAACGCCGTGCACGACGCACTGCCGCAGCTCGGAGCCTGCGCGCCGAGCTTCGCCATCCTCGCCGGCCACTGGCGTGACCACCGCCGGATCCTGCGACTGCCGCCACGCAATTCCTGCCTGCCGGGAGCTCTTCAGCCCTGTCCGTGGATCACCTGAAGCTGCTCTGCGGGCCCTCCGTTCTCACGCGCCGGAGTTCCAGCGGCGGTCTCCGCCGGAGGTCGCCGACCGGCGCCCTGTGTGCAGGACTTCGTCGCTCTCGGGGTCCGCCACCTCCCAGCCGAGCAGAGCGGCCATCCTCGCCGCCAGTGCCTGTGCGGCTTCGTAGCGAGTCCAGGCACTCCACCAGCACAGACGCCGGGGTGCTCTCGCTGTAGCGACAGTCCGAGCGAACGGTCAGATACCTGTACATTCCCGCATCCTCGCATCCGCCCGAAGGGGCAAGCGAGGGCGGAACGAGAGAGCTCCGGGCGTAGTCCCTGGCGCGCCCGCCGGGAACCGGCCGCCGGCCAACGGCGGGGGAGCAGGGTTCGGTGCCTGGCGGCAGGCCGGGGGCTGAACCGGGAACCGGGAACCAGGAACCGGGGCCCGCCCCCGGTTCCCGGTCCAGCCCCGCCGGGTCAGTCCCCGGCGGGCTCCAGCGCACCCGTGAGGTGGTCCCAGGCGACGTTGACGTGCAGCCGGACACCGGTGACCAGAGTGTCGTCGTCGGCGTAGAAGTGCGGGTTGTGGTTGACCGCCACCCCGCGCCCGCCTGGCACCGGGACGACCGTGCCCTCGGCGGTGCGCTCGGTGTCCTGCACGCCGAGCATCACGTACAGCCCGCCGAACGCGTTGACGAACTCCGAGACGTCGTCGTACCCGAGCGAGGGCTGCACCTCGGCGACCCGGTCCGCGCCCACCACCCGACGGAAGGTCGGCAGCGCCGCCGCCACCCACTCCGGCCGGTTGTGCAGGGCGGGTACCGGCTGGAGATAGTCCACCCGCGCCGTGCAGTTGTACGCCAGGGCGGTGTGCTCGGCCAGCGTCGCCAGGCGCTTCTCCACCTCGGCCATCTCCGACTCGACGGCGCACCGGATGGTGCCCCAGAGGGTGACCTGCTCGCCGATGATGTTGAACCGGCCGACGTCCTCCAGGTGCCCGATGGTGACCGCGACCGGGTCGTAGGCCGAGCGCTGCCGGTAGAGCTGGCCGATCCCGGTGAGCACGGCCCCGGCGGCGGGCATCGGGTCCTCGCCCCGCCAGGGCGAGGACCCGTGCGTCTGCCGGCCGGTGATCACGATCCGGACCAGCCGGGAGGCGCTCAGCTGGTAGCCCGCGTGGTAGCCGACGTGCCCCTTCGGGTCCGATGTGACGTGCAGGCCGAACACCATGGACGGCGCGGGGTCGGCGAGCGCACCCTCGGCGAGCATCACGCGCGCCCCGCCCGGCTCGTCCACCGGCGGGCCCTCCTCGGCGGGCTGGAAGACGAACAGCACCGTGCCCGGAAGCTCCCCCCGGACGCCGGCCAGGACGGTGGCCGCGCCCAGCAGGATCGCGACGTGGCAGTCGTGGCCGCAGGCGTGCGAGACGGGGAACGGGCCGCCAGGGTAGTCGGCGTCCACGACCGTGGAGGCGAAGTCGGTGCCGCAGCGGTCCGGCACCGGCAGCGCGTCGGTGTCGGCGCGCAGCGCGATCACCCTCGTACCCGGGCGGCCGCCGCGCAGCACGCCGACCACGCCGTGGCCGGCGATGCCGGTGCGCACCTCGTCCAGGCCGAGCGCGCGCAGGTGGTCGGCGATCAGCGCGGCGGTGCCGGCCTCGCGGTTGGGGAGCTCGGGGTGGGCGTGCAGATGGCGGCGCCAGCGGATCACCTGGTCGGCGATCTCGGCCGCGCGGCGGTCCAGTTCGGCGTGGAGCGGGTCGACGGGTGCGGCGGCGGGTGGGCCGTCGGCCGTGCTGCCGGTGCTGCCGGTGGTGCCGGTGGTGCTGTCGGACGTGGCGCGGTCCGTGTCGTGGTGCGTGTCGGTCATCGCGTACCCCTCCCGGTGCCAGGATCGTGTGGTGATGATCGTAGAAGCGGGGTACGGGGTTTCCCAGAGGCGACTCGTGCGGACCCGGCCGCTCTACAGTGCTGTAGATTCAGGGTGCGCAGGCGGAGGAACGAGGAGGGCGCGATGAGCGTTTCGCTGGCCAAGGGGCAGAAGCTGAGCCTGGAGAAGCCGGGCGGTGGTCGGTTGGGCGTGGTGCGGATGGGTCTCGGCTGGCGGGCCGTCCAGCGCAAGGGGTTCTTCGCCAAGCTGCTGGCCTCGCAGGAGATTGACCTGGACGCCTCGGCCGTGCTGTTCTCCGAGGGCAAGCCGGTGGACGTGGTGTTCTTCCAGCACCTCACCAGCAACGACGGTTCGGTGCGGCACAGCGGCGACAACCTGACCGGCGGCGCGGGCGACGCCACCGACGACGAGTCGATCACGGTGGACCTGACCCAGGTCCCGGCCGTGGTCGACCAGATCCTCTTCACCGTCAACTCCTTCACCGGGCAGACCTTCCAGGAGGTCGAGAACGCCTTCTGCCGCCTGGTGGACGAGCAGACCGGCGCCGAGCTGGCCCGCTACACGCTGACCGGCGGCGGTCCGTACACCGCCCAGATCATGGCCAAGGTGCAGCGCACGCCCGCCGGTTGGCAGATGGCCGCGATCGGCCAGCCGGCCAGCGGCCGTACCTTCCAGGACCTGATGCCGGAGCTGGTCAAGTACCTGTGACGGCGACGCCGCGGGGCCCGTCCGGGACGAACCGGACGGGCCCCGCGGGCTGTTCACCGGCCCCGGGCGCCGTGGGCCGGGTGAGCCGGGTGGGTCAGGTGAGTTCCAGGTCGCGCCGCTTGAACCCGGCCAGGCCGAGGGCGAGCAGGGCGGCCGCGACCAGGGTGAGTGCGGCGAGCGGCGTCCAGTCCATCCCGGCCGCCGGGAGCCGGGGCACCTGGCCGAACGGCGAGAGCCGGTTCAGCGCGTCCGGCAGCTTCAGCAGCGGGCCGAGGTAGCCGATCACGAAGGCGTACGCCGGGACGAGCCAGGCCAGCGGCGCGGCCCTGGGCAGCCAGCCGTACACGGCCGCGGCGAAACCCACCGTCACCCACTGGGCGGGCGCGAACGCCAGGGCCGCGCCGGTCAGCCGTAGGAACGCGCCCCCGTCGCCGGTGGAGACCGCGCCCGCGAGGCCGAAGCCGAGACCGGTCGCCAGCATCAGCGCGGTGGATCCGAGCAGCGCGACCGTCAGATGGCCGCCCAGCCAGCGGGTGCGGGAGAGGCCGGTGGCGAGCACCGGTTCGGCCCGCCCGGCGGCCTCCTCCGCGCGCGGGCGCAGCGTGGCCAGCACCGCGTAGACGGCGCCCACCACGGCGACGACCAGCATGGTCATGGCGGCGAAGGAGTCGGCGAGGGAATGGCCGCCGAGCCGCGCCAGGGCGTCCCTGAGCTGTTCGACGTCCTTCAGCATCGAGTCGGCGCCGCCGAGCAGTGAGCCGTACATCGCGCCGAGCAGCACCAGCGCCACCGCGAAGCCGCCCAGCAGGCCGCGGTGGAGCCGCAGCGGGAAGCCGAGCGCGGTGCCGAGCGCGGGGCTGCCGACGGGCGGGCCGGGGCGGGTGGCGCGCAGCCCGGCGCCGACATCGCGCCGGGTGCTGAGCGCGAACGCCGCCGCGCCGGTGGTGGCGGCGAGGGCGAGCACCGGCGGCAGCGGCCACCAGCGGTCGTCGACGAAGACGTAGGTGCGCTGGAGCCAGCCGACCGGGGAGGCCCAGGACAGTCCGTTGCCACCGGCGTCCCCGGCCGCGCGCAGGGCGTAGGCGGCGCCCAGTACGGCGAGGGCCAGGCCGGAGGCGGTCCGGGTGTGCGCGGTGAACTGGACGGCGACGGCGGCCACGGCGGCGAACAGCAGTCCGGCGGCGGCGTGTGCCGCTCCGTACAGCAGGGCGCCGCCGGCGGTGATGCCGGGGACGCCGAGGGCGGGCAGCCCGGCGGCGAGCAGCAGGGCGAGCGCGAGGTTGGCGACGGCGGCGGTGGCGAGCGCGGCTGTGAGCTGGGCGTGGCGGCCGACCGCGGTGGAGCGGACGAGTTCGGCGCGGCCGCTCTCCTCCTCGGCCCGGGTGTGCCGGGTGATGATCAGGATGCTCATCAGACCGGCCAGGACGGTCATCAGACCCAGCATCCGGTGCCCGAGCATGGCGCCGTAGGTGTAGTCGCCCAGGTAGTGGGCGGGCCCGGTCAGGGCGAGCACCGCCGGGCTGTCGGAGGCCCGGGCGATCGAGGCGCGGTCGGCGGCGGTCGGGTAGACGGTGTGGAGGCTGTTCGCGGTGGAGAGCGTCAGCAGGCCCAGGCCGAGCACCCAGGCCGGGAGGCGGAGGCGGTCCCGCCGCAGGTCGAAACGGAGCAGCGCGCCGGTGCCGGCCAGCACGCCACCGGGAGGCCGGGGGCGGCCGGCCGCCGTGCCGGCGGAGGCGGCGGTGGTGGCGGTCATCGCGGGGCCCCGCCGTCGCGCTCGTCGCCGGTGCCGCGGTGGCCGTTCGCGGCCAGCTCGTCGCCGTAGTGGCGCAGCATCAGCTCCTCCAGCGTGGGCGGGTGGCTGACCAGGCTGCGCAGTCCGGCCGCGCCGAGCCGCTGGACGGCGGCGTCCAACCGGGCGCCGTCCACGGCGAAGTGGACCCGGTTGCCGTCGGTGCGGACGCCGTGGACGCCGGGCAGGTCCGCCAGGTCGGTGACCGGCCGCTGGGTCTCGGCCTCGATGGTGGTCCGGGTGAGGTGGCGCAGTTCGCCGAGGGTGCCGCTCTGCACCACCCGGCCCCGGCGGATGATGCTGACCCGGTCGCCGAGCTTCTCCACCTGGGCCAGGATGTGGCTGGAGAGCAGGATGGTCCGCCCCTGCCGTTTGGCCTGGAGGACGACGTCCTGGAAGACGACCTCCATCAGCGGGTCGAGGCCCGCGGTCGGCTCGTCGAGCAGCAGCAGCTCGGCGTCGGAGGCCAGCGCGGCGACGATGGCGACCTTCTGCCGGTTGCCCTTGGAGTAGGCGCGGCCCTTCTTGGCCGGGTCGAGGTCGAAGCGTTCGACCAGTTCGTCGCGGCGGCGGCGGTCGTGGTTGCCGTGCAGCCGGGCGAGCAGGTCGATGGCCTCGCCGCCGGTGAGGTTCGGCCAGAGTTCGACGTCGCCGGGGACGTAGGCGAGGCGGCGGTGCAGCTCGACGGCGTCGTTCCACGGGTCCTTGCCGAGCAGCCTGGCGGTGCCGCCGTCGGCCCGCAGCAGGCCCAGCAGCACCCGGATGGTGGTGGACTTCCCGGCGCCGTTGGGCCCGAGGAAGCCGTGCACCTCGCCGGTCTCGACCGTGAGGTCGAGGCCGTCCAGCGCGGTGGTCCGGCCGAAGGACTTGCGGAGGCCGGACAGGGCGATTGCCTTCGTCATGCTCCTGAAGATACCGTAGTTTCAGAAAAACGTGAATATTGGGAAGGCGCTAAAGTCGGGGCGGACGCGGATGTGGCGCTTGGAGGAAGGTGTGCGGGTGAAGCGGGAAGAGCGGGACGCCGGGGCGGTCTCGGAGTTCGTCGAGCGGTTCGCGGCCGAGCTGACGGTGGCCGGGTTTCCCCGGATGCCGGCCCGGGTCTTCTCCTGCCTGATGGCCGAGGACAGCGGCGTGCTCACCTCCGCCGAGCTCTCCGAGCGGCTGCGGATCAGCCCGGCGGCCGTCTCCGGGGCGATGCGCTATCTCAGCCAGACGGGCCTGGTCTCCAAGGAGCGCGAGCCCGGTTCGCGCCGCGACCGCTACCGGGTGTTCGACGACGTCTGGTTCGCCTCCCTGGCCCGGCGTGACGAACTGCTGGTGCGCTGGGTGCGGGTGCTGAGGGACGGTGAGTCCACGCTCGGTCCGGACAGTGTCGCCGGTGAACGGCTGGCCGAGAGCGCCGAGTTCTTCGAGTTCATGATCGGCGAGCTGGACGGTCTGCTGGACCGCTGGCGCGCCCACCGCGCCGCCCTGGCGGGCTGAGGCCCGCGGCGGAAGGCCGCGGTCGGGGTCGCCGCCGCGTTCTTCCGTCTTCGGCGCCGGATTGGCTGGACGCTATATGTAGATCAACGATATATATGACTGCGTGACAGGACGCTTCATGCGAGAGCCGACCCCGCTTCGGGGCACCGCCCTCGCCGGTGCCCCGGGCACGGCTGCGTGCCCGGGCGGTCAGGTGGCGGACGCCGCCCGCCCACCGGCGTGGCAGGGAGCGAGCGAACACAGCGTGCGAGTCGTCGGCGCCGACCGCGCCCGGCCCGACCGAGCCTCCGGGGGAGGCGAGCCGGGCCGGCGCCCGACGGTCCCTCAGGGATTCCCGGGTCGGGTGGACTTCGGTGAACGGGCTGCGGTCCGCCGACGGCGTCCGCTAACACTGGCGGCATGGATGATGACGCTGTGCAGTTGCCGGACCACCTCACCGTTCGGATCGCCCACACCGACGACCCGGTCTCCGCGGTGGCGGGCCTGGAAGCCTGGGCGGCCCGCGAGCGGTACCCGAATCTGCTGATGATGCCACCCGTCTTCGGCTGCCTGGAACGCACCGAGGAGGGGGCCTGGCGGATCCTCGGGTTCCGCTCGACCACCCCGCAGACGGCCCGGGACGACCTCGGCCATGTCTTCCGCTGCTGGGCGCTCGCCGAGCCCGGCCAGTGGGGCGCCGCCACCTGGGAGATCACCGACGAGGAACGGGCCGCCTACACCGCCGGGTACCAGCGGCTGGAGTGGGAGCGACTCGACGAACTGGCCGTCGCCGGGCGACAGTACCGGATCTTCCGCGCGGAACAGGTCCTGCGCGGGGGCCCCGAGGGCGTCGAACCGCCGCGTCCCACCGATCCGGACCCAGCCCCGGTCGGCCAGGGGTACAAGGCGCTCTCCCGCGTCAACGGGTTCGTCATCGACCCGGCCGCCGACGTCACGCTGGTGGACGGCATCCTCCGGCTGGACATGATGTCCCTGGTGCCGACCGGCCACGGCATTCCCGAGGACGTCCGGGCCGAGGCCCGGCTCGCCTCGTACCTGTACCCCAATGTGTTCGTGCTGCCGGTGCACTGCGCCGTCGCCGAGTACGAGGACGGCCGCTGGGGGCCGATGACCAACGCCTGCGAGACCCCGCAGGCCGCCCGCGACAGCCTCGCCGCCTATCTGCGCGAGTTCGCGCCGAGCCTGCTGCCGCACCTGACGGAGGACGAGCGCGCCCGGTACGCCGAGGCGGCCGACCGCCTCGACGCCGAACGCGGGAACAGCGTCGAGGCCGCCGACCGCCGGTTCCAGCTGGTCCGCGTCGAACCGGTCGTCCGCCTCGGCCCTGACGGACCCGAACTGCCCCGCACCTCGGACTGGGACCCGGACGTCCCGTTCAAGGTGCAGGAGCAGCAGGAGCGGGAGGCCGGCCTCTGCTACGACGACGAGGACGACGAGGTGGAGGCGGACGGCTGAGGCGGCGCCGGCGGGGTCAGCGGGCGGTGGGCGAGGGGGAGAGCCCGGCGGTCGGGGTGGCGGCGGCCGTCGGCGCGGACGTGGTCGCGGAGGGCGAGGAGGTCGGCTCGGGGGTGGCGGTCGCGCAGCCGGGAGCGGTGGGCGTCGCGGTGGCCGAGGCGGACGCCGACGGGCTCGGGCCCGTGGTCGGGGTGCCGGAGGGGGCCGCCGTGGGCGTGGTGGTGGGGCACTCGGTCGGGGTGCCGGTGGGCGTCGCCGTGGGTGTGGCGGTGGGCGTCGCGCTCGGGGTCGGGGTCGCCGTGGCGGACGGCGAGGGCGACCCGGTGGGCGTGGGCGTCCCGGTCGGCGTCCCCGTCGGCGTGGTGCCGGGGGTCGTGGTGGGCACCGTCGTGGGAGTTGTGGTGGGGGACGGGCTTCCGGACGGCGACGGCTGGGTGACCGGCGGCTCGGCGCTCGACGAGGGCTTCGGCAGAGGCTGCACCGGCGTCGGCGTGGTCGTCGGGGCGGTCGTCGGCGGGGTGGCGGCGGCCGGGAGGTCCGGGGTGGTGGTCGTGGTGCCGCTGCCGAAGTGGGCCATCCAGTTCTTGACGGTCCGAAGGTACTCGCCCGAGTTGTTGTAGCTGAGGATGGCCCGGTCGAGCTGCGCCGGGTCGGAGAGGTTCCGCCCGCCGGCGCAGAGGTAGCGCCCGGCGGCCTCGGCGGCGTCGAAGATGTTGTTGGGGTCGGCCTTGCCGTCACCGTTGGCGTCCACGCCCCAGACCGCCCAGGTGGAGGGGATGAACTGCATCGGGCCGACGGCCCGGTCCCAGCGGCTGTCGCCGTCGTAGCGGCCGCCGTCGGTGTCGGCGATCGCGGCGAAGCCGTTGCCGTCGAGCACCGGGCCGAGGATGGCGCGGTAGGTCGTCCCGGCGGCGTCCACCCGGCCCCGGTCGGCCTGGCCGGACTCGACCTCGCCGATCGCGGCCAGCAGTTGCCACGGCAGGTGGCAGCCGGGCGAGCGCTGCGCGAGCGCGGCCTCGGCCTTGTGGTAGGCGGCGGAGACGGTCTCCGGCAGCGCGGGCCCGGTACGGAACGGCCCGGCGGACGGGTCGCCCGGCAGGGTGGTGGGCGGCTGCGGCAGGGCCAGCGGGCCGCCGCCGTCCACCGGGCCGCCGGTGCCGGGCGTGCCGAACGCCGTGGGCAGCACGGTGCCGGGCGGCACGGGGAAGGAGGAGCCCCGCGTGGCCGGGTCGGTGACGGGCGGCACGGCGTCGGCGGCCGCGACCGGGACGAGCCCGAGGCCCGTCACCTGAGAACCGGTCAGCGCGGCGAGCGCCGTGAACGCCGCTGCCGTCCCTGTCACCCGCTTGCCCAGTCGCAGCCTGCGGCCGCCCTGTCCGCTGCCGAACCTCGCCATCATGCGGTGCCCCTCCCCGTTGCCGTCCGGACTCCCCGAGAACGGACAGGCTGTCAACATCGTGCCTGCCAGTGCATGACAGAGCTCGTTTCCGGAATGATTAGTATCACGACGATCTGACGCGGACAGGGTGGCCGATGGCGGTCCGGGGCCCCACGGTTCGGTGAACGGGCAGTTCACGGTGGTCGGTCCGGGCAACCGGCGCAGGGCCGGCGGCCCGCGCCCGGTCAGGAGGTGAGCGAAACCGCGAGCGTCGTCGCCAGCGCGGCCTCGGCGAGGGTCTCCGCGGGCGCGTTGACGTCGTCGCCCGGACCGCGGTCCTTGACCACCGCGACGGAGTAGGTGTGACCGCCCGCCACCAGGTACAGCATCGGCCGGGTGCCGTCCTTCTTCCACGCGGTGGCGACGGCCTCCTGGCCGATCCCCGGCACGGTGGTGACCGCGAGGTCGCTGTCGGCCCTGACCCGCGCGAGCGTGTCGGGCGCGGTCTCCTTGATGGCGGCGTACGACTGGTGGGATCCCCAGGTGCAGCCCCAGACCGCGCTGCCGTCGCTCGCCGGGTCGGGGTGGGTGCCCCTGAACGGTCCGGCGGTCCCGACGACGGCGACGACCTGGGCGGACGTCAGCATCGTGCAGGCGTCGGCGGGCCGCTTGCCGGCCGGTGCGGCGGTCGGTGCGGGGTTCGCCGCTCCGGCGGCGGGTGTGGCGGGCGTGACGGGTGCGGAGGCCGTGGTCGCGGGTGGGGTGGACACCGGTGCGGACGCGGCCGCCGCACCACCGCCGCCCGAGGAGGAACACCCCGCCACCGCGACCGCCGCGAGTGCCAGCGCGGGCAGCCAGCCGTACCGGCGGCCTTCCTGGATCGATGAGTTGACCTGCATGGGGACTCCTTCCGGTGGCGCCCGCCGCTTCGGCGGACTGCGACGGTCAGGATGCTACTGGTTGCCGTCGGCCGGTATTTTCCGTTCCTGCAACGGGAGTTGCCCGGGCGCGTAACGGACGTGAACCGGGCGTGCCCGGGGGCGGAACGGGCGGTTCGGGGCACGGGGGTGGTACAGACCTGCCCGCCCGGGCTCCCCGGCGGCGCCTGCGGCCGCCAGCCCTGACCTGGCCCGATGCGCCGCCCTGAACCCGCCGTGCACGGTCAGGACGGGTGTGCGGGCGGCCGGTTCTACACCATCGCCTCCCCGGGCGGGTGACGTTCTGGTGAAAGTGGTCATGCCAGGAATCGCGGCCCGGCATGCTGTGCCCGTTGACCATGCGGATGGAGGCCCTGACAGTGAGCACGAACCTGCCGGAGACCGTCGCCGAGGGGCCTGCCGTCCTGCCGGCGCCACCTCGGGTGATCGACGACCTGGCCCGCGACCTGACCCATGCCGCGGCCGCCGTCCGGGCGGTGTCCCGCGTCGGCCGGAGCGGCGGGGACGTGTCGGTCGCGGCGTACACGGCGGTGGTGTGCACCGGTCGTTCGGCCGCCCGCGCGCTGGAGGAGGCCGCCGCCTGGTGCCGCCAGGCCCCGGAGGCCGAGGTCCACTCACTCGCCTGGGCCCGCGTCCCGGGCCACCGGGACGACGTCTTCGAGTACCGCGTCACCCTGGCCGTCAGCTTCCCCGACCACGAGACCGGTGAGCATGTCGGCGACACCCATCACGCACCCCACTGACCGCGGTCGGGCCGCCCCGAGTGCCCGGGGCGGGACCGGCACTCGTCGGTCCCGCCCGCGGGCAGCGGCTCCGTCCGGTCTCAGGCACCTTGCGGCGACGGGCAGATGAGGTCACGGGCCGGGGTGCGGCCGGTCAGCAGATAGCCGTCGACGAGGTCCCGCACGCAGGAGTCGGGCCCGGGCGGTCAGGGGATCAGCAGGCCCCAGTAGAGCGCCCAGGGGACGAACACCACGGCGGCGACGGCCAGCAGGCCCAGCCGGACCCGCTCGGCGCGGGCGGGTACGGACGCGCCCGCGGCCGGTCCGCCGCCGGCGCCGCGGATGCGCCGGCGGCGGACGGCGAGCGTGGCGGCGAACCTGACGGCGAGCGCGGTGGCGGCCACCACCGCGGTGACGGCGGCGAGTTGGAGCAGGAGCCAGGGCAGCGGTCGGCCGAGCAGGACCGGGCCGGGGAGGGCGCCCGCCGTGACGACCATGAAGAGGAGGTAGAGCGGGCCGCCGGCCAGGGCCGTCAGCCCGGCGCCGGCCAGCCAGCGGGCGGGGCGGGCCGACGGGGTGCGCGGGGCGTCGGCCCGCCCTCCGGGCCGGAGGCGGCGGACCAGCGCCGTCAGCGGATAGCCGGCGAAGCCGACGCCGCACACCAGGACGGCCGCGAGCTGGAGCCACGGCCCCTCGTAGCCGGCGAGCGGGGTGAGCGCCGTGCTCCGGTACTCCTGCGGCGGCATCGCGTCGACGCTGATCGCGGGCGGCCCGTCGGCCAGGTGGTGGATCCAGTCGGACTCGGCGTCGGCGTAGTCCGGCGGGAGGTCGGACGGGCGGTCGAAGCCGTCGTCGGCGGTGCGGTTGAGGTTGTGCCGGACGCCGGGGACGGCGCGCAGGGTGTAGTGGGTGTTGCCGCCCCGGTCGAGCGCGTCCCGGATGATCGCCGCGCTCTCCTGGGGCGCGGCCTCCCGGTCGAGCGTGCCCCATTCGGCCAGCACCGGCTGGCGCACCCCGGTCCAGGCGGGCACCGGGTCGTAGTCCGCCTCGGGGAAGAGCCCGGCGCCCGCCACCACCCGGGCGGCGGTCCGCTGCATGGCCGGGAGCAGCGACCCGTGCACGCCGTGGTGGCGCAGGTAGCCGCCGTACGCCCAGGCCTGCTGGCGCAGCGGGCTGAGGCCGACCGCCCCGGCGGTGACCACGAACGCGACGTCCGACGAGCGGCCGGCGGCCAGCGAGACCACCCAGGCACCCTCCGACAGCCCCCACACCCCGGTCCGCGACCGGTCGACGCCGGGCCGCTCGCGCAGCGCGGCGAGTGCGGCGAGGGCGTCGTCGGCGAGCTGGGAGTAGTCGCGGTGGGTCATCGAGTACCCGTCGGTGCGCTTGTCGTAGACCAGCGTGACGATGCCGTGCCGCGCGTAGGCCTCGGCGGCGGGGCGCAGTTCCTCCCGGCCGCCGGGTCCGGCCCCGGGCACCATCACCAGCGCGGGCCCCGGTGCGCCGCCCGTGCCGCCGGGGGCGAGCACGGTGCCGTGCAGGGTGACGCCGTCGGCGCCGGTGAACCGGACGTCGGTGGCGGTCACGTCCGCCGTCGCGTTCCCGGTGCCGGCCGAGGCGGGTGGCTGTCCGAAGGCGGCGGACGGTGCCAGGAGCAGCACCGACAGTGCGGCGAGGAGGGCGGCCCGCAGCAGGCCGGCCCGGGCGGTCCGGCCCGGTGGCCGCTCGCGCGTCCGCTTCGGTGGACGAGGCATGGTGGTTCCCCCGTGAGGTCGGGCCGTCTCCCGGCGGCGGTGGATCTCCGGCGGGTCCAGCCTGGCCCGCCGGCCACCCGACGGACCATCAGGAGGTCCCCCGTCCGGGGGTGGGGGCAGCCCCCGGGCCTCAGTACGCCACCGTGAAGCGGGTGCGGGTGGACGGGGTGCTCGGCCTCGTCGAGGAGGGCGACGGCGAGGTCCTCCATGGAAATGCCCTCGGTGTCCACCACGAGTACGTCACGGCCGAGCCGGTAGCGGCCGGTGCGCTCGCCGGGGGTGAGGAGGGCTGAGCCGGGCGGTGCGGGGTTCAGGCGGGCTCGGCCAGGCGGGCCGGTGCGGGCGCGTCGGCTGCCGCAGGGGCCGGTGCGGGGGTCGGTGCGGGGCGCGGGCGCTGGGTCTGGGCGGCGACCAGTGAACCGAGCACGATCAGCGCGCCGAGGGCCTGGACGGGTGAGAGGTCCTGGCCGAGGGCGAGCCAGCCGAGGGCGGTGGCGACCACCGGGCTGAGCAGCCCGAGGAAGGTCACGGAGGTCGGCGGCAGGGCCCGGATGCCCCGGAACCAGAGCGCGTACGCCACGGCCGCGCCGATCAGGCCGAGGTAGCCGTAGCCGAGCAGGTTGGCGCCGGTGAGGTGGGAGGGCGGGGCACCCTCCACGGCGAGGGCGACGGGGAGCAGCAGCAGGCCGCCCGCGGTGAGCTGCCAGCCGGTGGTGGCGAGCAGCGGCGCCGGTGACGTCCACCGCTTGGCGAGGACCACGCCGGTGGCCATCACCACCGCGCCGCCGAGCGCGGCGGCGACCCCGAGGGTGTCGAGCCGGGCGCCGGCCCGCAGCACCAGCAGGCTGACCCCGGCCACTCCGGCGATGCCGGACAGGACGGTTCGCAGCGAGAGCCGTTCGCCGAGCAGCCCGGCGGAGAGTCCGGCGGCGAGCAGCGGCTGGACGGCGCCGACGGTGGCCGCGACCCCGCCGGGCAGGCGGTAGGCGGCGATGAAGAGCAGTGCGAAGAACGCGCCGATGTTGAGCGCGCCCAGTATCAGTGAGCGCCACCACCAACTGCCCTTCGGCAGGCGGCGGGTGACGGCGACGAGCAGCAGCCCGGCGGGCAGGGCCCGGAGCACGCCGGCGAGCAGCGGGCGGTCGGGCGGCAGCAGTTCGGTGGTGACGAGGTAGGTCGAGCCCCAGATGACGGGGGCGAGGGCGGTCAGCAGGACGGTTCCGAGTCGATTCCTTAGCACTAAGCCAATGTATCTCAGCGCTAAGGCACATCTGGGTCCAATCGGGTGGTGTGAGGTATCTCACCGCTAAGGAATCCTCTAGGCTGAAGTGGTGGCAGATCACGTGGACCGAGTGGTGAAGCAGTGGGGCGCGGAGCGCCCGGACCTGGACGTCTCCCCGATGGAGGTGATCGGCCGGCTCAAGCGGCTCTACCGGCTGGTGGACGCGGAGCTGAAGCGGAACTTCGCCGACTACGACCTGGACGCGGCCTCCTTCGACGTCCTCGCCACGCTGCGCCGCAGCGGCCCGCCCTACCGGCTGACCCCCACCGGCCTGATGCGGTCCGCGATGGTCACCTCCGGTGCCATCACCCAGCGGCTCGACCGGCTGGAGGCCCGGGGTCTGGTCACCCGTACGCCCAGCGGCTCGGACGGCCGCAGCCGGGACGTCGCCCTCACCCCCGAGGGCCACGCCCTGGTCGACCGGGCGCTGCCGGCCCATCTCGCCGCCGAACGCCGCGTCCTGGCCGGTCTGGACGCGGCGCGGACCGACGCGCTGGTGGACGCGCTGCGGACGCTGCTCGCGGCGCTGGGGGACGACGCGCACTGACCCGGCCCCGGCCCGGGCGGCCCGTCACTGGGACGGCGTGGTGGTTTCCAGGGCGGCGGTCAGGAGGGTGTGGACGGCCGCGGCGGCGGCCCGGGTGACCGGGTCCGGGTCGTCGAGGCGGTCGGCGATGAGCTCGGCGGCGGCCGCGACGACCGGGGCGGGCAGGGTGGTCTCGCGCAGGTGGAGCAGCTGGGCGGCGGCCCGGTCACCGGCACTGCTGGTCCGGCCGGTGGGGATCAGGGAGGTCAGGCCGCGCGGCTGCTGCTGAGGGCTCGTCATGCGGCCATTCTTCCGGCTGTCGCGCCGCCCGCCGGTCACCCGCCCGTCGCCGCGCGGGTGGCGCCGTCCGTACCGGTGAGGGCGGGTCGGCGGCGCCCCGCGTCCGAACCGTGCGGGGACGGCGACGGGCGCCCGCGCGGGGGAGTCCCCGCACGGGCGCCCGTCCGGACGGCGCGCCCCGCCCGTTGCCGGGGCGTGAGGATCACGGCGTGAGGACCAGCCGGATCGGATTGCCCTCCTTCTTCTCCAGCGCCTCGACGGCCTTGGCGGCGTCGGAGAGGGGGAAGGTCGCGCTCACCGAGCGGGAGAACTCCAGCCGCCCGCCGCGCACCAGGTCGACCAGGTCGACGACGTCCTCGGGTGCCGAGCCGTAGTGGCCGCGGATCTGCTGCTTGAGGTAGCTCAGCAGGGTGCCGTTGGTGACCGTCAGCGGCTTGTCGGTGAGGCCCACCAGCACCAGCCGTCCGTTCGCCCCCAGCGAGGCCATGGCCTGCTCGCGCACCGGTGCCACCCCGGCGAAGTCGAACGCCGCGGCCAGGCCCCGACCGCCCGTGGCGGTGCGCACGGTGGCGGCGAAGTCCGGGTCGGCCGGGTCGAGGGCGAGGTCGGCGCCGAATTCCAGGGCCCGGTCGCGGGCGGCCGGCAGCGGGTCGACGGCGATGATCGGGTACGCGCCGATGGCCCGCAGCGACTGGACGCCGTGGGCGCCGAGGCCGCCCACGCCCCAGACGCCGACGGCCTCGGCGGGGCGCACCGCGCCGGTGCCGGTGATGGCGGCCCAGGGGGTGGAGACCGCGTCGGGGATGAAGCACGCCTGCTCGAACGGCAGGTCGTCCGGGATGGGGACGAGGGTGCCGACGGTCGCCAGTGCGTACTCGGCCCAGCCGCCGTCGTAGTCGACGCCGCGGGTGTGGACGGCGCCGTCGCGGGTCTCGCCGGCCTGGAGCAGCACCCGGTCGCCGACCCGGGCCTCGGTGACGCCCTCGCCGAGGAGGTGGACGGTGCCGGCCACCTCGTGGCCGAGGGTGACCTTGTCGCCCTTGAGGAAGAGGGGCTTGAGCATGCCCTCGATCAGGTGGACGTCGGACAGGCAGACGCCGGCGGCCTCGACCTTGATCAGGACCTCGCCCGGGCCCGGAGTGGGGACGGGGACCTCTTCGAGGGCGAAGGCGCCCTGGGCGACGTCGAGCCGTCCGGCGAGCATCGTTGCGGTGGCGGTCATCCGGATCTCCCTTCCGACGGGGCGGCGGCAGGGGGGTCGCCGACCCGCAGACTTACTTGTTGTTCAACAAGCAAGTTCGACTCTATCATGGGGGTATGGACAATCACGGGGAGCCCTCGGCGGCTCGGACCGCACCGACCGGGTCCGCGGCCGGCCCGATGACCGGCCCGATGGCCGGCCCGCAGACCGGTTCGGCGGCGCGCGAGGCGTCGGGGCAGTCCGGTCGGCGGACCCAGGCGCAGCGTCGGGCCGCGGCCGAGTCGGCGCTGCTCGCCGCGGCCGCCCGGCTGATCGCGGAGCACGGCAGCGCCGGGGTGACGCTGGCGCGGGTGGGCGAGGCCGCGGGCTTCAGCCGGGGCCTGGCCACCCACTACTTCGGCTCGAAGGCCGTCCTGCTGGCCCGGCTGCAGGAGGTGGTGCTCGCCGACGCGACGGCCTCGGCCGTGCCCGAGCGGGCGGGCGGCGGCGCGGTCGAGGAGCTGTTGCGCTTCACGGAGACCTGGCTGGAGGTGGCCCGGCACCCGACCGACCTCCAGCGGGCGCTGCTGGTGCTGGGTGCCGAGGCACTGGCGGGCGCGTCGGAGCTGGCCCCCGCGGTGGCCGAACTCGACGCGCGGATGCGGCTCTGGGTGGCCTCGGTGGTGCGCCAGGGCGCGGCGGCCGGGGAGGTGCGGGCCGGAGTGGACCCGGAGGCGTTCGCGGTGGTCGCGGTCGCCGTGCTCAAGGGCCTGGTCGTGCAGGCCGCGGCGGCGCCCGGAGAGCTGGAGCTGACGGCGGCGGGCGCCGAGGCCCGGCGGTGGATCGCGGGCGCGCTCGCGCCGTGAGGCCCGCCCGGCCGGCGGCGCCGGGGCGATGTCGCCGGTTTTCCTCCGGAATCGTCCGCATGGCCGTGGCGATCCGGGGCAGGCGCCTGCTGGGCGGGCACTCGGCCCGCCCGGCACGGAGAGGAGTCGCCGCGATGGGTACGGACGACAAGCTGCACAACGCCGCGGAGAAGGCCCGGGGCAAGGCCAAGGAGGTCGCGGGCAAGGTCACCGGTGACCGGACCAAGGAGGCCGAGGGCAAGGGCACCCAGGTGAAGAGCGACCTCAAGCAGGCGGCCGAGAAGGTCAAGGACGCGACGAAGCACTGAGCCCGGCCGGGCGGACCGTCGTACGCGCCGAGTCCCGCGCGTACGGCGGTCCGCCCGGCACGGGCCGCCCCCGTCAGGGCCGCACGGCGACCGCCTTGAAGAAGGTGTAGTGGAACGTCCCGCCGGGCTCCGCCGTCCGGCGCAGATCGGCCAGCCCCCGGTCGAACGCGGCGGCCGTGGTGAGACCGGCGGCGAGCGCGTCGGCGCGTACCGACTCGACCATGGCGATGAAGGTCCGCCGGGTGAAGCCCTCGACCAGCGCCGGGCGGCTCCCGTCGGCGCACACGGTACGCGGCTCGACGGCGACGTCCCGGAAGCCCGCGTCCGCCAGCAGCGGGTGCAGCCGCCGGCCGAGCAGAGCGTCACCGCCGGCCGCCGCCTGCAGCCGGACCAGCTGGTCCACGACCGCCCGGGCGGGGGCGCTGTCCGGGTGGAAGAAGGCCGAACCGTGGTCGCCCTCGACCACCGTGATCGTGCCGCCCGGCCGCAGCACCCGCCGCAGCGCGGCCAGTGCGGCCTGCGGCCGCGCCAGGTGTTCCAGCACGAAGCAGACGAAGACGTGGTCGAAGGAGCCGTCCGCGAACGGCAGGTCGTGCAGGTCCCCGTGGTGCCAGTCCACCCGGGCGCCGGGCGCGTGGGCCGCCACCGCTTCGCGCGCCCGGGCGAGCGACTCGGCCGAGAGGTCCGCCGCCGTCAGCCGCACGCCCGGGCTGGACGCCAGCAGGTGCACCGTCTGCGCACCGACGCCGCAGCCCGCCTCCAGCACCCGGCCGCCCGCCGGGTACGCCGTACCGGCGTGCAGCAACTCCGCCAGGGTGTCGGCCTGTTCGCCGAGCCGCCGCGCCTCGGTGACCGAATACCCGTGCACATAGCCGGGACGGTGGTCCTGAACGTCCTCGTGCACCGCCGTGCGGTGCGTCGTCTCCGTGGTCATGCCCCCACCCTGGCCGCACAATGGACCGGTGAACAGGTCCAATGAGAGCGCCGTTGACAGGTCCAAAAGGGCCGGCGCCTCCGACTTCCTCCAGCTCGACACCGCCGACGCCCCGCCCGGCGGGCTCGCCGACTGGCTGGCCCGGCGGCTGCGGGAGGCGATCGCCGACGGCCGCCTCCCGGTCGGCACCCGGCTGCCCGCCGGCCGGGTACTGGCCGGAGAGCTGCGGGTCTCCCGGGGGGTCGTCACCGACGCCTACCGGCGCCTCGCCGAGGAGGGCCAGGTCGCCGGCCGGGGGAGGGGCGGCACCGTCGTGGTCGGCGCGCCCGCCCCGCCCCGGCCCGCCCCGACGGACGCCGCGGACCCGCCGCCACCCGGGCGGTCGTGGCACCCGGGCGAACCCGCCGCACTGTTCGACGCCGACCCCGTCCCCGAGACCTTCGACGCGCTGCGCGCCGCCCCCGCCCGGATCGACCTCTCGCCCGGCGTGCCCGACCTCGCCGCCTTCCCCCGCGCCGCCTGGCTGCGCGCCGAGCGCGCCGTCCTCGACGACCTCCGCCCCCGCGACCTCGGCTACGGCGACCCGTGCGGCACCCCCGCGCTGCGCCGGGCCGTTGCCCACTGGCTGGCCCGCAACCGCGGCATCCGGGCCGACCCCGACGAGGTGCTGATCGTCGCCGGCACCGCCCAGGCGCTCGGTCTGCTCGGCCAGGTGCTCGGCGGCAGCGGCATCACCGAGATCGCGGTCGAGGACCCGGGCTCGCTCGGCACCCGCCAGCACCTCGGCCACTGGCTCACCGCCACCCCGCCCGTACCGGTGGACGCCGAAGGCCTCCGGGTGGACGCGCTGCGCGCCACCGGCGCCCCCGCCGTCGTGGTCACCCCGGCCCACCAGTACCCGACCGGCGTGGTGCTCGGCGGCGGGCGGCGGCGCGAACTGATCCGCTGGGCCGGCGAGGGCGGCCTGGTCGTCGAGGACGACTACGACGCCGAGCACCGCTACGACCGGCCCCCGGTGCCCGCGCTGCGCGCCGTCCTCCCCGACCGGGTCTGCTACGCGGGCAGCGTCTCCAAACTGCTCGCGCCCGCCCTGCGCACCGGCTGGCTGCTCGTCCCGCCCCGGTACCGGGAGGCCGTCGTCGCGGCCAAGCGGTTCGCGGACCTCGGCAACGCCGTCCTGCCGCAGCTGGTCCTGGCCCGGCTGATGGACTCCGGCGAGCTGGAACGGCACCTGCGGCTGCTGCGCCGGCGCCACCGCCGCCGCCGGGACGCGATGATCGCGGCGATCGGCGCCCACCTGCCGGGCGCGGTCGTCCACGGCGCGGCGGCCGGGCTGCATCTGATGCTCACCTTTCCGGCGGGCCTCCGCTGCTCCGACACCGAACTCGCCGCGGCGGCCCTCGCCCACGGGGTGAAGGTGCAGCCGCTGTCCTGGCACGCCCGGCTGCCGCACCCGCCCGGGCTGGTCCTCGGCTACGCGGCGGGCGCACCGGGCGGGATCGAGGACGGCATCGCGGTGCTCGGCCGGCTGCTGCGCCGGATGGGGTGAGGCGGGGGCGGCGGGTGGGGTGACGCGGGGCGCCGACGGGCGCGTTGCGCGGCCCGGGGCCGGACCGGTCTCGGTACCGTGACGCACCGACCCCCCACCCCCACCCCCGGGAGGCCCGATGCCGTCGCTCCGGCGGACCGTCCGTGCCGCGGCGCTCGCGGTGCTGCTCACCGCCCTGCTCCCGGTCCTGGCCGGGTCGGCGTGGACACCCCATCGGGCGGCCCGGTGGTCGCCCGCCCCGACCGAGAGGGCGACGCCCATGTCCACACCGGAGTCCCGGCTGCTCGCCGGCCGGCGGATCGTCTACTCCTACCCCGGCCCGGTCCCGCCGCCCGCCCTGCTCCGGGCCATCCGCGAGGGCCGGGCGGCCGGGGTGATCCTGTTCGGCGAGAACATCACCGGAACCGAACAACTCCACTCCGCCGTCGACCAGTTGAAGCGGGCCGCGGCGGAGTCCCCGGGGTCCGCGCCGCTGCTGCTGATGACCGACCAGGAGGGCGGAAAGATCCGCCGGCTGCCCGGGGCGCCCGAACTCTCCGCCCGCCGGACCGGCCTGGCGCCGGACCCGCTCGCCGAGGCCGCCCGCTCGGGCACCGGGGCCGGGAGCAACCTCGCGGGCGCCGGTCTGAACGTCAACCTCGCACCCGTCCTCGACGTCTACGACACCGCCGACGACTTCATCGACCACTTCGAGCGCTCCTACGGCCAGGACCCCGCCACCGTCGGCGAGTTGGGAAGCGCCTTCCTCGCCGCCCAGCAGAGTCTGCGGATCGCCGCCACGGCCAAGCACTTCCCCGGCCTCGGCTCCGCCGCCCGCGACCAGAACACCGACGAGCGGCCCGTCACCCTCCCCGTCCCGCTCGCCGACCTCCGCGCCCGCGGTGAGGAGCCGTACCGGGCCGCGATCGCCGCCGGGGTGCGGCTGGTGATGGCCTCCTGGGCCGTCTACCCGGCGCTGGACGGGGAGCGCCCGGCCGGCCTGTCGCCGGTCGTGGTCCAGGGCGAGCTGCGCGAACGCCTCGGCTTCCGGGGCGTCACCGTCACCGACGCCCTGGAGGCCGGCGCCCTCGCCCCGTACGGCGACACCGGCGCCCGGGCGATCGCCGCCGCCGAGGCCGGGATGGACCTGCTGCTCTGCTCGGCCCGGGACGTCCAGCAGGGCGACGACGCGGCGGCCGCGCTCGCCGAGGCGCTGGACGGCGGCCGGCTCGACCGCGCCGCCTTCACCGGGGCGGTCCACCGGATCGGCGAACTCCGGTCGGCCGTACGGTAGTCCGCCCCGTCGGGGCCGCCGGACGGGCGCTCCGCCCGCCCCGGCGGTCCCGACGGCACCCGGTCAGCTGCCGCTGTGGCGGAGCATGTCCTCCCGCTCGACGACCTTGACGCGCTCGCGGTCCTCCGCCGCGCCCAGGGCCCGCTCGTGGGCGTCGAGCCGGTACCAGCCGTCCCGGGTGGTGTAGCGGACGCCGCGCTCCTCCAGGAAGGCCGTGACGGCGTCCGGCTCCGGTGCGGTGGCGCCGGGGAGGCGGCCGGCGGTGTGGTCGTCGAGCAGGCAGGCGACGGTCTCGTTGGCGTCGCCCTTGGTGTGGCCGATGAGCCCGACGGGGCCGCGCTTGATCCAGCCGGTGACGTAGACGGCGGTCTCGTGGCTGCTGTCGGCGGCCAGCACCCGGCCGGCCTGGTTGGGGACGGTGCCGGAGGCCAGGTCGAAGGGCAGCTTGGGCAGCTCGTCCGAGTAGTAGCCGACCGCCCGGTAGACGGCCTGGACGTCCCAGTCGGTGAAACGGCCGGTGCCGCGGACGTTGCCGGTGCCGTCGAGCTCGGTGCGTTCGGTCCGCAGCCCGACCACGCGCCCGTCCTCGCCGAGGATCTCCTCGGGGGACTCGAAGAAGTGCAGGTGGACCCGGTGGGGGCGGGTGCCGGTGTCGCGGATGGCCCACTTCTCCAGGGTGGAGGCGACCATGTCGGCGTGCCGGTTGCCGCGGCGTTCGGCGATGGAGCCCTCGTCGTACTCGATGTCCTCGGGGTCGACGATGACCTCGATGTTCGGGGAGTGGTCGAGTTCCCGCAGCTCCATCGGGCTGAACTTGGCCTGCGCGGGGCCGCGGCGGCCGAAGACGTGGACCTCGACGGCCTTGTTCCGCCGCAGGCCCGCGTGGACGTTCGGCGGTATCTCGGTGGGCAGGAGCTCGTCGGCGGTCTTGGCCAGGATCCGGGCGACGTCCAGGGCCACGTTGCCCACGCCCAGGACGGCGACCTTCTCGGCCTCCAGGGGCCAGGTCCGCGGGACGTCCGGGTGGCCGTCGTACCAGGAGACGAAGTCCGCGGCGCCGAAGGAGCCGTCCAGGTTGATCCCGGGGACGTCCAGGGCCCGGTCGGCCATCGCGCCCGTGGCGAAGACCACCGCGTCGTAGAAGCGGTGCAGGTCGTCCAGGGTGATGTCGCCCGGGTAGTCCACATTGCCGAAGAGCCGTACCTGCGGCTTGTCCAGCACCTGGTGCAGCGCGGTGACGATGCCCTTGATCCGCGGGTGGTCGGGCGCCACGCCGTAGCGGATCAGCCCGAACGGCGCGGGCATCCGTTCGAACAGGTCGACGGACACCCCCGGGTCCTGCGCGGCGTCGGACTTCAGCAGCGCGTCAGCGGCGTAGATGCCGGCCGGACCGGCGCCGACTATTGCGACACGGATGGGACGAGGCATGCGAGACGTTCCTCCAGGCAGCGCGGACAGACGGATCGAGACAAGCCCACCCGGTGGGCCCGCGGTAGTCGGTGGCGGTCTATGGGCCCATAGCTCCAAGCTATGACCGGCGTGTCCCGGCCGACCCGCGTGCTCCTGACGGCATCAATGTCACCGGCCCCGCCGAGAGCCGGGCAGTCATGTCACCCAGAAGCATATGGCACCAGGTGACAGAATCCTCGGGCAGCCCTCGGGCGGCCCTCGACCCGCCACCACCGGTACGCAGTCCCGCCCAGGAGGAACCCCGCATGCACCCGAGCCCGGCAGGCCGCACCGCCGCCTCCACCGGACTGCGCGACCGCAAGAAGCTCAGGACCCGCGACGCGCTCCGCCACGCCGCCCTCGACCTGTTCGGCTCCCGGGGCTTCGAGGGCACCACCCTGGACGACATCGCGGCCGCGGTCGACGTCTCCAAACGCACGGTGCTGCGCTATTTCACCGGCAAGGAGGACGTCCTGCTCGCCGTGTTCCGGGAGATGGCCGCACTGACCGCGCACGAACTCGTGCGCAGACCCGCCGGTGAGGCCCCGCTGACCGCGCTGCGCGAAGCCACCCGCCATGCCCTGTGCGAGGTGGCCCGGGCCCTTCCCGACCACCGCGGCACGCCGACGTGCGTCGCCGTCCTGGAACTGGTCGCGCGCACGCCGGGTCTGCTCGGCTCCCTCCACCACGCCCTCCTGGCCCACCAGGACGCGCTCGCCACGATCCTCGCCGCGCGTGAGCACCTCGGGGACCCGGCCGACCCGCGCCCCCAGCTCCTGGTCTCCGTGCACGCCGCGGCCATGACGGTCGCCGTCCGCTCCTGGCAGGCGAGCGGCACCCGGGACCTGGACACCCTGCTCGGCACCGTCGACGCCTGCTTCGGCAGCCTCGGCTCCGCGATCGCCGGCCGCTGGTCGGAGGCCGGCTGATCCGCCCGGCCGCCGCCGCTCAGGTGTCGAGCAGGGTGCGCAGATCCACCGGTCCGGTAGCCGCGGGCGTGGACGGCGTCGATGACCAGGGGCAGCGCCTCGGCGTCCAGACAGGTGCCCGGGCCGTTCTCCTCCGGTGTGCCGACGTGGAGCTGGAGGATGGCGCCGAGCCCGTGCCCGGCGGCGGCCATCGTCCGGACGGCGGACGGGTGCCGGTCGGCGAACTCCCCGGTGGGGAAGAAGGTGGCCGGCGCCGTCCGCTCCCGCGGCACCGCCAGGGTGGTGTCCAGGCCGGTGTCGTTCCAGGCCGCGTTGAAGGTCGGCGCCAGCACCCGGTCCTCGGTCGTGATCCGCCGGACCTCGGTGCCGAGCAGCCGCGCGGGCGGGGTGGCCGCCGCGACCAGGGCGAGGACGGCGGCGAGGGCGGCCACGGCGGTGGGGATGTGTTTCACGCTCCGTCCAACGCGCCGGCCCCCGCCGGGACACGCGCGGCCCCGGGCACGCTGGGATCTCGCCATCGAAGGTCAACTTTTAGCCTGTTGCACGGTTTCCTGTGCAGAACTTGACCCAGGCATTGGAAACCCATGAGAAGGTCACGTCATGGCACATGTGAAATGTCACATGTGCCATGACGTTGTGTCCACCAGATGAACAAGATGAACGTCAGGAGACTTCGATGAACCGAATCGCCAAGATCGCGGCGGGCGCCGCCGGTGCGGTCGCCCTGCTCGCCGTTCCGGTCCAGGCCGGCGCGGCCACCACCGGTGCGACCACCCTCACCACCACCACGACCTGTGGTGCCTGGGGGCTGCAGTCCGGACTGGGGACCACCCTGTGTGCCGACGTCACCGGTGACAGCGTCCAGCTCTACGGCCAGATCAGCCTGGCGGGCCCGCCCAGCCCGGGCAGCCCGGAGCTGCCGACCCGTCAGCTGCTCACCAGCGTCTCCGGCCAGGTGGTCGGCGGCGCCTCGCTCGGCACGGTCAGCGGCGGCACGCTGTTCAGGGCCACCACCGTCCGGGTGAACGGCTTCAGCGGCACCGTGCCGTGCGGCTCCACCGTCCACGGCAGCTTCAGCGTGGTCGACTTCGGGTGGGGCCCGTCCCCGGTCACCGTGGACGTCCCGGTCGTCTGCTGACCGCCGACCACAGCGGCTGACGGGTCCGGGGCTGCCAGCCCCGGACCCGTCGGTCGTTTCCGGGTGTCTCCTGCCCCGGCGGCGCGGGCCGGGCCCGGCCTTCCCCGGTGGCCGTCGACGGTGACAACTTGAAGAAATCTTCATCCATAAGGATGATGCTTCCTGGCCGTGTGCGCCCCGCGTGCGAGGCCCGGGTGCCCAGCCCGGCTGTCCACCCACGCGAGGCACAGCCACCCGGGCACCACCCGCCCGGGCAGCAACCACCCGAGCACCAGGGAGAGAGCGGACGATGGCGGTCCCGCTGTACCAGGCCAAGGCGGAGTTCTTCCGCACCCTCGGGCATCCCGTCCGGATCCGCGTCCTGGAACTGCTCCAGGACGGGCCGCGCCCGGTGCGCGAACTGCTGGCCGAGATCGGGATCGAGCCGTCCAACCTCTCCCAGCAGCTCGCGGTGCTGCGCCGGACCCAGCTGGTCACGGCCACCCGGGAGGGCAACACCGTGGTCTACGCGCTGAGCACCCCGGACGTCGCCGACCTGCTGCGCGCCGCCCGCCGCATCCTCACCGAGCTGATCACCGACCAGGGCACGCTGCTCACGGAGCTGCGGGCGCCCGCAGCCCAGCTGAGGAGCGGCTGAGCGCCGGGTGGCCCCGCCCCGGCCGGGCCACCCGACAGCCGCGCCCGCCGCACCCGACCCACCGAAGGAGAACCCGGCCATGGCCGACGGCACCAGCGACGAGAAGAGCAGGCGCAAGGCCATGCTCATCCGCGCGGGCATCTACATCTTCGCCACGCACCTGTTCGCCGGCTTCGTGCTGCTGCTGTTCACCCTCGGCGACCGTCACTGAGGTAGCGGCGGCTGGTACTGGTCCAGGCGTAGACGCCGTCGACCAGTTCCCGGGTGCCGTTGAGGTACCAGAGGCCCGCCGGGTGCCGGCGCAGCAGCCGGCGGCGCAGGGTCTCGCTCTCCTCCCTCAGGTCCGAGATCCGGGCGCGGACCTCCAGGACGGCCTCGCGGCGGGTACAGCCGCGGACCCGTTGCAGGGTCAGGACGGTGTTGAAGGCGGTCGCCGTCTGGCGCTCCTCCCGTTCCAGTGAGAACAAGTCGTTGATCAGCGTCGCGGCGTCGGCGGTGTGCGCGCGCAACCGGTGCAGCGCGGGCTCGGCGTGCAGCCCGTCCGGCGCGTCGGCGCCCTGGACCCGTTCCAGTATGTTCATGAACGGGTAGAGGCAACTGGCGTGGCGGCGCAGGCCCATGGTCTCGGGGAGGCCGGGGGCGGTGCCCTTGGCCCGGTGCGCGGACTCGGTGAGGAAGGTCTCCAGACAGGTCCGCCATTCGCGGGCGGCCCGGTCCCGCCAGGCGGGCGACATGGGACCGCCCTGGCGGTGCCAGAGTTCCCGCCAGGCGTACAGGAGCTGGGCGCCCACCGAGGTCGGGGTCGGGTCGTCTCCGGCCAGGACGGCGAGCAGCGGGTCGATGATCGCGTGGGCCTCGGCCGGGTGGCGGCCGGGGGTGCCGTCGAAGCGGTCGTCGAGGATGGTGAACCAGCCGAGCAGGTCCACCAGCAGGTCGAGTTCGGCGCCCCCGGCACGGGGGTACGCGTGGCCGATCAGCTTGGGCAGCCCGTAGGCCTGGTAGCGGGGCAGGCCGCTCAGGGGAAGCAGGCCGTGGTCCAGCACCCAGTCGGCGTGCCGTGCGGTGGTGGCCCGTAGCTCGCCGGAGGCCTGCGACCCCTCGGGGGTGCGCAGTTCGGCGGGGATGCGGGCGGGCATGAGGACGGCGGCCGGGCAGACGGTGGCGGGCGGATGGGCGGTCAGGGCCGGCTGAACCGCCGAGGCCGGCCGTGGCACGGCGGCGGTGCGCGGCACCGGGGCGGCGGTGCGTGCCGCCGGGACGGTCCGTGCCGCCTGGGCGGCCGGCGACAGCGGTGCCGCCCGCGGGCCCGGGATCAGGCACGGGCTCGGGGCCTCACCGTCACCGGGGGCCGCGCCGTCCTGCGGGGTGGCGGCGCCGCCGGGGCGGGAACGGGACGCGTGACCGTTGCGCGGGGTCAGCCGGATGCGCAGCCCCTGGGCCTGGACGGTCGTCCAGACCACCTCGCGGGCCCTGGTCCCCGCGACGGCCACCGGCCGCCACCGGCGCAGAATCGCGGCGGCGGCCACGGTCAGCTCGGCCCAGGCGAAGGCCTCGCCGATGCACTTGTGCTTGCCCGCCCCGAACGGCAGGAACGCCTGCCGCCCGGCACCGGCCGCGTCGCCGCCCTCACGCCAGCGCTCGGGCCGGAACCGCAGCGGCTCGGGGTAGAGCGCCGGGTCGCGGTGCAGGGCGGTGAGGCTGTACAGCAGCTCGGTGCCGGCCGGGATCAGGTACGGGCCGAGCTCGACCGGGACGGCGGCGGTCCGCATCAGGAAGGCGTTCGGCGCGTGCAGCCGCACCACCTCCTGGGTGACGCTGCGGGTGTACGTGAGCTTCGCGAGCGTGTCGGGGGTGGGCACGGCGCCGGCCGGGAGGTGCTCGTCCAGCTCGGCGAGGACGCGGGTCTCCACCTCGGGGTGCCGCAGCAGTTCGTCGAGCAGCCAGGTGAGCGTGGTGGAGACGGTCTCGGTGCCCGCGCCGAACATGGTGATCGCCTCGGAGCGTACGTCCGCCTCGGTGAGCGGCCGTTCGGTGGCCGGGTCGGTGGCGGCGCGCAGCAGCGCGGGCAGGGTGCCGTTCGTGCCGCCGGACCGGGCGCCGCCGCTGACGGCCTGGTCGACCACCCGGTTGAGCACCCGGACGGCGTTCTCGAAGCGACGGTTGACCGGCAGCGGTAGCCGGGCGAGCTTCGGGTGCGGGTAGAGCGACTGGACGATCTGGCCCTTGACCAGGTCCGGCAGCGCTCGGTGGAAGTCGACGGTGGCGTCCTCGCTCAGCCGCGCGTCGAACAGCGCCCTGGTGACGATCTCCAGCGCGAGGTGGTTCATCTCCTTCGCCACGTCCAGTTCCTGGCCCGGTCGCCAGTGTCCGGCCCGCTCCTCGGTGACCTGGTGCATCACCGCGAGGTAGTCGGCCATCCGGTCCGGCCCGAAAACGGGCTGGATCAGCCGGCGGCGGTCCCGGTGGGCCTTCCCCCCGGACATCAGCAGACCGTCGCCGAACGCCGTTTTGAGAGTGTCCTGGACGGCGCCGCGTGGGCAGTCGTAGGCGAGGGCGACGAGCAGGGTGTGGACGAGACTCGCGTCGGTGACCACGCAGACCGTCCGTGGGCCCAGCCGGACCTGCACCACACCGCCGTGGCGGGAGAGCGAGCCGAGGAAGCCGAGCGGGTCGCGTAGCAGGGCCGGGGCGTGGCCGAGGCCCGGTACGGCGCCGGGCGCCGACGGGGGAGCGGTCGAGGGGGTTTTCGCGGGAGCCGTTCCGGGCGGAACGGCTCGTCTACGCGTCTCGGTCGTCAGGATCATGGCATCACCTCTCACCAGATGGGCCGACGCGGCGGTACTGCCGGAGCCGGAGCCGCGAGAGCCGGGAGACGAGGGTCCCTCCAGCGCGGACCCCCGCGCGCGCCGCTCCCGGAGGGCGCACTCAATAGAGAACGCGCCGTTCGATCAGGCGTTGCGCCAAATGCCCGTGGATCACCCCATTGGTGGATCGGCCGCGCGCACTCGGGCGGAATTCCGGCTCCGGGCGGGCCGGACGGCGGTTCGGGGGGTGGCGCGGACGGCTCAGAACCGGCGGCCGGGGCCGGCCGGTTCCTCCTCCGGGCGGGCGGGCGACAGCCGGCGCGGATGGCCCGGTTCCAGCGGGATCGTCTCTTCCACGGGCGGAGTCTGGCCCGGTCGCCCCCGTGCCCGCAACTGACCCATCGGCCGATCGAGCGGACGCGCCGGCGCGGGTCGTCCGGCAGGCCCTTCCGCGGCCCCGGCCGACCTGCGCGGACCAGGCCGGAGCGGGGGGAGGACCGTTGCCCGGCAGGCAGGGTCTTTCGGCCCTCGGCCGGAGGCCCTCCGCAGGTCCAGCATGGTCCGGAACCAAGGAGGATCCTGATGACCCGTCTGCGCCACCGGCCCGCTCTCGACGTGCGGGTGGAGATCCGAGGCGAACTCCACCGCGACGACGCCGAGTACGCGCGCGCCCGGGCGTTGGAGCTGACGGCGGCGCTCGGACCGGACGCGCACGCGGCCCGTATCAGGCTCACCCACACCCGCTGCCGGGAGGTGTCCAGGCCCGCCGTGGCCCAGGCCGAGATCGAACTGGACGGCGTCGGCACGGTCCGGGCGCAACTGGCCGCCGGGACCATGCGCGAGGCGGTGGACCTGGCGCTCGGCACGCTCGGCGGCCGGGCCGCGCGGCTGCGCGAGCAGGGGGACATAGGGCTCGCCGCGGCGCACGACAGCGCTTATCGGCCGCAGTACGCCCCGCGCCCGCTCGCCGAACGACGGATCGCCCGCCGGAAACCGGTCGTTCTCGCCCGCCGCGCGCCGGACGAGGCCGTGCGCGAGATGCTCGCCCTGGACCGCCGCTTCCATCTCTTCTCCGACGCGCTCACCGGCCAGGACAGCCTGGTCCACCGCCGGCCGGGGGGAGACGGCTTCCGGCTGGTCCGGGCCCATTCGACCGCCCGGTTCGGCGGCTCCGCGCTGCCCCTGACCGAGAGCCCGCACCCCGCGCCGCGGCTCGACCTGTCCGAGGCGGCCCGCCAACTCTGGCTCACCTGCTGGCCCTTCGTCTTCTACGCCGACCCCGGGGACGGCCGCGGCCGGGTGCTGTACCGCCGCTACGACGGCCACTACGGCTTGATCACGCCGGTAGCGGAGGCCCACTGATGGGCAGGAACTGATCGCCACCGGCTGACGGGTACGCGACGACGGCCGGTGCGGCACGGCGGCCACGACACGGCCGGCGTGGGCACGACAGGCGTTGGCACGACAGGGCGTTCACGACCGACGGGCACCTCCACAAGACGGGAACTGGGACCATGGACTGCGAAGAAGTCATGCTGACCGTCCGGATCACCGCCGCCGAGCGGGGGCTGCTGCGCGAGCTGGCGCGTGGTCACGGCAGCGACGTCTCCGAGGTGGCGGCGGACGGTCTGCTGGACGTCATCCCCGCCCTGCACGGCGACGCGGGCGTGCTGCGCCTGCTGCGCGTCCTCTCCCGCCCCGCGCCCTGCGCCGTGACGCTCTGGCTGCCCGCGCCGCTCGCCGACCTCCTCCCGCTGGTCGGTGACCGGGTCACCCGGGCGAGCGGACTGCACATCGGGCCGGCCAGCGCCGCCCTGGCCGCCGCCCTCCGGCTCTGGCTGGCCGAGGACCCGGACCAGCTGGCCGCCTCCCTCTCCCGGCTGCACGCGCACGGCCAGCCGGTGGGCGTCGTGCCCGTGGTCCGGTCGCCCGCGCTGGGCGCCCGGGTCGCGGCCTGACGGGGCCTCGACCGGTCTCCGGCCGGTCTCCGGCAGCGTGCGGGAGTGGGGTGGGTGACACCTGTTCGGACCTGGGGCCGACGCGGCCCGGGTGGCATGTCCGGGGCGGGAAATCGGCTGGTCAGGGCTCTGGCCACGGACCCCCGGCGGGTCTAGCATTCCGGTCACGGCCGCCGGTGTCCGAGCCTGTGGACGACCGGCCGGGTGGCCGCCACCACCCCATGCCGGGGAGCGCACACCCCCCGAGTGCGCTCCCCGGCGCCGCTGCCCGCTGCCCGCTGCCCGCTGCCTGTTGCCTGTTGCCGCCACGACCGCCGGAACCATCGCTCCTGAACCATCGTCCCCACTGTCACCGGCCGCCACCCGAGGCGTCCGGCCGACCGCAAGGGAGCGTCCGCGTTGAAGAAAGTTCTGATCACCGGCGGCGCGGGATACATCGGCAGCACCGTGGCCTCCGCGCTGCTCGACCAGGGCATCACGCCGGTCGTCCTCGACGACCTCTCCAAGGGCCGGGCCGAGTTCGTCGAGGGCCGCGTCTTCTACCGGGGCGACATCGCCGACGCGGCCCTCCTCGACCGCATCTTCGCGGAGCACCCCGACATCGACGCCGCCCTGCACTGCGCCGCGCGGATCGTCGTCCCGGAGTCCGTCTCCCAACCCCTGTACTACTACCGCGAGAACGTCGCCAAGACCGTCGAACTGCTGGAGTCCCTCCAGCGCAACGGCTGTACCCGCGTCGTCTTCAGCAGCTCCGCCTCGATCTACGCGCCCACCCCGGACGCCCGGGTCGACGAGAGCTGCCCGGTCGACGCCAACAGCCCGTACGCCCGCACCAAGCAGATGATGGAACAGGTCCTCCAGGACTGGACCCGCGGCCATGGCGCCGAGGAGGTCCGCGTCATCACCCTGCGCTACTTCAACCCGATCGGCGCCGACCCGCGGCTGCGCACCGGTCTGCAGGACCTCCACCCGACGCACGCCCTCGGCAAGCTGATCGAGGCCCACGCCACCGGCACGCCGTTCACCATCACCGGCGTCGACTGGGCGACCCGCGACGGCTCCGGCATCCGCGACTACATCCACGTCCAGGACGTCGCCGAGGCCCACGCCGCCGCGCTCACCCGCTTCGACGAGGTCATCAAGCCCGCCGCCGACGACCGCTACCGGGTCATCAACATCGGCACCGGCGAGGGCACCACCGTCCGGGAACTGGTCACCGCCTTCGAGCGCGCCGTCGGCACCACCCTCGGCACCCGCGAGGCGGACCCCCGCCCCGGCGACGTCATCGGCTGCTACGCCGGCATCGACACCGCCCGCGACCTCCTCGGCTGGACCCCTCGCCGCACCATCGACGAAGCCGTCACCGACGCCCTCGCCTGGCGCACCAAGTGGTCCACCCACCTGGCCGCCTCCTGACCTTCCCACCGCGTCCTCCGGTGGGCCCGCGCGTCGCGAACGCGCGGGCCCACCGGTCGTTGTGCGGACCGCGGCGTGATCCACCGCGGCAGACCACGGCCGGCGGCTGATCCACGTGATCGGGGGCGGCGGCGGCCAGTCGGCTGAAGTGGGCTTTGGTCAACCGGATTTGACGGCGGTGGCGGACTTCTGCCAGTTGTCGTGGAGACGGTCGAGGTAGGACTGGGCCTGGGAGCCGGGCTTGATGCCGCGGGCGAAGGCGGACATGTTGCCGGCGCCGGTGTTGTAGCCGAGGGCGAGGAGTTCGTCGCGGGTGAGGGAGGTGGCGGGGCGGGCGGGGAGCTGGGCGGCGAGGTCGTGGAGGTGCCAGGCGGCGGCCTCGATGGCGAGGTCGCGGTCGTCGGGGAGCTCCTCCCAGCGGCGGTCGGCGAAGTCCCGGCCCTGCTTGGTGTCGTCGAAGGCGGCGCGGTGCATGTTGGCGATGCCGAAGGAGGCGTCGGGTTTGGTCCGCTGCCAGGCGCGTTCGAGGTCGGGGTCGTGGGGTTTGTACGACTCGTTGTAGAGGATCGCCATCAGCAGCTGGGGGTTGATGCCCGCTCGGGCGGCGTGGGTGCGGACCGGGGCCGCGTAGTCGGCGGGGTCGTAGCGGCCGGAGGGGCGGGAGGGCGACGGGGCGGACGCGGCCGGGGCGGTGGTGGTGCCGGCGGACGGGGGCGAGGGGGAGGCGGCGGAGTCGGCGGGGGCCGGGTGGCCGCCGCCGCGGATGATGCCCCAGCCGGCCGCCGCCAGGACGGCGGCGGCCAGCCAGCGGCCCCAGCGGGGGCCCGTCCGGTCTTTCGTCACTGCCGCCCGCCCGTCCGTTCGTTGATCCCGATGGCCCGTTGGTGGTTCCGGCGGCAGTGCCGCGCCGGGGTGTTACTCCGTCGGCTTCTTGTCGTCGTCCAGGTTGCGGATGAAGTCCTTGGCCTTCTCGACACCGGTGTCGATCTGGCTCGCGTACTTTCCGTCGGTCTTGTCGTCGATCACGTCGCCGACCTTCTCCAGCCCCTGGCCTATGACGCCGCTGTGCTCGCGGGCGAGGTCGGTGGCCTTGTCCGCAAGGTTCTTCAGGTTCTCGAACATGGTGACGCGCTGCTCCTCTGATGCGTTCCTGATGGGTGCCGACGGGTGGGGATCACGCCCATCCTAACGAGGCCCCACCTGGCGGTTCCGCCGCAGCCGGGAGGGCGGCGGGTGACGCGGCGGGGGCGGGTTTGTATGCTCCAGCCGAGTTCTACAACAGTGTAGAAGTTCGGGAACCGTCATCCGGACGGTTCGCGTCCCGGTACGCAGGACGGCGCGCCGGTGCCGTGGCAGCCGAGTTGACGAGGGGTGTGTGGATGGCCGGGCAACGGGCGAGAACGCCGGACCGGGGCGCGCGATCGCGACCGGGGGCGCATCCCGGGGAGTCCGGCGTTCCTGCGCAGCGCTCGGGCGCGGCGGGCCGTGGTGCCGACGACGGGGGCGCCCGGGACGACGGTGCGCGGGGTGGCGGCGGTGAGGCCACGCCGAGGGCGGTCGCGGCGCGGCGGCGGGAGGCCCCGCGGCGCGGTGGCCTGCCGGTGGTGCTGGTGGCCGTCGGGCTGCCGGTGCTGGGCGCGGTGGCGGACGAGCTGAACGGACCGGGCACCGGGCTGCTGTTCGCGGTCGGCGCGGTGCTGGGCACGGCCGCCGCGGTGGTGCTGTGCAGCCGGCCGGGGCGCTGGTGGGTGGTCACGGCCGCACCGGTGGTGGTGCTGGCGGTCCGGGCGGGCGTCGAGTACCTCGCCCGCCGGGAGGACTACCAGGGCAAGGCGCTCGCCTCGGGGGCGCTGCGCTGGGTGGTGGGGGCGTTCCCCGTGATGGCCGAGGCGGTGGCGGCCGCACTGCTGGTGATCGCCGTCCAGACCGTGCTCGGCAGGAGCGGGAGCAGGAGCGGGAGCAGGGGCGGGAGAGGACGCGGCACCGGGGGCGGTAGCGGGAACAGGGGCGGGAACGCCAGGAGCCGAGGGAGTCGTCGTGGCTGACCGGAAGAACACCAGGGCGCGGGCCCCGCGCCGCACCGCGCCGCTGACCGTCGCCGGGCGGGGCCTGGCCTGCACCGTGTCGGCGGCCGTGCTGGGGGCCAGCGGCTTCACCTGGTACGAGTACCGCAGCCTGGACAGCGGCATAGTCAAGTCGGCGGCGCTGGCGGAGGCGAAGAAGAACGCGCCGCCGCACCTCGACAAGTCGGTGAACCTGCTGCTCATCGGTCTCGACAGCCGCAAGGACATGGACGGCAACGACCTGCCCAAGGAGTTCGTCGAGGACGAACTGCACGCGGGCTCCAGCGAGATCGGCGGGTACAACACCAACGCCCTGATCGTCCTGCACATCCCGGCCAACGGCGGCAAGGTGGCCGCGCTCTCCGTCCCGCGGGACGACTACGTCCAGACCGTGGGCGCGGACGGAAAGATGCACAAGATCAAGGAGGCGTACGGGATCGCCAAGGACGCCGCCGAGCAGAAGCTGGCCGGCAAGGGGCTGTCCAAGCCGGAACTGGAGCGCCAGAGCAGGGAGGCCGGCCGCTCGGCCACCATCCAGACCGTGCAGGCGTTCCTGAACATCCCGATCGACCACTTCGCCGAGGTCAATCTGATCGGCTTCTACGACATCGCCAAGGCGGTGGAACCGATCCAGGTCTGCCTCAACCACCCGGTCGACGATCCGATCGTCGCCCGCACCGCGACCCGCGAGGGCGGCGGCACCGGGCTGAAACTCCCGGCCGGGATCAGCTCCCTCAACGCGGCGCAGGCGCTCTCCTTCGTCCGCCAGCGCCACAACCTCCCCAACGGCGACCTCGACCGCACCCACCGCCAGCAGGCGTTCATCTCCTCGGTCGAGTACCAGCTCAAACAGCAGGGCATCCTCAACGACTTCGGGAAGCTCCAGCGGCTGTTCGACGTGGTGAAGAAGGACGTCGTCATCGACAACGAGTGGAACATCCTGGACTTCGCGCAGCAGGCCCCCAACCTGACCGGTGGCAACGTCGAGTTCAACACCCTGCCGATCACCGGGTTCAAGACCATCGGGGGCCAGGAGGTCAACACCGTCAACCCGGACCTGATCAAGCGGATCGTGCAGCAGCTGTTCAACCACGATCCGGCGCCCGCCGCCCCGGCCGGGGGCGGCGACACCGCTGCGCCCGGGGCGACCGACCCGACCACCCCGGCCGCGTCGAGTCCGGCCAGGGAGCGGGCCACCGTGGACGTGTACGGCGGGTCCGCCGCCGGCGAGTCCAAGGCGCTGGCCGAACTCGGTTACCAGGCCGGCAAGGTGGGTGAGGCCGCGGGCCGGCCCAAGGCCACCACCGTCACCTACGGCAGCGGGGCCAAGGCCGACGCCCAGCAGATCGCCGCCCATTACGGGGTCACGGCGGTGGCCGCCGCCGGTGCGCCCGCCGGCCATGTCGTGGTGACCCTGGGCAGTACGTTCAGCGCCTCGCCCACGACGCCGTCCCCGGCGGGCTCCGGGCCGCAGCCCGCCGACGCCGCCCCGGACCCGGCCGCCGGCCTCCCCATGCAGGGCCCCGCGGTGAAGGCCGGCGGGATCCCCTGCGTGGACTGACGGGCGGCGCGGCCTGCCCGCGCGGCCCGGCGCCGGTCCGAGCCCGAGCCCGAGCCCGAAGCCCGAGCCCGAGCCCGAAGCCGGCGCCCCCGGAACCGGACCCGGCCGCTCCGCGTCTTCAGCCGGAGCGGCCGGACGACCGGGCGCCGCAGGGGTGGCGAGAATGACGGGTGGGGAACCGCGTGCGTAGCAGATCGGGCAACAGGACGGCGAGCGGCCGGGGTTGGTGGCGCCGGACCCGGACGGCCCTGGTGGTGCTCTGCGTGGTCGGGCTGCTGCTCTCGGCGGCCCTGGTCGTGGTGCGGCTGGCGGGCTGGGACGACGGGACGTCGCTGGCCCTGCCGATGGTGCTGCTGCCGTACGCGGCCCTGACCACCGTCCTGGCCCTGGGCGTCCTGCTGGTGCTCCGCTCGTGGTGGGCGGTGGGTCTGGCCGGACTGCTCACGCTGGTCCAACTGATCTGGCTGGTACCGCGTTTCGTGCCGGACGGCGGCTCGGTGGCGGCCGACGCGCCCCGGCTCCGGCTGGCCACCAGCAACGCGTACATGGGGCAGGTGGACGTCGCCGCACTGGTCCGCCTGGTGCGTGAACAGCGGGTGGACGTCCTCGCGGTGGAGGAGCTGAGCGGCTCCGCCGCCGCCGCCCTGGACCGGGCGGGCATCGCGGAGCTGCTGCCGTACCGGGAACTGCCGGCCGGCCAGGACACCGCGCTCTACTCGCGACTGTCGCTGACCCCACTGGCCGTCTCCGCCTCGGCGCAGGTGGCGGCCGAGGTGTCGGTCGGCGGCCGGACGGTGCGGCTGACCGCCGTGCACACCTACTACCCGCTGGGCGACGCCCGGCGCTGGTCGGAGGACTTCGACGGCCTGCGGGCCGCGGCGGCCGACAGCACCCGCAACGCCGTGTTCTTCGGCGACTTCAACGCGACCCTCGACCACGCGCCGATGCGCGACCTGCTCGCCACCGGACTGGCGGACACCCACGCCGAACTGGGCCGCGGCGGTGCGCCGACCTGGCCGGAGGACAACGCCGACTTCCCCTTTCTGCCGCCGGTGATCCAGATCGACCACGTCCTGCACGGCGACGCGCTGAGCGCGGTGTCGGTGGCCGAGCACACCGTGCCGGGCGCCGACCACCGGGCGGTGGTCGCCGAACTCGCCGTCACCGGCTGAGGGTTCGGCGGTCTGAGCGGACTTCCGGCCGCCCCGGGGTGTCCGGCCGCGTGGCGCTGCCACCGCCGAGAGGTGAACGGCGGTGGCAGCGGGGGGTGGTGGGTGATCAGGAGGTCCGGGAGTCGGCCGTCGGCAGGGTGACGACCTCCGCGCCCCCGTCGGCGGGCGCCGGGAGGTGCGCCGCCGGAGCGGGACCGCCCCGCCGACGGGCGAGGGCCAACAGGCAGGCGCCCGCCGCGACACCGCAGAGCAGCACGACCGCGCCGACGGAGGCCGCGTGGCCGACGGCGTCCGTGAACGCCTGCGCCACGTCCTGCGGGCGGGGCCGGCCGAGCGCGCCGAGGCGCTCCTCGAACCGGGTGGTCATCAGGGTGCCGAGGACGCTGGTGCCGAGCACCGCGCCGACCTGGCGGGCGGCGTTGACCGTCCCGGCCGCCGCGCCCTCCTTGCCGCGCGGTACGTGCCCGACCGCCAGTGCGGTGGAGGGGGCGTTGGCCAGGCCGCAGCCGAAGCCGAAGACCACCAGGGAGAGGGCGTACCCGCCGAACGCGTCCGTCGGCTCGACGGTGGCGAACAGCGCGGCGCCCGCCGCCGCCAGCAGCAGCCCGACGACGATCAACGGCGCGGCCCCGAACCGCCGTCCGAGGATCCCGGCGACCACCGAGGCGAGAATGAACGTGCCGAACTCCGCCAGGAGTTGGACGCCCACCTGAAGGGCGGTCAGTCCGCGCACCTGCTGCAGCCAGAGCACCTGGAGCAGCGAGAGCCCGACGAAGCCGAACAGCACGGTGGCGGCCAGCAGCAGGGCTGCGCTGTACGACGGGTCGCGCATCAGCCGCAGATCGAGCAGCGGGTGGTCGCGGCGCAGTTCGACCACCGCGAAGACGGCGAGCAGGACGGCCGCGCCGACGGCCGCGGCCAGCGGCAGACCGCCGACGTAGCTGTGGTGCCCACCGTCGATCAGCCAGTAGATCAGCAGCGCCAGCCCGGCCGTGACGAGGAACTGTCCCGGCCAGTCCAGCCGCCCGCCCTCGACCCGCGACTCCGGCACGCCGAGCAGCGCGGCGACGGCGGCGAGGGCGGCGATCACCGGGCCGAGCCAGAACGCCGTGTGCCAGGTGGACCAGCGCAGGGCCAGCCCGGCCGTGATCGGTCCGAGGGCGAGCCCGAGCCCCGACGTGGCCGCCCAGGCGGAGATCGCGCCGGCCCGGCGGCGCGGGTCGGGGAAGGCGTTGGTGATGAGGGCGAGCGAGCTGGGCGTGATCAGCGCGCCGCCGAGCCCGGCGATCGCCTGGCCGGCCAGCACGGCGGACAGGCTCCCGGCGAACACCAGGACCACCCCGCCGACGGCCATCGCGAGGGCGCCGAGCAGGAAGATCCGCCGCCGCCCCCACCGGTCGGCGAACGCGCCGGCGCCCAGGACGACGGAGGCGACGACCAGGGTGTACATGCTCGGGACCCAGACCAGGTCGGCGGAGTCGAGGCCGAGGTCCTCGCGGACCGCGCCCAGGGTGCCGATGGTCTGGGTGGTCTGGACGAAGACCGTGAACAGGCCGAGGCAGGCGGCCAGCAGAACGAGTCCGCTGCGGTCAGTGCGCGACATCGGACACCCCCGGGTGGGTCGTGGCGGTCGCGGGGGCGCTCGCTGCGAGGGCCGCGGTGCCGGCTCCCGTGCTGGTCCCGTTGCTGGGGCGGACGGGGGCGGGCCCTGGATCCGCGCCGGCTGTGGTGGCCGGTGCGGTACGGCGGGCGAGTTTCACTGGGCTCTCCATGGCTGGGGTGCGTGGGGTGCGTGGGGTTGTGCGGAAGGGGGCGTGCCGGAGCGCGCCGGGCCGGGCCGGCGGGGTTCGCGGGACGCGCCTCAACGGGGCAGGTGGGGGGCGGCCGGATCTCAAGCCGCTCCGCCAGGGCCGCCGACTGCCCGGGGAGGGAGGGGGACCGGCGGCTGGTGGGCGACGGGGCGACGGGGGTGCCCAGGGTGCGGACGGGCCGGTCGGGGCCGGTCTGCGGCGGAGGTCTCCGCCGGTGGACTGTGCACGCTCGTCGTCCCCTCGTCGCCGGTTGGTTGGAATCTGAAACTCACCCTAGCCTGGCGAGTTTGATAATCCAACTTAAATGGTGGCGTGGGGACGGTTCGACCGGTCAGCTCGGTGAACGGCCCGGGGCGGCGGTGCCGGTCGGGGGCAGGACCGTGGTCGGGCCGGTCGCCGGATTCGTCGCGGTCGTCGCGGTGGACGGCGCGCCGGTCGCGGAGGACGGGCCGGACGACCTCGGTGCCGACGGAGGCCCGGACGACCCAGGGGTGGACGACGGCCCGGACGATTCGGGCGCCGACGAGGTGGACGACGTGGGCGAGGACCCGCCCGAGGAGGTGCCCGGCGCCGAGGACGGCCCGGACGGCTTACCGGACGAGCTCGACGCCGAGGCCGAGCCGGACGAAGGCCCGGTCGAGGAGGAGGTTGCTTCAGAGGTCGAAGCCGACGACGAGCCGGACGGCGAGCCCGAGTAAGAGCCGGACGACGCGCCCGGGGACGAGGCAGAGGTCGAAGCCGAGGTGGCCCCGGAGACGGACGCCGAGGGCGACGACGGCTTCATCGGCGCGGCCGGCGGAATGCCCACCGCCAGCGGCCCGCTGGGCCCCGGAACGGGCCGGTCGATCACCTCGATCCGCCCGGTGGCCCGGGCGAAGAAGGTGCCCGTGTCGACGTTCACCAGCACGATCTCCGTCACCGGCTGGGGCGCCGGCACCACGACGACCAGCGTGGTCGGCCGGAAGCCCGGCCAGGCCTTGCCGGTGTACTCGGCGTCGCTCACCAGCACCGGGGGCTTGAGCGGGTTGCCGCAGGCGCACCGCACCCGCGGCACGCCCTGGGCGTCCACCAGGACGGCGGTGCCGGCCTGCAGCACGGACTGGTAGCCGGTCACGGCGCCGCTCTTGTAACCGTGGTTGGTCACCCGGGTGTCCACCCGCAGGTAGGCCGAGGTCAGCGAGCGCAGATAGCCCGGGATGGCGGACTGGCTGATGCCCTGCGCGGAGGCCCAGGCGCGGCCGACGTCCCCGGAGGACGTCATGGTGATCAGGCGCTCCACGTCGCAGCTCGGCTTGGACATCGACCCCGCGTAGAGCCCGGGGGACGTCCCCTCCACGCTGTGGATGCCCGCCGCCGACGCGGCGGTGGTCCGGGTCCCGCTGGGCCGACCGGTCGGCTGGGCCGGCGGGGACGCGGGTGCCGGGGCCGTCACGCCGGCCGTTTCCACCGACTGGGTGAACGGGGCCTGACCCGGATCGGAGGGCTGCTGGAGCGCGACCTCGTTGGCGGTCGGGACGGCATCGTTGTGCTGGTTGCTGACGATCAGCACCGTGGCCACCGCCGCCAGCACCACTGCGCCCGCGACCAGCGTCAGCTTCCGCCCCGAGCGCCACCAGGGCGTCCGGGGCCCGCGGGAAGCACCGCCCGGCCCGCCAGGCCCACCCGGCGCCCCCGGTCCTGGAGGGCCCGAGGGGCCGGACGGGGGAGCGGTCGGCGGGCCCGCGCCGCCGTCGGACGGGGGCCCGGACGCCGGGGGCCCGGACGGCGGGCCGGAGGGAGGGCCGGGCGGCGGGCCCGGCGGCGGCCCCGGCGGCGGCCCCGGCGGCGGCCCCGGCGGCGGCCCCGGCGGCGGGCCGGCTGGGGGGCCGGGCGGGGGTGGTTGGGCACTCATCGAGGCTCCGTTTCGCAGGCGGCCGGCGAACACGGCCGGCACAGGAAGCTCCTGCCACTGGCTTCCATTTCTGCCCGGCTTCCCAACCCCCGCAACAGCGGGTCTCCGAGGGTGTGCAGCGCGCGGCGGCCGCTCCTGGGTGAATCTGGAGTCAGACGCGAGGGGGGCACCCGAGTCCACCAGGAGCCCGCATGCACCAGGAGCCGCACCCCGTGCCGCCCGGCCCGCCCGGCGCCCTGCGGGGCTGGCTGGACGCCTTGGCCGTGGTGGTCGCCGGACTCGCCGCGATGGCGGCGGTGGCCGCGCTCGGTCTCTGGCTGGCGGGCGCCAACGGCCTTCCGGACGGTGGATTCCCCTCCGTGCTGGCCGGCACGCTGGCCCTCGCGGTCGGCGGTTCCGTCCAACTGGACGGCGGCGCGGGCTTCTTCGCCAAGGTCGATGCCGGGATCACCGCCATGCCGCTCTCCGTCGGCCTGGTCGGCGCGCTGGTGATGGCCGAGGTGTTCCTGCGCCAGCTGCGCTTCCGGGCGGTCGCCGGGGGAGGGGAACTGCTCGGCCGGGTGGCCCGTACGGCGGTGCTCTGGGTGGTGGCGCTGGTGCTGCTCACCCTCGGTGCCCGGCACACCTTCGTGGTCCCGTTGGGCGGCGGCCTCGCCGATGTCCTCGGCGGCGCCCTGGGCCTGACCCCCGAGGTCGGCTTCCACGCGGACCCGCCGAGCACCGTCGGTCTCGGGCTGCTCTGGCTGCTGGTGGTGCTGGCGGCGGCCTTCGCGGTGTCCCGCCGGGCGCCGCTGCCGCGCGGCCTGGTGCCGTTCCAGCAGGCGGTCCGGCCGGCCGCGTTCGCGATGCTGCTGGTCCTGCTGGCGTATGTGGTGATCGGGGTGGTGGCCGGCGCCGTGACGGCCGTCGTGCACGGCAACGCGCGCGAGACCATGGCCGTCGTCCTGCTGGCGCTGCCCAACCTGGTCTGGCTCGCCTTCGGGGTCGGGCTCGGCGCCGAGTGGCACGGGCACCTCGTCGGCGCGGTCGGCCTGCCGGTGCCGAACGCGCTGGCCGAGGTGCTGCGGGCGCCGAACGGACAGGACGCCACCGTCGGCCTCGGCACGCTCGCCGACCACGACGCCCGCGCCTGGTGGCTGCTGCCGCTGGCCGCCGTCCTGCTGCTGGCGGCGGGCTTCCTCGCGGCCTACCGCTCGCCGCGCGGCGTCCGGCTCTGGCAGCACGCGGTACGGCTCGGCGTGGCGGCGGCCGTCACCGTGCTGCTGGTCGGCGTCTGGTCGCGGGTCTCGGCCGACTACGGCCTCTCGGTGCTGGGCGTGGGCGTCGGTGAGGGCGGCCTCGGCGACCTGCTCGGCGCCGTTCTCGGCGGCGGCAATCCCCTGGCCGGGCTGGGCGGCGGCACCCTGGCGCTGCGCCCCGACCTCTGGGTGGCGGTGCCGCTGGCGGCCGGCTGGGGGCTGGTCACCGGCTGGCTGGGGGGCCTGCTGGCGGCTCATGTGGGTAGGCGCGGTGAGGTCGAGACGGGGCAGCCGGCGGTGAACGGCCCGGTCCCGCCGGGATAGCGGCCCGGAGACGCGGACCGGGCTAGGGCGCGTATTCGGTCGTGATCAATCTGTGTGATTCACCTTCGCGGCGGGTCCTGATCCGGTAGACCGTGGTGTGTGACGCGAGCGCAACTG
>NZ_JBIVRD010000011.1:217405-220909 GCF_044755565.1 Kitasatospora sp. NPDC092286 | reverse complement strand
TTCACCAAGAAGCAGTAGCCGACCGAACCCCCGCAGCCAGCAGCCCTCTCCCCAACCTCAACTCGAAACGGACATCAACTCTCGAACCGCCCTCTCAGAGCGCAAAACGTCACCACCCTTACCGGCCGGATCGTGCGCTATGCCCTGCCCACGCTGGCACTTCGGTCCTGACACCACAGCGGCCCCGGATGGCTCATTCCATCCGGGGCCGTCTCGTGCCGCTACGCGTGGTCAGATCCTGGGTCCAAATCAGTAGCGGCGAACGGGCTAACGCTTGCCGTGATCACGTATCGGTTCGACGCCTTCTGCGGGAAGAGAGTCACACTGACGCCGTACTCGATCAGGATTTCGCGTCGTGCGGCATTGTCGGAAGCGGCTCGCCAATCATCGCCAATCGTGCGCCCGGTAGGCATGAGGCGCATGGCTGGGGGCCGGTCCGGAAGTTCCTTCAGCCTCCGAATTTCCTGTCCCATCCGCGCATACTCCGTCCGGTACCACTCTTCATCATCAGGCTCGTCGTACAGCCCTGCATTTCGGTCGTCGCGTAGACGCTTCCGGTCGTCCTGCAAAGTCTTGATCTGCGCTGCGTACCCGGTGCCAGGATCGAACCGCCGTTCCATCACTTGGCCTTCTCCAAAACGGGAGAGGAACCACGTTTCAACGGCTGAATCCAGAATCGACCGCATGATGAATGGCGCCGGTCGGCAGTCAGCAGACCCGGGCAACCCTCGGAGTCGGCCAGTGCAGCCGTAATCCCCCGACGGGCCGGCCGGACCAAACGCCCGAATCGCTTCGGTGCACGTCCCGCACGTGATCCTGCTGGAAAGTAGGTGAACACCGCTGGGCGCGCGGCCCTTCTTCGGTGATCCCGCTTTGGCAAGCAGCGCGTTTCGGGTCGCGGAATCCCACAGCGGATCAGCGAGTTTGACGGGACGCCCGTTACTGCCAATCACTGGGCGTCCACTGTGCATTAGGTACCCTAGGGCGGCTTCACTGGTGAGAATTACCCTCAGAGAATCCGGCGTCCAGCGCGCCCCCTTAATCGGCTTGCCGTACATTTCGGCACGCCGGTCGCGAGGTGACGCGACTCCGGCCCGCGTCAGCCTGGCCGCTTCTGTGGACCACGTGATCTTGCCCGTCTCATCGCTGAGGATGCGCTGCGCAACTCCCCTGATGATTTCAGCGGCGATCGGATCAATTTCCACGTGATCAATGGGTCCGTTAGGGTGCAGCCTTACGTACCGGTAGCCGTAGCTGGGGGCCTGCTTCGGCTGTCCGGCCCGGCGTGCGCGTTCGGACTCGTCTTTGTTTCGCTTCTGAATGGCGCGTAGTTCCATCTGGGACCCCCACGCCTTCATGATCCACTCATTCTCTTGAGCTGGGTCCCCAAAGTCCCAGATTCCATCATGATCGGCCGTAATGATGATTCGGTCTTGCCTGGTCAGCATGTCCTGCGTATTGAGAGTGTCGCGGACATTTCGGCCGACGCGGTCAACGGTAGCCGCAGCAATCCCGCTGTAGGGGCCAAGCTCGCCGCGCAGCCATGGGCCAAGTCCGGGGCGGGTCATGGGGTCTGTGGCACCGGAAACCTCAAGGTCTTCAGCCCACGCGATCACGTGCGCACCCACGGCCGCGACCCTGGACAGGATCTGTCCTCGTTGCTTGGCCGGTGAGTTGGTCTTATCCGTCTTGCGAGAGAGGCGCAGTGTCCCTATGACGCACTTGCCGCATCCGTCGTACTCGCTGACTAGCACATCCGCCATGGTCGGCTCCTGAGTGTGTTCTACACAAGTAGCCGCTCAGCGACTGGAACTACTCGTTCGTCCTGCTGGACGTGCTGGCCAGCGTCACCGGGCTGACCGCGCTGCGGCTCGGCCGGCGCGGCCTCGCGGGCCGTGCGCAGCCGCTGATGCTGGTCTCGCTCGCGCTGACCAGCACGGCGGGGCTCCAGGCGGTGGCGTTCTGGGCGTTGCGGGGGGACTACTCGCTCGCGTGGTGGCTGCCGAACCTGTTCCTGCTGCTGTTCCCGGTGCCCGGGATGGTGCACCTCGTGCGGCGGACGGCTGCGGCCGGGCGGTAGCGGCGGGGCCCGGCCGCGACGGGGCGGTGGCGGCCGGGGCGGTGGTGGTGGCAGTGGTGGCAGTGGTGGCGCGGTGCCGACGGCGGGGCTACTCCCACTCCCAGCGGATGCCGATGTGGCCGGGCTGCTGGTCCGGGGCGAGGACATGGGCGCTGGCCGAGGCGCCGATCCAGAGCTGCTCGCGGTGGCGGTCGACGTCCTCGCCCGGGGCGCGGTCGTAGCGCTCGCAGTGGACCGGGACCGCCGCCGGGTCGAAGTGGACCTGGAGGACGTACTCGCGCACCGGGGCCGCGAAGCGGCGGCTGTACTCCATGGTCGGCCCGCCGGGCGGGATCTCCACCTCGTACTCGAACACCGTGCTGTCGCCGAGCCCGAGCGGGCGGTCCAGCATCAGCTCGCCGACCACCAGGCCGGCCTCCGGGCGGCGGCGGACCCGGCCGAGCCGGCCGTGCCGGACCGAGGTGATCTCGGGGCAGCCGGTGGCACCCTCGTCCGCCTTGTGCACGACGAGACAGCGGGCCACCCCACCGACGGTGGCGCGGACCACCTGGCGCAGCCGCAGCAGGTTGGCGCGCCGCTCGGCGTCGACGTAGTACGCGTCGTGGATGCTCAGCCGCTCCAACTCGCCGACCGGCGGGGCGTCGAGCTCGGCGAAGACGTCCGCGATCTGCTGCTCGCCCGGCCAGACGTCCTCCAGTCGCAGCTGGCAGATGGTGGCCGCGGCGGCCCAGCGGCCGCGTGGCCGGGGCGGGCCGAGCAGCGCGGAGAGGGTGCTGTGCGGCAGACCGAGCAGCTCCTCCAGCAGATGGACGGCGCGCAGTGAGCTGGCCCGTTCGGGCTGGCTGCGGCCGCGCCGCCAGTAACTCAGCGTGGTGACACTGACCCTGACACCGCGTTGGGCCAGCGCCGCCCTGATCCGGTCCAGACTGAGGCCGCTGGCCTCGATCGCCAGATGCAGGGTGTCGGCGAAGCCCCCGGCGGGGGCGGGCCGACCGCTGCCGCCCGGGCCGGGCGGTGCCGCCGCGGGCGTGGACGGGTCGGGACGCCGTCCGGCCGGTTTGAGTCGTGCCGCGTCCCCGGGGTGCTGTGAGCCCATACGGTTACCTTCCCCACCAAGCGAGTTCGGCGGGAGCGCTCCGGCGCCGGAGCGCGCCGTCAGCGGCTTCACCGAGCTGTGGGGAACCCTATGCACGGTCGAGAGGCTACGTCATCAGCCGGACGTATGACAGTGGTCACGGCAGGTGGACCGCAGGGTTATCGATCTTGAAACGGTGCGGAAACACATCGGCGGGGGGGGGCGGGGGGGGCCCCCCCCCCCGGGGGGGGGGGGGGGTGGTGTGGGGGGGGTGTGGGGGGGGGGGGGGGGGGCGCCCCGGGGGGGCGGGGGGGGGGCGGCGGGGGCGGGGGGGGGGGGCGCGAACCGG
>NZ_JBIVRD010000011.1:184915-217395 GCF_044755565.1 Kitasatospora sp. NPDC092286 | reverse complement strand
CGGGCGGTGCGTCACCGACATCCGGGGCTGGTTTCACGGTGGCCAGGCGTGGGTCCCCGGTGTTTTTTCGTTTTCTACCGGGGGCCAACACCGTGGGGGGGGGGGGGCGGGGGCGCCCCCCCCCGCCTGTGTGGGGGTGGAGATGGTCAGGAGACGTTGAGCGCGGCGTCGTCGATCACGAAGCTGGTCTTGAGCGAGGAGTCCTCGGTGCCGGTGAAGGTGATGGTCACCGTCTGTCCGGCGAAGGCCGAGAGGTCGAAGGACTTCTGCGCGAAGCCGGTGGCCGCGTCGGCGTTGGAGTAGGTGGCCAGGGTGGTCGAGCCGGCCTGGACGGTCAGCTTGTCGTACGCGGTGGAGCCGGTCTCGGCGGTGTCGACGTGGACCCAGAACGAGAGGACGGCCTTGCAGCCGGCCGGGACGGCGACGGTCTGCGCCAGGGTGTCGGTGTGGCTGCTGCCGTAGCCGTCCAGCCAGGCCTTCCAGGAGCCGGTGTGGGCGGCCTCGCCGGTGCTGCTGTCGACGACGCCGCTGGACGCCGTCCACGGTGCGGCGGTGCCGCTCTCGAAGCCGCCGTTGCCGATCAGCTGGGCCGGGGTGCAGCCGCCGGAGGGCGGCGGGGTGGTGCCGCCGAGCAGCGCGGTGTCCAGGGCGTCGGCGATCGGGCTGCCCCAGCCGGTGACCTGGTCGTAGCCGGCCTTGGCGGGGAAGTCCTGGTTCTTGCCGGTGGTGACGTCGTGGAAGGCCGTGCCGTAGCCGCTGCCGTTGGCGACCGCGTACAGCTTGGGGGAGGCCTCGCCGAGGACCGGCTGTCCGGCGGCCTTGGCCTTCTGGTCGAACTGGGCCGCGTAGCCGGACCAGAGCGGCGCGGCCGCGCTGGTGCCGCCGTACACCTGCCAGCCGCCGGCGGTGTAGATGGCGAAGCCGCTGGCCGGGTCGGCGTCGGAGGAGACGTCCGGGACGGTGCGCATGGTGCCGCTGACGCCGGTGCCGGTCTGCCAGGCGGGCCTGGCGAAGACGGTGGAGACGCCGCCGCCGGCGGTGCTCCAGGCGCTTTCCGAGGAGTAGCCCGTCCCGGAGACCTTGAGGTTGGTGCCGCCGACGCCGGTCTGGTGCGGGCTGGACGCCGGGAAGTCGACCGCCTTGACGGACGAACCGCTGGTCGAGCGGGTGCAGTCGCGCGAGCCGTCGTCGCCGGAGGCGGAGAAGACCGAGATGCCCTGGGCGGCGGCCTGCTTGAAGGAGTTGTCCACGGCCGTCATGGAGGAGGCGGTGGTGTCCGGCTCGCAGGAGCCCCAGGAGATGGAGATCACCGAGACCTTGTTGTCCGAGACGATCTTGGCGGCCATGTCGATCTCGCCCTGGTCGCTGTTGGGCGCCTCGTAGACCAGCTGGGTCGCCTTGGGGGCGACGCCGCGCACGATCTCGCTGTCCAGCTCGACCTCGCCCTGGCCGTCGCCGGGCGCGGAGTCGTAGCTTGCGCCGTCCACCGAGACGGTGCTGACGGCCGGTCCGGTCAGGCCGTACTGGGAGTCGTAGGTCTTCAGGTCGGTGGAGCTGTAGCCGTCGAACTCCCAGAGGGCGACGGTGACCCCGGTACCGTCGGCGCCGGTCCTGTCCAGCCGGTAGGCACCGTCGTACTGGGACGGGCCGAAGCCGCTGGGCGCGGCGTTGGGCGCGGCGTTGGGGGCGGCCGCGGCCTGCGGCTTCGCCAGGCGGGTGGTGCGGACGGTGTGGTTGTTGAGGCCGGAGACGCCCTGCACCACGCCGGCGAGGTCGGCCGGGACGGAGGCGGCCGCGTCGTTGGCGAAGAAGGCGCGCTGTGCCTGCGGGTCCAGGTAGGCGCTCTCGTGGGTGCCGAAGGCCTTGGCGATCTGCGCGGCGGTGCCGCGCGCGCCGACCACCTGGCGGTTGTCGCTGACGCCGGAGACGGTCAGGCCCTGGGCAGTGAGGTACGACCTGACCTGCTCGACGGCCGCCTGGGTCGGGCCGAAGCGCTCGGTGAACTGCTGCGGCGTCAGGTACCCGCCGTACTCGGGGGTTCCGGGGGTGGCGACCGCGGCGAGGAAGCGGTCCAGCCCGGCGGTGTCGCGCAGCTTCAGGCTGACGGCCACCGAGAGCTGCTGGTCGGCGGGGACGTCGCCCTTCTTCTCGGAGCGGGCCACCGCGGGGGTCACGGTGTCCGGCAGCGAGACGCGAGGGGCGGAGGCGTTGGGGACGGGAGCGGCCTGCGCGCCGGTCACGCCGAGCGAGACGGCGGTCAGCGGCAGGACGGCAAGGGCCGCGGCGAGGGCAAGGGAACGGGGGCGCACGGGATCCTCCTCTGGCCGGCGCGTGGGGGCCGGCCGGGGCCAGGGCGTTCCAGGGTCGAAAACGCTGGCTAGAACATGACAGAACCCGTGTGCGAATTGGCTTATGGTCAAGCAATTCGTTGCTAAAAAACAGTCAACTGTGAATGGGAGAAAACAGAACAGAGTGTGCGGGCCTTCATACAGTGAATAGCGGGAAATCCGGAACCGGATCACGTCAGGACGGGAAAGGAGGCGCTCAGGCGGACCGGAGCGGACTCGGCGGACCGCGAACCGGGGAGGGCCGGTGACGGGCCGCCAGGTGGCGGAGCCGCGCGGTCCCCGGCCGTTGACCGGTGGACCACCGGCTCTTGACCTGCTGAACACCCGCCGGGCCGGCGCCCCGGTGAACGACCTGCTCGACCGGCCGGACGGCTACCGGATCCGGCTCTCCCCGGCCGGGCCGGCGGCGCTACCGCGGCAGGGGCCGCACCGGATCAGGCGGTGTGGGCACGGGGCATGCATTCTGCATTTCTTCGACACGTCGCGGAACGGCCGCCGGCGGTGGTGTGCCATGGCGGCGTGCGGGAATCGGGCGAAGACGGCGCGGCACTATGAGCGGGCGCGTGGCCAGGGCCTGCGGACAGGAAACGCGGAAAAGGCGCGCGGATATGCGGATCCCCGGACACCGCGCCCGATCGGGCGGTGCCCGGGGACGGCCGGGGCTCCCGGCGACCCTCGTGGCGGGCGCCCGGGAGCCGTCCGGGCGGCGGGCGCCCGGGGAGTACGGGCGCCCGCCGGGGCGTGGTCAGTCGTCGGTGGGGGCGCCCAGCCACTGGGCCAGCGCGGCGCGGAGTTCGCCGTGGCCCGGGTCGACGGCGGCCCAGGCGGCGTAGCCGTCCGGGCGGATCAGCAGGACGGTGTCGCGCAGCTTGCCGTGCGGGTCGGCGGGCGCGGCGGTGACCAGCCGGTCCGCCCACGGGTCGGCGGCGGACAGCTCGTCATTGCTGACCAGGACGAACCGGCCGGCGCGCAGCGCCTCGGCGAGCCGCTCCGGCGGGGCCGGCTCGCCCTCGCGGGCCTGCCGCAGGCCGGTCAGCCGCAGGTCCGGTACGCGTCGGCCGACCAGCGGGTGGGCGTCCTTCGGAGCGGCGTAGTGGATGCCGATGCCGGAGACGGTGCGGGCGCCGCGCTCGGTGACCAGGTCGAGGTGCTCGGCGACGGCGGCGAGGGCGCCGCGCAGGGCCCGGGTGGGGGCGGACTGGGCGAGCGCGAGCCGGATCAGCGCGCCGGAGCTGCGCAGGACGGCCTTGCCGACCGGGTGCCGCTCGGTCTGGTAGGTGTCCAGCAGGGCGTCGGTGGCCCAGCCCCGGACGGCGGCGGCGAGCTTCCAGGAGAGGTTGGCGGCGTCCTGGAGGCCGGTGTTCATGCCCATGCCGCCGGCCGGGGAGTGGCAGTGCGCGGCGTCGCCGGCCAGGAAGACCCGGCCGGAGCGGTAGTTGGGGACCTGGCGCTCGTCGCTGTGGAAGGTGGAGGTCCAGCGGGCGTCGTGCAGGCCGTAGTCCTCGCCGAGGGCGGTGCGGGTGACGGCGGCGATCCGGTCGAGCGAGGGCGGGGCGGCGTCGGCGCGCTGGTCGTCGCCGTCCCAGGCGATGACCCGGTACCAGCCGTCGCCGAACGGCGCGAGGAAGGCGAAACCGTTCTCGGCGGCGCCGACGACAACCGCCTCGTCGGGCTCGCGTTCCAGCCGGACGTCGCCCAGCATCACGGAGTTGACCACGGACTCGCCGGGGAAGGGGATGCCGAGCAGGTCGCGGACGGCGGAGTGGACACCGTCGGCACCGACCGCGTAGCGGGCCCGGTGGGTGACGGTGGTGCCGCCCACGGGGTTCTCCTCGCCCGAAGGACGGGAGCGGGCCTCGATCGTGACGCCCTCGGCGTCCTGGCGCAGCCCGGTCACCTCGGTGCCGCGCAGGATGGTCGCGCCGGCCTTCAGCGCGCGCTCCTGGAGCAGGCGTTCGGTCTGGTACTGCGGGGTGACCAGGACGAACGGGAAGCGGGTCGGGAGCTGGCCGAGGTCGACCTTCAGCCGGTCGAAGAGCCGCAGCGAGCTGAGCGGACGGCCGGTGGCGATCAGCTCGTCGGCCAGCCCGCGGGCGTCCAGCAGCTCCAGGCTGCGGGCGTGCACGGCGAAGGCCCGGGTGAGGTTGGACTCGGCGCCGCGCTTCTCCAGGACGGTGACCCGGACCCCGGCGGCGGCCAGGTCACCGGCCAGCAGCAGGCCGGTCGGTCCGGCGCCGACGATGAGGACGTCGGTGCCGATCTGCTTCGCGGTCATGTGTCAGCTCCCGGTGCTCGGACGAAGGCTGAACGCCGCTCTCAGCGTTCTCCCGGACACCATCATCGCTGCCCCGGGCGGGACTGTGAATCTCCGGGCTCCGGCGGCGCGTGCCCGCCGGAGCCCGGTACCGATGTGCCGAGGCCGATCGGTGCGGTTGATCGGTGCGGCCGGGTGGTGCGGCCGTCAGCCGTGCCGGCGGACCTCGACGGTGCGGAACCGGTTGGCGACGAAGGCGCCGTCGCAGTAGGCGGAGTTGGCGGCCGGGTTGGCGCCGGTGCCGTGCAGGTCCGAGAACGCGGCGGTCTGGTTGGCGTACACCCCGCCGGTGAGGTTGAGCGAGAGCGAGACGCCGGCGTCCAGCGCGGCCTCGACCAGCGCGGTCTCGACCTCGGGCGAGGTGGTGTAGGCGGAGGCCGTCATCGCGCCCTGGGACCGGACCGTGGAGTGCAGCAGCTCGATCGCGGCGGCGGTGGACTCCACCGCGACGGCGAACGACACCGGGCCGAAGCACTCGCTGTGGAAGACCGCCCGGTCGTCCGGCTTGTCGGCGTCCAGCGTGACCAGTGCCGGGGTGCGGACGGTCGCGGCGGGGAACTCGGGCGAGGCCACCACGCGCGGGGCCAGCGCGAGTTCGCCGTACTCCCCGGCGGCCGCGGCGACCGAGCGCTGGAGCACACCGGGGTTGACCACGGCGCCCAGGACGGCGGCGGCCCGCGCGTCGTCGGAGAGCAGGCCGTCGATGGCGGCGGCGAGGTCGGTGACCACCTGGTCGTACGGCTTGGCACCCTGGTCGGTGTCGATGCCGGTGCGCGGGATCAGCAGGTTCTGCGGGGTGGTGCACATCTGGCCGCTGTAGAGCGAGAGCGAGAAGGCCAGGTTGTTCAGCATGCCCCGGTAGTCGTCGGTGGAGTCGATGACGACGGTGTTGACGCCGGCCTTCTCGGTGTACACCTGGGCCTGCCGGGCGTTCTCCTCCAGCCAGTCGCCGAAGGCGGTGGAGCCGGTGTAGTCGATCAGCCTGACCTCCGGCCGCACGGCGAGCAGCTGGGCGACGGTGCCGCCCTCGTGCTCGGGGGCGAGGCAGACCAGGTTGGGGTCGAAGCCGGCCTCGGCGAGCACCTCGCGGGCGGTCCGGACGGTGAGGGCGAGCGGCAGCACGGCCCGCGGGTGCGGCTTGACCAGGACCGGGTTGCCGGTGGCCAGCGAGGCGAACAGGCCCGGGTAGCCGTTCCAGGTGGGGAAGGTGTTGCAGCCGATCAGCAGCGCGACGCCGCGCGGCACGACGGTGAACTCCTTGGTCATCACCAGCGGGTCGCGCTTGCCCTGGGGCTTGGTCCAGCCGGCGCTCCGCGGCAGCCGGGTCTGCTCGGCGTAGGCGTAGGCGACCGCCTCCAGGCCGCGGTCCTGGGCGTGCGGGCCGCCCGCCTGGAAGGCCATGCCGTAGGCCTGCCCGGTGGTGTGCATCACGGCGTGCGCGAACTCGTGCGAGCGGGCGTTGATCCGGGCCAGGATCTCCAGGCAGACGGCGGCGCGGGCGAGCGGCCCGGCGGCGGCCCACCCGGGCTGGGCGGCGCGCAGGGCGGCGATCAGCGCGTCCGGCCCGGCGTGCGGGTAGCCGATGCCCAGTTCGAGGCCGTACGGGGAGACCTCGCCGCCGATCAGGTCACCGTCGGCGGGGTGGCCGTCGAGCGCGAACGGCTTGTTCAGCAGGGCCTCGAAGGCCGCCTTGCCGTCCTCGGCGCCGCTCTCGCCGTAGGCCTTCGGGAACTCGGGGTAGGGCGACCAGTAGTCGCGTTCGGCGGCGGCGGCGAGCGCGGCGTCCAGGGTGGCCTGGTGGCGTTCGGCCAGTTCGGCGACGAGGGGGTGGGTGACCGCTGCGGACATCGTGTGCGCTCCTCAGAGGGGAGGACGGGACACGTCCCAGAGTAACCGAACGATCGGTCGGCTCAAGGGGGTGTGCGGCGCCGGAACACGCGAAAAACGCGCGGGGCGCGTCCGGAGTGGACGCGCCCCGCGCGGGAACAGGCTGCCGGTCGACCGGCCGTGGAGTCGTGGGCCGTCGGTCCGCGGGTCGCCGGTCTACGGGATGCCGAGTTCGAAGATGACGTACCCGCCGAACCAGCCGGAGGCGACGGCGCCGGTGCCGAGCACCGTGGCCAGCACCGGCCAGCTGAGCTTGCGCATGCCCACCGCCAGCGCGATGAACAGCGGGAACGCGGGCAGCAGATACCGCGAGACATTGCCGAAGATGCCCAGGCTGCCGAGCACCGACACGATCGTGGCCAGCGTGTAGGCGGTCAGCACCAGCGGCGGGCGCAGCCGGATCATCAGCACGATCAGCACCGGCAGCGAGAGCACGATCAGCGTCGCCAGCAGATCGGCGACCGGGAAGGCGAACGGGTAGTCGCTCCGGCCCAGCAGTACCCCGCGGATCGCCTTGTAGGTGCCCTTGCCGAAGTCGAAGTAGTGCAGCCAGGCGTCGTGCTGGAGCTTGAAGTAGCCGCCCCAGTCGCCCATCCGCCAGCCGACCCAGCCGACGTAGCCGAGCAGCCCCACGGGGGCCATCAGCAGCGCGGCCAGCGGCCTGGCGATCCCGCTCTCCCGCCGGTACAGCTCGACCAGCGCGGCCAGGCCGACCGCGCCGATCAGCGCCGCCGAGGTCGGCCGGTTGAGGCCGGCGACCAGGGTGAGCGCCCCGGCGGCGACCCACTGCTTGGTCATCACGCAGTAGCAGGCCCAGGCGGCGAGCGCGACGAAGGACGAGTCGGAGTAGAGCGCCCACTCGGCGCCGGAGCCCGGGGCGATCGCCCAGATGCCGGCCGCGATCACACCGGCCCGGGCGCCCGCCATCTTCTCGACCACCGCGTAGATCCCGGCGGCGGCGAACAGCGAGGCCACCACCGAGACCAGCATCCCGGCGCCGTACAGACCGAGGCCGGTGGTGTCCGAGACCAGCCGCATCAGGCCCGGGTAGAGCGGGAAGAAGGCGGCCGAGTTCTGCTCGATGGTGAAGCCCGGCGTCCCGCCGGGGATCACCACCAGCGCAGGGTGGTAGCCGAACTCGGCGACCTGCTGGTACCACCAGCCGTCCCAGGTGGCCAGCACGTCCCAGGGGTTGGCGCCACCGCCGAAGCGCGGGTGCTTCTTGAGGTACTCGCCGGAGAACGAGAGCAGCTTCATGAAAACGGTGAAGCCGATCAGCTTGAGCACGGCGTAACACCACACGGCCGGCCCGAATCTCACGGCCAGGCCCCGGGCGCGCTCGCGCCAGCCGTGCCCCGGCGCCGCATCCGGTTTCTCGCTGCGCTGCTCGGGCACGTCGGACGCGACTGCCGGTATTGCGCTCATCAGACTGGACCCCACCCCTGCTGGCCATGGACGATCGTCCGGAGAGTCTAGGCCCTGGGGTGTTTCGCCGGTGCGGACCGATGGACCCGACCGCGTCCGGTGGAGTGAGGGCGGGGATACTCGGAGGATGGCCGATCACACCACGCGTACCGCCTACACCGTGGAGTCGCTGCTCGCGGTGACCGTCGACGTCTTCAACGAGCGCGGTTACGACGGCACCTCGATGGAAGACCTGTCGCGGGCGGCCGGCATCTCCAAGTCCTCCATCTACCACCATGTGCGCGGCAAGGAGGAGTTGCTGCGGCTGGCCGTCGGCCGGGCCCTGGACGGGCTGTTCGCGATCCTCGCCGAGCCGGCTGCGGTGACCGGCCCGGCCGTGGAGCGGCTGGAGCACGTGGTGCGGCGGACCGCCGAGGTGCTGCTGGCCGAGCTGCCGTACGTCACCCTGCTGCTGCGGGTGCGGGGCAACACGGTCACCGAGCAGTGGGCGCTGGAGCGGCGCCGGGAGTTCGACCACCAGGTCGCCGAGCTGCTGCGGGCCGCCGTGGCCGACGGCGCGCTACGGGCGGACGTCGAGCCCCGGCTGGCCACCCGGCTGCTCTTCGGCATGATCAACTCGATCGTGGAGTGGTACCGGCCGGGGCTCAAGGCGGCCGACGGCGTCGCGGACGCGGTGGTCCACCTGGCCTTCGACGGACTGCGGGCCCGCTAGCCGCCCCAGCCCCGTCCCGCCCCGAGCCGAAGGGGCGCGCCGGTGCCGAAAGGAAGGAGCGAGGAGGCCCCGAGGAACGAGGGGCCTTGGAGCGACGACCGTCGGCACCGGACCAGAGCGCCCCGGAGGCGAGCGGGCGAAAACACAGCGCGCCCCGGAGGCGAGCGGGCGACAATCAGACCGGCGGCACCTGGTCGGTCTCCTCGAAGACCAGCATGGTCCGGGTGCCGAGCACCTGGGGGATCGACTGGATGCGGTTCAGCACCAGCTCGCGCAGGGCGTGGTTGTCGGCGGTGTGCACCAGCAGGATGACGTCGAAGTCGCCGCCGACCAGGGCGATGTGCGCCACCCCGGGCAGCTCCAGCAGCTGCTCCCGCACCGTCCGCCAGGAGTTCTGGACGATCTTCAGGGTGATGTACGCGGATGCGCCCTGACCTGCCCTTTCGTGGTCCACGCGGGCGGTGAAGCCGCGAATGACGCCGTCCTCGACCATCCTTGATATCCGGGCGTACGCATTGGCCCTGGACACATGCACCCGCTCGGCCACCGAGCGGATGGAGGCGCGACCGTCCTGCTGCAGCAGCCGCAGGATCGACCGGTCGACACGGTCGAGTCTGGACGTCTGTTCAGTCGACATGACCCCCCACCCTCCCTGATTGGACGTACTGCCATCAGTCGACCGCCCCCCGGGCCGATTGTCCACCACCTTGTCATGGTTCTGGTCAAGATGAACAGACGACCGAACAATCGGTAGGGAGCCCCCGCCACCCCAGGAGGTGCCCCGAGATGACCGTTCTCGACCACAGACACCACACGGCGGTGCCCGGCTGGCTGCCCCGGGCGACCGCCCCGCGCACCGACCCGGCCCCGCTGCTCCCGGACGTCTCGCCCGTCCGCGTGCTCGGCACCCCCGCGCTGGAGAAGTACGACCCCGCGCTGCTGCGCGAGCTGTACCGCCGCCTGGTGGTCGGCCGCCGCTACAACCAGCAGGCGACCACCCTCACCAAGCAGGGCCGGCTGGCCGTCTACCCGGCCTCCACCGGCCAGGAGGCCTGCCAGGTCGCGGCCGCGCTGGCGCTCGGCGAGCAGGACTGGCTCTTCCCCAGCTACCGCGACACCCTCGCCGTGGTCTCCCGGGGCGTCGACCCGCTGGAGGCGCTGACCCTGCTGCGCGGCAACGCCCACACCGGCTACGACCCGCGCGCCGTCCGTACGGCGCCGCTCTGCACGCCGCTGGCCACCCAGGCCCCGCACGCCGTCGGGCTGGCGCACGCCGCACGGCTGGGCGGCGAGCCGGTGGTCGCGCTGGCGCTGCTCGGTGACGGCGGCACCAGCGAGGGCGACTTCCACGAGGCGCTGAACTTCGCCGCGGTGCTCCAGGCCCCGGTGGTCTTCCTGGTGCAGAACAACGGCTACGCCATCTCCGTCCCGCTCACCGCGCAGTCCGCCGCGCCCACCCTGGCCCACAAGGCCGTCGGCTACGGCATACCGGGCCGCCTGGTGGACGGCAACGACGCGCCCGCCGTGCACAGCGTGCTGACCGAGGCGGTCGAGCGGGCCCGGGCCGGCGGCGGACCGACCCTGGTCGAGGCGCTCACCTACCGGATCGAGGCGCACACCAACGCCGACGATGCCACCCGCTACCGGGACGACACCGAGGTGGCCGCCTGGCGGGAGCACGACCCGATCCTGCTGATGGAGCGCGCACTGCGCGAACTCGGCGTGCTGGACGACACGCTGGTGCAGGACGCCGCCGACGAGGCGGAGGCGCTGGCGGCCCGGATGCGGGCCGAGTTCCACGCCGACGCCGAGCTGGACCCGATGTCGCTGTTCACCCACGTCTTCGCCGAGCCCACCCCGCAACTGCGGGAGCAGGCCGACCAGCTGGCCGCCGAACTGGCCGCCGAGGCCGAGGTGGGGTACCGATGAACGAGGCCTCCGTCGCCGCTCGTGCGGCGGCCGCAGCGACACCGGCGACCAGGAAGAGCACCGTGCCCACACCGGCGACACCGGCGACACCGACCATGCCGACCATGCCGACCACGGTGAGCATGGCGCAGGCGCTCAACTCCGCGCTGCGGGACGCCATGCGCGCGGACCCGGCGGTGCACGTGCTCGGCGAGGACGTCGGCGCCCTCGGCGGCGTCTTCCGGATCACCGACGGGCTGACCGCCGAGTTCGGCCCCGACCGCTGCCTGGACACCCCGCTGGCCGAGGCCGGCATCCTCGGCACCGCCGTCGGCATGGCGATGTACGGGCTGCGCCCGGTGGTGGAGATGCAGTTCGACGCCTTCGCCTACCCGGCGCTGGAGCAGCTCTTCTCGCACGTCGCCAAGATGCGCAACCGGACGGCCGGCCGGCTGCCGCTGCCGATCACCGTCCGCATCCCGTACGGCGGCGGGATCGGCGGCGTCGAGCACCACAGCGACGCCTCCGAGGCGTACTACACCAGCACCCCCGGCCTGCACGTGGTCACCCCGGCGACGGTGGCCGACGCGTACGGGCTGCTGCGCGCCTCGATCGCCTCCGACGATCCGGTGATCTTCCTGGAGCCCAAGCGGCTCTACTGGGGCAAGGCCGGGTTCGACCCGGCGGCGCCGGTCGAGCCGATCGGCCGGGCCGTGCTGCGGCGCACCGGCAGCTCCGCCGTCCTGATCACCTACGGGCCCTCGCTGCCGGTCTGCCTGGAGGCGGCCGAGGTGGCGAAGGCCGAGGGGTGGGACCTCGCGGTGCTGGACCTGCGCACTCTGGTGCCGTTCGACGACGAGACGGTCTGCCGGGTGGTGCGTTCGCTCGGCCGGGCCGTGGTGGTGCACGAGGCGACCGGCTTCGGCGGCACCGGCGCGGAGATCGCCGCGCGGGTCACCGAGCGCTGCTTCCACCATCTGGCCGCCCCCGTACTGCGGGTCACCGGCTTCGACATCCCGTACCCGCCGCCGATGCTGGAGCACCACCACCTCCCCGGGGTGGACCGGATCCTGGACGCGGTCGCCCGGTTGCAGTGGGAGGACTGAGGATGATGCCGGTCGTGCGCGAGTTCACCCTGCCCGACCTCGGTGAGGGGCTCACCGGGGCGGAGGTGGTGCGCTGGATGGTCGAGGTCGGTGAGGTGATCGCGGTCGACCAGCCGGTGGTGGAGGTGGAGACGGCCAAGGCCGTGGTGGAGGTGCCCTGCCCGTACGGCGGGGTGGTCACCGCCCGGTACGGCGAGCCGGGTGAGGAGGTGGCGGTCGGCGCGCCGCTGGTGACGGTCGCGGTGGCGCCCGCCGTCGGTGAGCCGGGTGAGCCGTTGACCGGTGGGGCGGCTTCGGCCGGGGAGACCGCCACGGCGCTGGAGCGGCCGCTGGTCGGGTACGGCGTGGCCGAGCCCGACCGGGGCGGTCGGCGGCGCCGGGTCGGGGGACCGGTTCGACCGTCGGTGGCTCCTGCGGGGGCCGCTCCCGCGGTGGCGGCGGCCCGGGTGGCCGTGGCCGATCCGGTGACCGTGCCGGCCCCGGTGACCGCGGCGGGGCCCGCCGTGGTGCCGGTGATCTCGCCGCTGGTCCGGCGTACCGCCCGGGAGCACGGCATCGATCTGGCGGCGCTGACCGGCAGCGGGCCGGACGGGCTGATCATGCGGGTGGATGTGGACCGGGCGGTGGCGGCGCTGACCGTGGCATCCGCGGTCTCCCCGGCTTCCCTGGCTTCCCCGGTCGCTCCGGCGGTGGAGGGCGTCGTCCCGCTGCGCGGGCTGCGCCGGGCGGTGGCGGAGAAGCTCACCCGCAGCCACCGGGAGATCCCCGCCGCGACCTGCTGGGTGGACGCCGATGCCACCGGACTGATGGCGCTCAGGCGGCAGTTGAACGCCGCGCCGGGGCCGAAGGTGAGCGTGCTGGCGCTGCTCGCCCGGATCTGCACGGTGGCGCTGGGTCGCTTCCCGGAGCTCAACTCCAGTGTGACGGAGGACGGTTCCGGAATCCTTCGGCACTCCGCCGTGCACCTGGGCTTCGCCGCCCAGGGGGACCGCGGGCTGGTCGTCCCGGTGGTGCGGGACGCACAGCTGCGGACCACCGAGGAACTCGGCGCCGAACTCGGCAGGTTGACCGAGGCGGCCCGGTCGGGCTCGCTCACCCCGGCCGAGCTGACCGGCGGGACGTTCACCCTGAACAATTACGGGGTGTTCGGCGTGGACGGCTCCACCCCGATCCTCAACCACCCCGAGGCGGCGATGCTCGGCGTCGGCCGGATCGTCGCCAGACCCTGGGTGCACGAGGGCGAGTTGGCGGTGCGCGAGGTGACCCAGCTGTCGTTCACCTTCGACCACCGGGTCTGCGACGGCGGTACCGCGGGCGGGTTCCTGCGGTTCGTCGCGGACTGTGTCGAGCAGCCGGGGACGTTGCTGCGCAGGCTGTGACCGCCATGGCTGTGACCGCCACGGCGGCGGTGGTCACGGCGGCCCTTCGTGGTCGCGGTGGCCGTCCTGGGGGCAGTTCGCCCCAGGACGGCCATGGATCGGGCGAGAGTAGCGCGTACGGGGGCCGGGTGTCCGGGCTTCGCGTGATTCGTCGGATGAGCACTTCGGGCGTGCCACGCTGCCTAGGCGTCAGTAGGACAAGCCAGGTGGTGGCAGAGGCCGGCCGGAGGCGAAACGATTCTCTTGAGTACTCGAAACGTTGCGGTGAAGTCACGCAGAACGTTCCTGGTCCGGACCGGGCACGGCTCGGCGGCGGTCACGGCCGTGCCGGGCCTGCCGGACGCCGCACCGGCCGGGCCGGAGCCCGGGGCACGGCTCGGGCCGGCGCTGCCGCCGGCGCCGTCGGACCCTTCGGACGTCCCGCCGGTGGCGGTGATCCCCGCCCGGCCGGCCGAACCGCCCACGATCCCCGCGCCGAGTACGCCGGACCTCTGGGCCCCGGCCGCCGGGCCGGTGATCGAGCCGCTGTTCACCCGGGCGCCGGGCCTCAACTGGGCGGGCCCGGGGGGCCTTCCCCAGCCCCCGGCCGGAGAGACCACGGGCGCCGGGGTCCGGGCACCGCAGGCCCCCACCGCGCCCCGCGCCGTTCCCTTTTCCGCGGTCCCCGCTCCCGCTCCCCTGGCCGCGCCCGATCCGCGCGCCGCGGCCGAACAGCCGCCCACCGCCCGGGACATCGAGCTGATCCGGGCCAGCCTGGCCGCGGTCGAGCCGGTCGCCGACCGGGCCACCGCGCACTTCTACGCGCTGATCTTCCTGCACCACCCCGAGATCCGCGCGCTCTTCCCGGCCGCCATGGACGTCCAGCGCGACCGCCTCTTCCGCGCCCTGCTGATGGCCGCCCGCAGCGCCGACGACCCGGCCGGCCTGCGGACCCGGCTGAGTGCCCTCGGCCGCGGCCACCGCCGGTACGGGACGCTGACCAGCCACTTCGGCCCGGTGGGCGAGTGTCTGGTGCAGGCACTGGCCCGGTACGCGGGCAACCGCTGGGGCCAGGAGACGGAGCTGGCCTGGCGCCGGGTCTACCGCCTGGTCTCCTCGATCATGATCGAGGCCGCCGAGGAGTCCGCCCGTACCTCGCCGCCCTGGTGGCAGGCCGAGGTGGTCGCGCACGAGCGCCGCACCCCCGACATCGCGGTGGTCACCGTCCGCCCCGACCAGGCGTACCCGTACCGGGCCGGGCAGTACACCAGCCTGGAGACGCCCTGGTGGCCGCGGGTCTGGCGGCACTTCTCGTTCGCCTCGGCGCCCCGGCCGGACGGTCTGCTGACCTTCCACGTGAAGGCCGTCCCGGCGGGCTGGGTGAGCAACGCCCTGGTGCACCGGGCCGCGCCGGGGGACGTGCTGCGGCTCGGTCCGGCGGCCGGCGCGATGACGGTCGACCACGCGGCCGGTTCGGACCTGCTCTGTCTCGGCGGCGGCACCGGCATCGCCCCGGTCCGGGCGCTGGTGGAGGAGGTCGCCCAGTACGGCGCGGCCGGCCGCTCGGTGGAGGTCTTCTACGGTGCCCGGCAGGCCGCCGAGCTCTACGAGCTGGCGGCGCTGAGCGAGCTGGCCCGGTGCCACCGCTGGCTCTCGGTGCACCCGGTGCTGTCCGGCCCCGGGGCCCCGGGAGGCGGACTGCTCACCGGTGAACTGCCGGAGACCGCAGGTCGGTTCGGGCCGTGGGCGGGCCGCGAGGCGTACCTCAGCGGGCCCGCCGCGATGGTGCGGCGCGGGGTCGGCGTGCTGCTGCGCTCCGGGGTGCCGCCGGAGCGGATCCGGCACGACCTGGTCGGCGACCTGGCGGCCGGCTGAGGCTCCGCTCAGCCCAGGTCGGAGGCGAGGAGCGCGCGGATGCCCTCGATGTTGGCCGCCAGGTACGCCCGCAGGCTGGGCGGGACGACGTTGACCGAGGTGACGCCCTCCCGGGTGAACGGCAGCCGGACCACCTCGTACTCGCCGTTGGGCTCGTCCACCTCGGGCCCGTGCCGCCGGGTGAGGTCCATCGAGGCGAGCCGGCAGACGAAGAAGTGCTGCACCTTGACCCCGTGCGGGTGGAGCGGGGCGCCGTGGTCGACGGCGGTCCCGCCCGGCGCGTGGGGGTGCGGGTGGGGGTGGCTGACGGTGTCCACGAAGGCGGGGACGACGTCGACGACCTTGCCGCCGAGCTCCTCGTCCACCTCCCGGTGCAGGGCGTCCACCACGGTGCGGTCGTCGCGCTCCACCCCGCCGCCCGGGGTGATCCAGTACGGGCGCGGGGAGTCGGGCCGGAGCCGCTTGATCAGCACGATCGAGGCCGGGCCGTCCGGGTCGTCCGGGTCGAGTTCCAGCAGGATCGCCCGCGCGGTGCGCTTGACCACGGGGCGTGGTGGCTGGTGGGTGTTCGCTGGGCCCATGGAGACCTCCGGGGCTGGAGCGTTGTGCGGGAGTCTCCCGCAGGGCGGCGGGGCCGAAACGCTGACCTGCCCGGGGTGCGTCCGTTCGGGGACAGGGCGCGACGCTGATGGATCTTGGATAATGAAGATGAAGCTTAAACCGATCATGAAAATAGTGGGTCGATCGGACTTTTAACCTTCGATTCCAAGGATTTTACCGAGTGAACCGTGTGAGAGTGATTGCAGCCGCGCCGTCCCTGTGCTGCAATGAGCGACTATCGGGCGAATCGGAGCACTTCACTCCGTATGTCCACCTGTGCAGTGACTCGGGCTGGGGGCTGGGTGTGGCCATGGATCAGATCGCAGAGCAGTCCAAGGCGCTCCGTGCGGGGAGGGTGGTCAGGTTGCCGACGCCCACGTCACCTCCGCGCAAGGACCGGCCGCCCACTCTGATCGCCTCGGTCCAGCGGGCGCTGCGGCTGCTGGAGGCCGTCGGCGGGTTCCGGCAGGGGGCCACGGCCAAGCAGCTCGCCCGGGCCGCCGGCCTGCCGCTCGGCACCGCCTACCACCTGCTGCGCACGCTGACCCACGAGGGCTACCTCCGCCGGGACGACGGCAGGTTCTTCTACGGGGAGTCGGTGGACGGCATAGGACGGGCCGACGACCGCCAGTCCCAGCGGCACGATCTGCGCGCCCGGATGGAGCGGTTGCGGGGCGAACTCGGCGCCGCGGTCTACTTCGCGCTCTACCAGGACGGCGAGGTGCGGGTGGTGGACGTGGTCGCCGGACGGGGGCAGCCCGCCGTCGAACCCTGGGCCGACTTCCAGGCCACCGCGCACGCCCACGCGATCGGCCAGTGCCTGCTGGGTCAGCTCCCCGAGGACGCCCGGCGTGACCACCTCGCGCGCCACCCGCCGGTCGGGCTCACCCCGTCCACCCTCGTCGACGAGGCGGCCGTCCTGCGCCGGCTCTCCGCGCTACGGCCGACCATGCCCGTCCTGGAGCGCCAGGAGTACGCGCTCGGCACGGTCTGCGCGGCGGTGCCGATCACCGTCGGGTCGGTGGTCGCGACGATGGCCGTCTCGCTCCCGGTGGAACAGGCCGACCGGCTGGCCGTCGTCGCCGGGCAACTGCGTCGGAGCGTCGGCGCGATGACACCGTCGTTCGTCCTCTGAAACTCCCCGTGTCGCTTTGGTTCCGCTTTGTTCACCATTTGAAAAAGCGCGCCTTGTCCATGGCGCGACCAAACGTGGACGATGAGGATCGAACGGGGATCGGTTACACAAAACCGCCAAATCGTCTACGCGACAGACACAGTCGCACTCCCTCATCCCCTGTCAGCGAACTGCCTTGTCCGGCCCGCGCGGACCCTCAGCACGTGCGACCGGGCAGAACGAGAGGTACTGGCGCCATGCAGCACACCACAGTCCAGGGCCACCTGGTGATGAACCTCGTGGCCTCGAACGAGCTCTCCTTCCGCATCGTGGTCGACCTCGCGTACGACCCGATCGACCCGTACGCGGTCCGCTTCACCTTCCACCTGCCCGGTGACGAACCGGTGACCTGGGTCTTCGCCCGTGAGCTGCTGCTCGACGGGATCAGTCGTCCGGCCGGCGAGGGCGATGTGCACATCCACCCGGTCAGCGGGGAGCTCTCCGAGGTCTGCATCGTGCTGCACTCTCCCGACGGGGACGCCCTGTTGCGTGCCTCCGCGGCGCCGCTGATCGCCTTCCTGGCCCGGACCGACCGGCTGGTGCCGATGGGTCAGGAGATCACCGGGGGTGAACTGGACGCTGAGCTCGCGGACATCCTCCGAGGGTGTGAGAACGCCGGGTGACCGGCTGCGGGACCAGCGTGGCCGAAGGGGCCCGTACCCGGTGAACCACCCGGGCACGGGCCCCTTTCGCGTGGGCTCTCGTGTCGGCTCTCGTGCTGGCGCACCGGGCCGGACGCTCAGTCGTCGTCGCCCAGGGCGAGGTTGAGACCCCAGGAGACCAGGCTGATGATCAGCGCGCCGAACAGTGCGGCCCAGAAGCCCTCGACGTGGAAGTCCAGGTGGAGCTTGTCCGAGGCCCAGGAGGTGAGCCAGAGCATCAGGGCGTTGATGACGAAGGTGATCAGGCCCAGGGTGAGGATGAACAGCGGCAGCGAGAACAGCTTCACCACCGGCTTGATCAGCCAGTTGACCACCCCGAAGACCAGCGCCACGGCGATCACCGTCAGGGTCTTGTGCTGCCAGTCGTCACCGGTCAGCGTGATGCCGGTGACGATCCAGGCGGCCACCCAGATGGCGGCCGCGTTGATAAGTGTCTTGATGACGAAACCCTTCATGGCCCCAGCGTCGCAGGCCACCGGGGGGCGGGGGAAGCTCCCACCGGGCATGTTGGTGTTGAATGCCCGGTGGTCCCGGACTTGGAGGGGTAGCACCGATGAAGCTTTTCCGGCTGCACGAACTGGACGCCGAGCGCGCCGCCAACGACGGTGCCTATCTGCGCTTTCTGCGCGAGCCGCGGATGTCCGCCGGCCTCTACGCGCTCTCCCCGGGCGACACCGACCCGCAGACCGCGCACGCCCAGGACGAGATCTACCAGGTGGTCAGCGGCCGGGCCGAACTGACCGTCGGCGACGAGACCGCCACGGTCGCGCGCGGCACCGTCGTCTACGTCCCCGCCGGGGTGCCGCACCGGTTCCACCACATCACCGAGGAACTGCGGGTGCTCGTGGTGTTCTCCCCGCCCGAGGACTGATCCGGGGCCCGGTTAGGGTCGGGGTATGAGCCTGAGCCTGACGGAAGAACTCTGGGCGGCGATCGAACCGGTCTACGCCAAGATCCTCGACCACCCCTTCATCGGCGGCCTCACCGACGGCACCCTGCCCCGGGAGGCGTTCCGCCACTTCGTCGTCCAGGACTCGCACTACCTGCGCGACTACGCCCGCGCGCTCGCCGTCTGCGCCGCCAAGGCGCCCGGTGAGGAGGAGGTGCGGGCCTTCGCCGACGACGCGGTCGGGGCGCTGGCGGCCGAGCAGGGCATGCACGCCGAGTTCATGGAGGCCTTCGGCGCCAGCGCCGAACAGGCCGCCACGGAACCGGTGTTGCCCACCACCCGGGCCTACACCAGCTATCTGCTGGCGACCGTCTACGGTGGTTCCTTCGCCGAGGCCGTCGGCGCGGTGCTGCCCTGCTACTGGATCTATGCCCGGGTCGGTGACGAACTGCTCGCCAAGGGCTCCCCCGACCCGCTCTACGCGAAGTGGATCGCGACCTACGGGGACGAGACGTTCCAGGCCGTGGTGCGGCGGGTGCTGGCGCTCACCGACCGGCTCGGCGAGGAGATCTCCCCGGCGGAGCGCCGCCGGGTGGTCGAGCACTTCACCACCACCTCGCGCTACGAGTGGATGTTCTGGGACGCCGCCTGGCGTGGCGAGACCTGGCCGGTCTGATCCTCCTGGCCGGTCTGATCCTCAGGGGAGCCCCCGGGGGTCGGAGTCGGGGTGATCTCGGGGTTCTCTCCGGGCCGTTGGCTCTCGTTCCGGCACTTGCGGCCCCGTACGATCGAAGTATCGAAAGCAAACGGGATGCGGCACCGGACGGCAGCCGGCCCCGAGGGGAGAGAAGGAACGGACATGGCTGAGTTCTGGAAGTCGCTGCCCTCCTGGGTGCGCAACATCGTCGTCCCGGTGCTGGTGCTGATCCTGGCCTGGAACATCGTGGGGTTCGTGTTCGGCGTCGTCGGCGCCCTGCTGAGCGTGGTCATCAAGCTGCTGGTGGTGGTCGGCATCGCCGCCGCCGTGGTGATCCTGGTGAAGAAGGCCGCCAAGAGCTGACCCGTACGGACCCCGGACGCCCGTACCCCCTGCGTGGGGTGCGGGCGCCGGTCGTTCTGGTGGCGGCGGACAACCGACAACTAACAGATAACAGATAACAGAAAACGAATGTTGAAAGTCGTCATCCGTTACCTGTCATCCGTCAGCTGTCGTCCGCCGACCGTCGGACCCGGGCCTCCGTCACCGCGCGGTCCTCGATCGGCACCTGCTGGACCGGCCCCGGTTTCGGCCCCGGCGCCGGAGCCGCCGGTTGTTCCGGACCGTGCATGGTGGTGAGCAGCTGCCGGGCGAGGCCGAGGCCGGTGCCGCCCATGGTGAGGGCCTTGGCGAACAGCTCGCCCACCCCGTCGGCGCCGTTCAGCAGGATCATGTGCTCGACATTGCCGAAGGACTCGGCGGCGGCCAGCACGATGTCCGGCCACTTCTCCGCCAACTCCTGTGCCACCACGGCCTCCTGGTTCTCCGAGAGGGCGGCGGCCCGGGCCCGGATGCCCTCGGCCTTGGCGAGCCCGATCGCCCGGGTCGCCTCCGCGTCCGCCAGACCGCGGGCCTCGGCGGAGGCGGCCTCCGCCTCCCCGGTGGCCCTGGTCGCCTCGGCGGCGGCGAGCCCGCGCAGCTTGGTGGCCTCCGCGGCGGCCGCGGCGGCGATCTTGACCTGGCCGGCCTCGGCCGCCGCCTTCAGCTCGGTCTCCTGGGCCTGCGCCTGGGCGGCGGAGATCCGGGCGTCGCGGTCGGCCTCGGCCCTGGTGCGGGTCTCGTACGCCTTGGCGTCGGCCGGCTTGCGGACGTCGATCTGCAGCTGCTGCTCCTTGCGGCGGGCCTCCAGCTCGGCGACCTTGGTCTCCTGGACGACCACCTCCTGCCGGGCGGCGGCCTGGGCGAGCGGTCCGGCCTGCTCGGCGCGGGCGTTGGCGGTGTCCCGTTCGGCCTGGTAGGCGGACTGCTGGATCTGGCTGTTGCGGGTGGCCTCGGCCTTGCGCGCGGCGGCCTCCTGCTCCGCCTCGGTGGCCATCCGGTCGGCCTCGGCCTGGGCGATCCGGGCGTCCCGCTGGACGGCGGCGGCGTGCGGGATGGCGAGGTTCTTGATGTAGCCGGTGGGGTCGATGATCTCCTGGATCTGCAGGGTGTCGATGATCAGCCCGAGCTTCTCCATCTCCAGCCCGGAGGCGGCCCTGGTCTCCCCGGTGAGCCGCTCGCGGTCCCTGATCATGTCCTCGACGGTGAGCCCGCCGACGATCGAGCGCAGGTGGCCGGCGAAGACGTTGTGGACGCGCTGGCTGATCAGCTTCTGCTGGTCGAGAAAGCGCCGGGCGGCATTGGCGATGGAGACCTCGTCGTCGCCGACCTTGAAGATCACCACGCCTTTGACGTGGACCGGGATGCCCTGTGAGGTGACGCATTCGACGTTCAGCTCGGCCTCGTTGAGGTCCAGTGAGAGCCGGCGGACACCCTGGAGGCCCGGCGTGACGAAGGTCCCGCGGCCGGTGACGATCCGGAAGCCCAGACCGTCGCCGACCCCCTCGGTCCGGTGCCGGGAGCCGGAGATGATCAGAGCCTCGTTGGGCTCCGCCACCCGCCACATGAGTTTGAAGAGCGTGATCCCGAAGACCAGCGCGGCGACGACGGCCCCCGCGATGATGAGCACCATGGTTCAACTCCCCCTTCCGGCGCATGAGATGCGCCGGTTCGGATTGTCCGCTCAGGGCAACTCGAAGGAAAGGGAAGTGACGTGACGGGCTGTCACAAGCGTGTCACGGGAAGACCGGTGCCACATAGACGGTCCGGGGCGGGTGGTACTCGACCACCACCACCGGTGTGCCGACCGACAGCCGGTCGCCCGGTACGGCGAGGTAGGCCAGGAAGGCCTCCGTCCCCTGGCGCTCCCTGACGTGCACCATCACCTCGCCGACCAGACCGGCTCCGACCGGACCGGTGACCCGCCCTGTGCTTCCGACCACTACGGCCTCCCTCGTCGCCTGCCCGTGTGACTGCCAGTCTGCCGGGCCGGGCTCCCCCGGTGGGCCCGCCGGCCGAATCGCCGGGCACCGACCCCCTCTGGACCAGCCGCGATCGGCTCGCTACGGTGTTGGACGTCATGCGCGGGCAATACCGCCTGCGGACACGGGAGCTCGGAGCACCGGGCTGAGAGGGCGCTGACCGGGACGTCGCTGGACGTGCCGAACGCTGCGCCGACCGCAGGAACCTGACCGGGTAATGCCGGCGTAGGGAGTTGAAGGTCTGATGACCACTTTTGATGCACAGCCGCAGTCTGCCCAGAACGCCGCCGTCAGCAGCGCGGGCACCGGCTATCCGACCCCGGCCTGGCGCAAGGCCTACCGCGACGGGTCCCGCCCCGACCTGCGCGTTCCGTACCGCGAGGTCGTGCTCACCAACGAGAAGAGCGTCCCGCTCTACGACACCTCCGGGCCGTACACCGACCCGGCGTACGAGCCCGACGTACGGCGCGGCCTGCCCGCGCTGCGCGACGCGTGGATCCGCCAGCGCGGCGACGTCGAGGAGTACGACGGCCGCGAGGCCCGCCCCGAGGACGACGGGATCAAGCACACCTCGCCGCGCGGCGGAAACCTGAAGAACCTGGACGCCGTCTTCCCCGGCCGCCCGCGCCGCCCCCTGCGCGGCCGCGGCGACGTCGCAGTCACCCAGCTCGGCTACGCCAAGCGCGGAATCGTGACCCCGGAGATGGAGTTCGTCGCCCTGCGCGAGGGCCTGGCGCCGGAGTTCGTCCGCTCCGAGGTGGCGCGCGGCCGGGCCGTCATCCCGGTCAACGTGAACCACCCCGAGGTCGAGCCGGCCGCCATCGGCACCAACTTCCTGGTGAAGATCAACGCCAATATCGGCAACTCCGCCGTCACCTCCTCGATCGAGGAGGAGGTGGAGAAGATGACCTGGGCCACCCGCTGGGGCGCGGACACCGTGATGGACCTCTCCACCGGCCGCAACATCCACACCACCCGCGAGTGGATCCTGCGAAACTCCCCCGTGCCGATCGGCACCGTGCCGCTCTACCAGGCGCTGGAGAAGGTCGACGGCAAGGCCGAGGACCTCAGCTGGGACGTCTACCGCGACACCGTCGTCGAGCAGTGCGAGCAGGGCGTGGACTACATGACCGTCCACGCCGGAGTGCTGCTGCGGTACGTCCCGCTGACGGCCCGCCGCAAGACCGGCATCGTCTCGCGCGGCGGCTCGATCATGGCCGCCTGGTGTCTGGCGCACCACCGGGAGAACTTCCTCCACACCAACTTCGAGGAGCTCTGCGACATCCTCGCCCGCTACGACGTCACCTTCTCGCTCGGTGACGGCCTGCGGCCCGGTTCGATCGCCGACGCCAACGACGAGGCGCAGTTCGCCGAACTCCGGACGCTGGGCGAACTCGGCCGGATCGCCCGGGCCAAGGACGTCCAGGTGATGATCGAGGGCCCGGGCCACGTCCCGATGAACAAGATCAAGGAGAACATGGATCTCCAGCGGGAGATCTGCGACGAGGCGCCGTTCTACACCCTCGGCCCGCTGACCACCGATGTCGCCCCCGGCTACGACCACATCACCTCGGGCATCGGCGCCGCGATGATCGCCTGGTGGGGCACCGCGATGCTCTGCTACGTCACCCCCAAGGAGCACCTGGGCCTGCCCAACCGGGACGACGTGAAGACCGGCGTCATCACCTACAAGATCGCCGCCCACGCCGCCGACCTCGCCAAGGGCCACCCCGGCGCCCAGGCCTGGGACGACGCCCTCTCCGACGCCCGCTTCGAGTTCCGCTGGGAGGACCAGTTCAACCTGGCCCTCGACCCGGAGACGGCCCGCGCCTTCCACGACGAGACCCTCCCCGCGGAGCCCGCCAAGACGGCCCACTTCTGTTCCATGTGCGGCCCGAAGTTCTGCTCGATGAAGATCAGCAAATCCATCAATGAGAAGTTCGGCAACGGCGCTCCCTCCCCGGAGTACGACGAGGAGGCCGTCGAGGGCATGAAGGCCATGTCCGAGGAGTTCAAGGCCCAGGGCAACAAGGTCTACCTGCCCCTGGCGGACTGACACACCACGCACGAGCGCCGTCCCGATCGACGCGGGACGGCGCTCGGCTCGGGAGGACCTGGTAGCCGGCGGAACACGTCGACCTATGCTCGGCCCATGACGCTCTACTTCGATCCTGAGGCAGCACTTGGCGAGGACCGAGAGGCGTTCCGGGGCAAGTGGGAGGACTGTCTCTGGCTCAACGTCCCCGGGCCCTTCTACGGAGGCGAGACCGACACCTGCCGGACGGGCCGGATCTCCGCGCCCCAACACGTCCTCTACGGCGGTGAGTACCTGACCGAGTACGTCTACCGCCAGCCTCGGACTCCGGCGGAGGTCGCCCGGCTGGTCGAGGCGGCCGACTGTGACCCGTTCCTCGGCTACGGCTGCGACGGTGACGCGCACTGGACGCCGGAGGCGGTCCGTGAGTGGTGGCGTGACCGCGGTCGGATCACGCAGTACCTCTCCGGCCACGACTGGGCCAGCATCGACTGGGCCGAGCAGGGAGTGGAGGCTGCTGTCCGGGACTACGAGACCTACATGGCCGGCGGCCTTGCGACGGACCTGCGAATCTACCTCTACCGGCTGGAGGAGGGCAGATCTCCCGCTCTCGAAGATCCGCTGCCCCTGCTGTAGTTGACAGCACTCCAATGTGCTGGCTTCGGGCTGAAGTTGTCCTCGATGAAGATCAGTCAAAAGATCCGGGCCGAGCACGGCGAGGGCTCCAGTGCCGTGGAGACCGAGTTCGACGCCGAGGCCCTGGCGGGCATGAAGGCCAAGTCCGAGGAGTTCGCCGCCCAGGGCAACCGGGTCTACCTCCCGCTCGCGGACTGATCGGGCTCCACCGTCGGCATGGGCCGGGAGCGAAGCCGGGCTCGCGGCCCATGCCGACCGACAGCAGTGCCGGGAGCGAAGCCGGGCTCGCGGCCCATGCCGACCGACAGCAGTGCCGGGAAGCGGAGGGGCTTCCCGGCACTGCGCTCAGGCTGCCCGCCCGGCGCTGTAAATGATCGTTATGGGCAGGTGCCGCACGTTGAGGCGGTTCGCATCCCCGGCTTCGCTCGCAGCCACGACGGTGTCGAGCCCGCCCTCTGCCGAACGTTCCGGGAACGGCCGGTGCCCCGGGCCGCGAAGGTTGCCCGGGGCACCGGTGTCGGTCAGTTCTGGGCGGTGAAGGTGGACGGGACGGGGGTGCCGATCACGGTCAACGACGCCTTCACGCCGATGTCGACCGGGCCCTGGTCGGTGTCCGGAGCGAGGCTGAGCGAGCCGGAGAGGTAGGACCACTGCCCGGTGTATTCGGTGAGCGACAGCCGCACGTTGTAGTGGTGGCTCGCACCCTTGCCGAGACCGCCGGCCACCGGCGGCAGCTTCCAGACGTTGTCCGAGCCGGGGACCGTGATCCACTGGTCGTCCTGCAGCACGTCCAGCTTGAGGGTGGCCGGGATCGGGCGGGAACCGTCGCTGAAGCGGAGCGTCGGGTTGATCGTCGAGTCGATGCCCGCGCCGTTGTTGGTCAGGCCGAGATCGGTCTCGAACGGCTCCTTGTACGAGACGGTGCCCATGTTCTTCGTGAAGGTCTGGACGAGGGCGCCGGTGGGGGAGGCGACCGGCAGGGTCACCGGGTCGCTGTCGGTGCTGTCGTTCAGGTCGTTCACCAGCCCGACCTGCACGGCGGTGTCGTCCGCCGGGAGGGCGGCCTTCAGCTTGAAGGAGACCGCCCAGCTGTAGGTCGTGTGGGCCGGCACCTTGAAAGGCACGAAGTACATGGAGTTCTCGGGCACGACGTAGCCGGAGAAATCGCTGTTGTCGCCCCAACTCATCAGGCTGTAGGTGGCCGGTGCGGAGATCGCCTTGGCGCTGAAGTCGATCCAGGTCCATCCCCTCGGGGCGGAGCCCACCGGCGTGACGGTCACCGCCGGGTGGAACGGCTGCTCCTGGTCGGAGGTGTTGGTGACGGTCATCGTCAGGGCCGCGCCGTTGCCACCGCGGGTCAGCGGGGCCTGCCCCGCAACCGGCTCCAGGGTGGCTACCAGGGGCTTGGCGTCGCTCGGTGCGGGGATGTCGGCGAAGGCGGTCGCCGGGGCGAGCGCGGCGGTGCCGGTGGCGACCACCAGCGTGGCGGCGGCGAGCAGGCGGGAACGGCGGGTGGACGAGTGCGTGAACATGGGTAATTTCCCCCCCAGAGGAACCAAATGCAGACGTTCGCTGAGGCCGGTCCGCCTCTTCGTCGCGGGCCCGACAGCTGCGATGTGAAGATCTTCTCAGGTGGATCGTTTGCACACCAGCACAAAACCAGTCACTGCCATATAACGAGACGTCGGGCCGACCGTCGGCAGTGATGGTTCGAGTACCGCCGGCGCCCGGACTGGGCGGAGGCTGCGCTGTCCAAGGCCCAGAACGAGGGTGAAGTGGTGATCAATCCGATCGTCTACGCGGAGGTCCCGGTGGCGTACGCCGCGATCGAGGACCTTGACGCCGTTCTTCCTGCCGAGGGCTTCGCGCGGGAGCCCCTTACGAGGCGGGGTTTCTGGCCGGCAAGGCATTTCTGCTGTACCGCAAGCGCGGCGGGCAGAAGCCCGCACCGTTGCCGGACTTTCACATCGGTGCGCATGCGGCAGTGCGCGGCTACCGGTTGTTGACCCGTGATGCCACGCGCTACCGCACGTACTTCCCGAGCATCGAGTTGATCTGCCCCTGGCCGGGCGTGACGGAGATGCCGATGGTGCTTGCTTTCATGTTCTGCTTGATGAAGATCTCCCAGCGGTTCCGCGCCGGTCAGCCGGAGGCGGAGTCGATCAGGCCGGCGACCCGGTCGGCGGTGAGGATGCCGAGGAGGTAGCCGTCGTCGTCGATGACCGGCCAGACGGTCAGGTGCTTGATCCGCATCGCGACAGCGGCCGTGGAGAGGGTCATGGTCGGCCAGGCGAACGGGCCGCGCTGGTGCCTGGTGCTGCTGACCGGGGTGAGTTCGGTGTACCAGGGCGGGGCGAGGAACGGGTGGAGTCCCGTCCGGGTGACCAGGCCTTCGCAGCGGCCGTTGTGGTCACGGACGAGGAGGTAGGGGACGCCCGCGCTGCGGAGGATGTCGTCGGCCTGGTCGACGGTGCTGTCGTCGGGGATCTGGTACTCGAACGGTTCCATCGCGTCGGCGACTGTGAGGTCGTGGCGAAGGCCTGTCGGCTTCGTGGAGTGGATGGTCACGGTGTCACCGGTGCCTGACTCCGGTGCGGCGAGGGCGGCCGCCCGGAAGGGTCCTTCGTCCAGGACGAGGCCGGAGAAGGTGACCGGGATGCGGGGTGCCCTGGACATGTCCAGGCTACTCCGGGCCAGGTCGGCCCGGGGGCGGGACGGCGCGGAGTACCGTGGGAGGCAACCGAGGACATGTCGCACACCGGTACCCACATTGGTGTCGCCCTGGGTCATGATCGGTCCTCTTTCCGGACCGGACGGGCGGCTCCTGATGATGCCGATTCCGCTTCCCACTCCTTCCGCCCCGGGGCCGTGGTCCGTCCCCGGTGTTCCCCTGCTGCCGCGGCTGGTGCTGGAGCCGACGATGTCCCGCAGCGGGATGTTCGACGGCGCGTGGTGGCCCCGCACGAAGGACGCCCGGGCCGAGCTGCCGGACCTGATCACCGCGCTCAGTGTCCATCTGGGCCCCATCCTCCGGGTCGGCCTGTCCACCTCGGCCTGGTACCACATCCCCCGGTCGGTCACCGTGGACGGTCAATCGGTCCGGATCGGCTGGTTCCCCGCCAGCGCCGAGACCATCAGCCTCACCCGGGGCTTCGAGGACCACTTCCTCCTCCTCGTGGTGCCACCCGGTACCGAGCCGGGTACGGCCGCCGCCGCCATGGCGGGGGCGTCGGCGCCGGGGAACCACTCCCCGGCGGCCGAGCTGCTCGGCCGGCCGGTTCGGTGGCTGAACACGGGTCAGTAGCACGTAGCTGGGCGGGTGTTGGCCGCTCAGACGTCGTCGGGGCCGGTGAAGGCCGGCGGGGTGTAGCCGGGGCCGGTGAAGTCGGGGGTGGTGAAGGCGGCGGTACGCGGCTCGCGGCCTTCGGGGTCGGTGAGGCCGTCGGCGCCGGGGCTGGTGAAGCCGGGGCCGGAGTAGTGGCCGCTGGAGTAGCCGGGGCTGCTGAAGTCCGGGCTGCTGAAATCGGGCCGGGCGGATTCGGGCCGGGCCGGGTCCGCCGGAACCGGCCCGTCGGCGGGCGCCGGGGTGCCGGGCGGTGCTGCCGGGTCGGCGTGCAGACAGGCGTGCAGGTACGCCACCAGGGCGCGGTCGCGCAGCGCGCGCTGCCAGGCGCGCCGGGCGTCGGCGACCTCGGTCGCGAGCCCGGGGGCGGCGCCGGCGGGGGCCGTGGAGCCGTCCCGCAGCGCGGTGAGGACCAGTCCGACGATCCCGGCCGCCATCGCGACCAGGCCGGCCGCCAGTGCCAGCCAGCCGGCCGTCAGGACCGAACCGGCCAGCGCCAGACCGGGGTTGGCGGCGCGCAGCGTGTACCCGATGAGGAGCAGGACCAGGGCGGCGGCCCAGGCGAGGATCGGGGTGAGCACGGTCAGGACCGGGAACAGTCCGGCGCCGCCGTTCGCCGAGCGCAGCTGGCTGAACAGCCCCGGCGCGCCGGCCGTGCCGCCCTGGCCGGGCGGGGGTGTGTCGCGCAGGCTCTGCCGCAGCCGGGTGTAGTGCGCGTACTCGGTGGCGGCCGCGGCCGCGATGTCGTCGGCCTCGCGTAGGGCCTTGGTGCGCAGCTGCTCGGCGGTGAGGGCGCCGGGCCCGCGCAGGGCGGTGAGGATGGTGCCGTCGCGCAGTGCTTCGTCGAGGAGGCGCTCGAAGTCCGGGCGGTCCTCGGCGAGCAGATGCGGGGCGTTGTTCATACGGACCCCGTTCATGCGAACCCCGTCCGCTCCGCCGGGCGGGCACGGAGACGGGCCGCCACACGAGCGGCCGGGTGTGGTGTGCCTCGATGGTAGGGGCGGGTGCGGCCGCGTTGACAGTCGGTTTCCGGAACTTTGCCCCCGGCCGGGGAACGGCGCAGGTCAGGGGCGGTGGCGAACGCCTGTCCGGTTGACGGACGGACGGACGGACGGACTGGCGGAGGGGCGGGCGATGCGTCGGTCGGTTCGGCGCGGCCGACCGGTTCAGATCGGGAGCCGGGCGACCAGCAGCCGCCCCTCCATGGTGACCCCGCCGTCCATGGCGACCGCGAGGTCGTCGGCGTAGATGTACGGGCCGGGGATGTGCGGCGGGGCGCCGTCGTCGGCGTGCACCGCGCCGGTGAGGTACGGGATCGGGCTGTGGCCGTGCACCACGCGCGCGCCGCCGTAGGTGTCGAGCAGCTCGTGGACGGCCATCGGGCCGGCGTCGCCGCGGAAGGCGAAGCGCTTGGTGAAGCGGCGGAAGCAGTCCCACCACTCGTCCACGCCCTCGTCGGCGAGCAGGTCGTGGACGGCGTCGTTGACCGCGGCGATGGAGTCGCCGTACTCCAGGTAGGCGGTGGTGTCGGAGTGCAGCAGCAGGTGGCCGTCCTCCAGCGCGATGGCCGGCAGCCGGGAGAGCCAGCTGATGTGGTGCCCCTCCAGGCGGTCCAGGTCGTGCTGCTGGCCGCCGTTGAGCCGCCAGGCGGCGAGGAAGGAGGCGGTGCCGGCGGTGGACTGGACGGGCTCGTCGCCGTACCGGGCGGCGCCGAGGAAGAGCAGTTCGTGATTGCCCATCAGGGCGCGGCAGTAGCCGCCGGCGGCGGCGGCCTCGGCGGCGAGCTGCATGACCAGGTCGATGACGCCGATGCCGTCGGGGCCGCGGTCGGTGAAGTCGCCGAGGAACCAGATCCGGGAGCGCCCGGCGGACCAGTGGCCGTCGGCGTCGATCAGGCCCTGGTGGCGCAGTTCGGAGCGGAGTTCGTCGAGGTAGCCGTGCACGTCGCCGACGACGTAGAGCGGGCCGGGGGGCTCGCCGGGGCCGGGCGCGGGGTAGGGGTGGTACGGCAGGCCCGGCTCGGTGAACGGGGGGCCGAGCTCGATGGTCGGCGGGTCGTCGCTCTGGTGCGCGGCGGCGGGCGAGGAGTGGTCGGGGAGGGGCTGCTCGTAGCCGGGGTGGTGGCCGGTGGTGTGCGGGGCGTCGTGTTCCTGGTCCTGCCCGGGGGCCGGCCAGTGCTGTTCGAGGTACCGGGCGCCGCCGTAGCCGCTGTAGGTCTCCGCCTCGTACGAAGCCTCGGGATAGCCCCCGGCGGGCTCCGGTTCGTAGTAGGTGCCGTAGGGCAGCACGTCGAGGTCCGGCTGGTGGCGGGGGCCTGAGTCCGGGTGTTCAGGCCCGGGGAAGCGGTCCTCGGGTGTCATTCGCCCATCATAGGAAGACCACTCTCCCGGCGTCGTCACCTGGTGGGTATCCAATCCTCCGGAGCGTCAGCCGGGCGGTCCGTCAGGTCCGTTTTGTCCCGGCTAGGTATGGTCTAGATCTCGCCCGGGGAGCGGGGAGGGCTGACGGTGGTGCGCGGGCTCCGCCGCTGGGAGGAGGCGCGCACGATGAGCTCGGTGGGCATCAGCGTGCCGGGCGGCGGGCCGGTGCCGGCGGTGCGGAAACGGGGCGGGAAGAGCCGCGCGATGTCCACGCCGGTGCCGGAGTCCACGCCCTCGATGGCGTCGATGAGCAGGTTGACGACGGTGGTGCCGATCCGCCGGGGCTTGAGCGAGAGCGTGGTGATCGGCGGTTCGGTGGTCGCGTAGACGTCGCTCTCGCTGCAGCAGACCAGCAGCAGGTCGTCCGGTACCCGCAGGCCGTACCGGCGGGCGGCGGCGAGCAGATCGGTGCCGTTGGGGTCGAAGAGCCCGTAGACGGCGTCCGGCCGGTCCGGGCGGGCGAGCAGCCGGTCGGCGGCGACGGCGCCGGAGGCCGGGTCGTGCGCGGGGTAGGTCTCGTACACCGGCTCCTGGCCGACCTTGGCGCACCAGCCGAGGTAGGCCTCGGTGGAGAGCCGGGTGTAGGTGTCGGTGCTGGTGCCGGTGAGCAGGCCGATCCGGCGGGCGCCGGCCTCGGAGAGGTGGTCGAGGATGCCGAGCACGGCGGCCTCGTGGTCGTTGTCGACCCAGGCGGTGACCGGGCAGTTGCCGGGCTTGCCGTCGCTGACCACCGGGACGCCGGACCGGTACAGCTCGCTGACCAGCGGGTCCTGGTCGGGCGGGTCGATCACCACGGTGCCGTCGAGGGCGATGTTGCCCCAGACGTCGTGCCGGGAGGAGGCGGGCAGGACCACGAGCGCGTAGCCGCGGCCGAGGGCGGCGCTGGTGGCGGCGCGGGCCATCTCGGCGAAGTAGGCGAACTCGGTGAAGGTGAAAGGCTCTTCACCGTAGGTCGTGACGGTCAGTCCGATCAGGCCGGATCGTCCGGTGCGCAGGGTGCGGGCGGCTGCCGAGGGGCGGTAGCCGAGGCGCTCGGCCACCTCGCGCACCCGGCTTCTGGTCTCGTCGGGCAGGCGGCCCTTACCGTTCAGCGCGTCGGAGACGGTGGTGATCGACACTCCGGCGGCTGCTGCCACATCCCGGATGCCGGCCCGCTCCAGACGTCGTGAGGTGGTGGGTCGCCGACCGCTCTGGTTGGCTGCTGCTGTCATGGCGGACCGATCGTATGGCTCCTGACAAGGGTCTGTGACCGGCGCATCGGAAGCCTTCGGAGATACGTTTCTCCAAGAGTGAGCCCGCCCACGCCCCTTCGATACCTGCCCGAAACCGGCCGTCTTACCTCTGACATGTGCCAAAGGAACCCGGCAGAATGGCTGATCTGCACCGGTAACCCGACCGGGCATCTCACTCCTACGGGTGAGCGCGGTCGGTATCGTTCGGGGCACCCGACCGGGGTGGTCCGGGTGCGTTCCGAGATCCCGGGTACGGCGGCGATCCCGTTCGTGGCGGGCGCGAACGCAGCGGAGAGAGAAGGAGAAGGACCGTGAGCGGTACGGCAGCACAGGGGCCCCGGCTGAGGCCGACCCTGGACGGCATCCCCACCTACAAGCCCGGCAAGCCGGCCGGCGCCGACGCCTACAAGCTGTCCTCCAACGAGAACCCGTACGAGCCGCTGCCCGGTGTGCTCGAAGCGGCGGTCGCGGCGGCGGGCTCGCTCAACCGGTACCCGGACATGGCGGTCACCGAGCTCACCGCCGAGCTGGCCCGGCACTTCGACGTCCCGGCCGAGCACATCGCCACCGGCACCGGCTCCGTCGGCGTCGCCCAGTCGCTGATCCTCGCCACCGCCGGCCCCGGCGACGAGGTGATGTTCGCCTGGCGCTCGTTCGAGGCCTACCCGATCATCACCCAGGTCGCCGGTGCGACCCCCGTCCCGGTGCCGCTCACCGCCGCCGGGGACCACGACCTGGACGCGATGCTCGCCGCGGTCACCGGGCAGACCCGGCTGATCTTCGTCTGCAACCCCAACAACCCCACCGGCAACGTGATCCACCGCGCCGAGCTGGAGCGCTTCCTGGACGCGGTGCCCGCCGACATCCTCGTGGTGATCGACGAGGCGTACATCGAGTTCATCCGCGACCCCGAGGTGCCCAACGGCATCGACCTCTACCGCGACCGGCCCAACGTCTGTGTGCTGCGCACCTTCTCCAAGGCGTACGGCCTGGCGGGCATGCGGGTCGGCTTCGCGATCGCGCACGAGCCGGTGGCGAACGCGCTGCGCAAGACCGCCGTCCCGTTCGGCGTCACCCAGCTCTCCCAGGACGCGGCCGTCGCCTCGCTGCGCGCCGAGGATGCGCTGATGGTCCGGGTGGACGCGCTGGTCGAGGAGCGCACCCGGGTCGTCGCCGGGCTGCGCGCCCAGGGCTGGGAGATCCCCGACACGCAGGCCAACTTCGTCTGGCTGGCGCTCGGTGACCGCTCCCCGGAGTTCGCCGCGGCCTGCGCCGAGGCCGGCGTGATCGTCCGCCCGTTCCCGGAGGGCGTCCGGATCTCGATCGGCGAGGTCGAGGGCAACTCGATCTTCCTCTCGGTGGCCGAGGCCTTCCGCAAGGAGCTGTAGGGCCTGTCCGGCAGCGGAGTGGGGGGGGGGGGGGGGGGGCCCCCCCCCCCCCGGGGGGGTTGGGGGGCGCGCCCCCCGCCCCCCCCCCCCCCCCCCCCCCCCCCCCAGGTG
>NZ_JBIVRD010000011.1:98596-184905 GCF_044755565.1 Kitasatospora sp. NPDC092286 | reverse complement strand
GAGGGCGTCGGTATCTCGATCGGCGCGGTCGTGGGCAACTCGATCTCCCTCTGGGGGGCCGCGGCCTCCCGGGGGGGGCGGGGGGGCCCGCCGGGGGGGGGGGGGGGGGGGCGGCGGGCCCCCCCCCCCACTCCGTTTTCGTTGCCGGCCGCGGCCCGCGGCCGGACCCGCCCGAGCTCCGCGCCTATCGTTTGACGATCAGATCGAGGACGGCGGCGATGCGTTCCTTGACCGCCGCACGGTGGCGGAGCGCTTCCGGTGCCGACTCGGTGCCCGGCGCTCGCACGCCCCGGTCCGCGAGGACATAGAGCAGGCGCAGCGTGCGCAGGCAGTTGGTGAGGTGGGCGGGAACCGGGGTACTGAGGCGGTCGGCTCCGAAGCAGGCCCCGATCGGGTCCAGCCATGTGGTCGCGTCGCGCTCGCTCAGGTCGGGCCGGGTGAGAACACGGGCGACCGCCCTCGCCAGCCGGTCGTCCTCCAGCTGGTCGAGTACGTGGTCGGTGGGCGTCGTCAGCCGCGTGGCGGCGAGGTGCAGCATCCGCACCGGATCCACCTCGGGGTGGCGCCCGAACCGGTCCAGCAGGTCCGCGCCGTGCGCGACGGCATGAAGCCAGCCGAGCTTCTCGTCGTAGCCGCGCAGATCCGTCTCCGCCGGGTACCACCGCTCGAACGCGTCCACCCAGCCGGCCCTGAAGTCCCCCTTCTCCACGAGCATGTCGAGCACGAGGGGGGCGAACGTGCGGGCCTGGATCTCCCGGTCCTGGAGGCGGGCGGCCATCTCGTCGCCCAGCGCCAGCCGCCGGGGGGCGTCGATCACCCCGCGGGCTATCCAGGTCGCGAGGACGGAGTAGGGCGCTCCGTCCCGGATCGCCGGATCGGGATCCCCCAGGGCGGCGGAGAGTTCTCGCACCAGTTCTTCCAGGGGGCGGTCGGCGGGTACGGCACAGTCGTCGGATTCGATCATGGTCCAGTCGGTCACGGCAGGCAGGATAGGCCGGCGCTGCCGTACCGCGCCGTGAATTACGCGGGCCCCGGACCTCCGTACGGCGGGGGGGCCTCCGCCCGGGTGGCACCGGGCTCCCGGATGGCTGGGGGTGGCTGGGAGGCTGCTGGGGGTTCGGCCAACGAATGACCGGGCGACGGCCAAGCCGAGGGCTCGGGCCGGGCGACCCGTGCCGGAATGCCCGGATTCGGCCGGTCAGCCTTCTCCCAGGCGGCGTCCAGGGTGCCGCAAGAGCGCGCCGCGAAGCTGTGCGGCATGAAGGTGCTCCCGCGACGGCGTGGTGCCGTCCTCGTCAATTCCGCGCTCGGCGTGGCCCTGCTGGGCGGCGCCGCCCTGGTGTACACCACCCTGGACAGCGGTACCGGCGTGGCGGCCGGCAAGGCCCAGGTCCGGACGGCGACCGTGGCCAAGGGCACGGTCCTGGCCACCGTGTCCGGAACCGGCACCCTGGCCTCGCCCACCGACGCGGCCCAGGACTTCACCACCGGCGGGCGGCTCACCGCCGTCAAGGTGGCGGTGGGGGACACCGTGACCAAGGGGCAGGTGCTCGCCACCGTCGACACCACGGCGGCCCAGCAGCAGGTGGACGCGGCACAGGCGGCGCTCACCACGGCCAGCGCCAACCTCACCAAGGCGCAGGCCGGCGTCACCACCACGACCACCCAGCAGATCCCCGGCACCGCCAACTCGTCCGGCTCGGGCGGTTCCGGTGGCACCGGAGGATCCGGCGGCACGGGCGGCTCCGGCGGCGGTGGGGAACGCGGGGCGGGCGGGAGCAGTACGCCCGCCCCGCAGACCACCACGATCACCACCACCAAGGTCGACGACGCCGCCGTGGCCCAGGCCCAGCAGCAGGTCGCCACCGCGCAGACCAACCTCGCCAACGCCCAGGCGGCGCTGGCCGGGACGACGCTCACCGCCTCGGTGGACGGCACGGTCGCCTCCGTCTCCGGCAAGGTCGGCGACACCGTCGGCGGCGGTGCCCCGGGCGGCACCTCCGGCGGTACCGGCAGCGGCTCCACGACGGCGAAGTCCGGCAGCACAAGCACGGGTTCGGGCACCCCGAGCGGATTCATCGTGCTGACCAACCCGACCGGGATGCAGGTCACCGCCAACTTCTCCGAGCTGGACTCGCTCAAACTGAAGAAGGGCGAGGCGGCCACCGTCACCCTGAACGCGCAGTCCGACACCAAGCTCAACGCAACGGTGCTGTCGGTCAGTTCGCTGCCCAGCGGCGGTGGCGGCACCGGCGGTTCGACGGCCGTCCAGTACGCGGCGACGCTGCAGATCGGCGGGGACACCAGCAAGCTGCGCACCGGTCTCAGTGCGACCGTCTCGGTGATCACCGGTGAGGCGGACAGCGCGCTCTCGCTGCCGACCGCCGCGCTGGCCGGTACCGGCACCAGCCGGACGGCCACCGTCGTCCACCCGGACGGCTCCACCGAGCGGGTCAGTGTCGAGGTGGGCGTCGAGGGCGACACCACGGTGCAGGTGGTCTCCGGGCTCAAGGAGGGCGACAAGGTCGAACTCGCCTCCACCAGCGGGGGCAACGGCTTCCCGAACGGCTCCTTCCCGGGTCTGAACGGCGGCCAGGGCGGCCGCGGCGGGGCGGGCGGGACCGGCGGTGCGGCGGGCGTGGCCGGGGTCGGCGGCGCGGGCGGCAGTGGCGGCGGCGCGGGCCGGGGCGGTAGTCGCTGATGGAGCGTCAGGAATCCTCCGCGCCGCCCCCCGTGATCCAGATCCGCCGGGTCACCAAGGCGTACGGCCACGGCGACGCCACCGTGCACGCGCTGCGCGGCCCGGCCGACCCGGTCACCGGTGAACCGCTGGGCGTCAGCCTCTCCATCGACCAGGGCGACTTCGTCGCGGTGATGGGCAGTTCGGGCTCGGGCAAGTCCACCCTGATGAACATCCTCGGCTGCCTGGACGTCCCCACCGCCGGCCGCTATCTGCTGGACGGCATCGACGTCGGCCACCTGGACGAGGGGCAGCTCTCGCTGGTCCGCAACCGCAAGATCGGCTTCATCTTCCAGTCCTTCAACCTGGTGCCCCGCACCACCGCCCTCGCCCAGGTCGAACTGCCGCTCGCCTACGCGGGCGTACGGGCCGCGGAGCGTCGTCGCCGGGCGCTGGCCGCGCTCTCCCTGGTCGGCCTGGCCGAGCGGTCCGGCCACCGGCCCAACGAGCTCTCCGGCGGCCAGCAGCAGCGGGTCGCGGTGGCCCGCGCCCTGGTCACCGCGCCCGCGATGCTGCTCGCGGACGAGCCCACCGGCAACCTGGACAGCCGCTCCACCGAGGAGGTGCTGGGCATCATCGACGGCCTCAACGCCACCGGCCGTACGGTGGTGCTGATCACCCACGAGGACGAGGTCGCGCGCCACGCCAAGCGGGTGCTCCGGCTGGTGGACGGCACGATCGTCAGCGACGTCCGGCAGGCCCCGGTGGCCGGGCCGCCGCCCGCGCTGCGCGGCGCCGCCGGCCGCCAGGGGGTGCTCGCGTGATCCTCTGGCAGATGATCCGCTTCGCGGTCGGCGGTCTGGCCGCCAACAAGGTGCGTTCCGCCCTGACCATGCTCGGCGTGCTGATCGGCGTCGCCTCGGTGATCCTGCTGCTCGCGGTCGGCAACGGCTCGTCGGTGGCGGTGAAGGAGTCGATCACCTCGCTCGGCACCAACTCCCTGACGGTCAGCTCCGGTTCGTCCTTCGGTGGCTCGCGCGGCGCGACCGCCGCGAAGAAGCTCACGGTCGCCGACGCCCAGGCGCTGGCGAGCGGCGCGGACGCCGCCGCGATCAAGTCCGTCGCGCCGGTGGTGACCACCAGCGGTACCGCGCTGTACGGGGACATCTCGTACAGCCCCGGCTCGATCGTCGGCACCTACCCCGCGTACTTCGAGACCGCCAACCAGAAGATCGGGCACGGCGACTACTTCTCGAACGACGACGTGCTCAACTCGCGCAAGGTCGCGGTGCTCGGCGCCACCACCGCCAAGCAACTGTTCGACACCGCGGACCCGGTGGGCAGGCAGATCACCGTGGGCGGCACACCGCTCACCGTGGTCGGCGTGCTCCAGGCCAAGGGCGGCACCGGCTTCACCGACCCGGACGACGTGGTGATCGCGCCGCTGCCGACCGTGCAGAACGCGTTCACCGGCTTCGGCTCGGTCAACCAGATCCTGGTGCAGGCCACCTCGGCGGAGACCACCGCCGAGGCCCAGGCGGAGATCACCCGGGTGCTGCTCGGCACCCACGCGATCGCCGACCCCGCCAAGGCGGACTTCCGGATCAGCAACCAGGCCTCGCTGCTCACCGCCCGGGAGAGCACCACCAGGACCTTCACCGTGCTGCTCGGCGCGGTCGCGGCGATCTCGCTGCTGGTCGGCGGGATCGGCATCACCAACATCATGCTGGTCACCGTCACCGAGCGGACCAGGGAGATCGGCATCCGCAAGGCGCTCGGCGCTCCGCGCGGGGTGATCCTGGGGCAGTTCCTGACCGAGTCGACCCTGCTGTCGGTGCTCGGCGCGGGGCTCGGGGTGGCGGTCGGCATCGTGGGCTCGCGCTTCAGCATCGTCGGCATCAAGCCGGTGGTGATCCCCGAGTCGGTCCTCGGCGCCTTCGGCATCGCCGTCGCCATCGGGCTGTTCTTCGGCAGCTACCCCGCCAACCGGGCCGCCTCCCTGCGCCCCATCGACGCCCTCCGGCACGAGTAGGACGAGTAGGACGTGACACCCATGAGCAACGAGATCACCCCGGTCAATTCCGCCACCCCGGCCACCCCGGCCGAGCAGGTCGTCCTGCTCTCCACCCCGCCGGACGCCCGTGACATCACCGCCGAGCTGGCCGCGCCCCCGCGCCGCCGGCTGCCCTGGGTGACGCTGGCGCTGGCGGGCGGGGTGATCGCCACGGCCGCGTTCGCGGGCGGCGTCTGGTACCAGCAGAACCACGGTTCGTCCGGCGGGAAGACGGTCGCGGCGGGCGGGCAGCAGCCCCGGGCGGCGGCGTCCGGGGGCTACGGGCAGAACGGTTCGCGCCGCGGCGGCCAGAACGGCCAGGGCCAGGCCGGGCAGAACGGCCAGGGCCAGGGCGGTCAGGGCGGCGGTCAGGGCGGCTTCACCCGCGGCACGGTCAAGGCGGTGGACGGATCCACCGTCTACCTCACCGACGCCAACGGCAACACCGTCAAGGTGACCACCGGCGACACCACCAAGGTGCAGCTCAACAAGGAGGGCAAGGTCGCCGACCTGCAGCCCGGCCAGAGCGTGACGGTGGTCGGCACCCCGGACGCCGACGGCGGCTACCACGCCACCCAGCTCGTCGAGGGCGCGGCCGGCGCCGGGGCGGGCGGCTTCGGTGGCTTCGGCGGCTTCGGCGGTGGCAACCGCACTGCTCCCTCCTCGCCCGCCACCAACGGGTAGGGAGGAGGGGTCCGAAGGCTGACCCCGCAGCCTGCGGACGTCCGCGCGGTCCGGTCGAAATTCCTCCGGCGACCGGACCGCGCCTTCGCACGTCAGGGCCCGTGCGCACACCATCCAGCCGCACCCGGCGGGCTTGGCGGCCCAAATCCGCCCGATAAGGTGTTAATCCAACATTCATCGATGGCGCATAGCCTCCCCGGGCTAGCCTCAAGCTGAACGCCATCGTCCGACCGGGAGGCGGAACCCCCGTGCAAGGCACTGTGTCCACACCAGGCAGCTCGGCGGTGGCCGGCGGCCCTGGCGAGGCGTTCCTCCTCGTCGTCGACGACGAACCCAACATCCGCGAGCTGCTCTCCGCCTCCCTGCGCTTCTCCGGCTTCCGGGTCGCCTCCGCCGCCAGCGGCACCGAGGCGCTCGCCCTGATCGCCGCCGAACGCCCCGACCTCGTCGTCCTCGACGTGATGCTCCCCGACCTCGACGGCTTCACGGTGGTCGAGCGGCTGCGCGAGCAGACCAGCCGGGGCCAGCTCGCCGGCCCCGGCCACGGCCACCCCGGCGACCACCTGCCGGTGCTCTTCCTCACCGCCAAGGACGGCGTCGGCGACAAGGTCCAGGGTCTCGCCGTCGGCGCGGACGACTACGTCACCAAGCCGTTCAGCCTGGAGGAGCTGATCGCCCGGATCCGGGCGATCCTGCGCCGGGCCGGCGGCCCCGCCGAGGACGGCCGGCTGATCGTCGCCGACCTCACCCTCGACCCGGTCGCCCACGAGGTCACCCGCGGCGGCTCCCCGGTCTCGCTCTCGCCGACCGAGTTCAAGCTGCTGCACTACCTGATGGCCAACGTCGGCCGGGTGGTCTCCAAGGCGCAGATCCTCGACCACGTCTGGGCCTACGACTTCGGCGGCGACCTCTCCATCGTCGAGTCGTACATCTCCTACCTGCGCCGCAAGCTCGACTCCGGCCCGGCGCACGGCCCCAAGCTGATCCACACCGTGCGCGGCATCGGCTACGCGCTGCGCCGGCCCCCGCAGAACTGACCGCCGCCCGTGCTCACCCGGCTCTCGCTGCGCGCCCGGCTGCTCGTGCTCGCGCTCGCCCTGGTCACCACCGGGCTCGCGGTCAGCGACACCGTCGTGCTCGGCACCGTCCGGGTGCAGCTGGTGGAACGGCTGGACGAGCAGCTGCAGCGCTTCGGTGAACCGCTCTCGCACCGCTCGCCCAGCCGGCTCACCTGGCCCGACGCCAAGCAGTCGGCGGTCGGCGGCAAGCGGACCACCCAGTACCTGGCCGCGCTGCCCAGCCAGTACCTCGTCCAGTACCTCTCGGTGGACGGCAAGGTGCAGCAGGTCGTCCGCCAGCCCGTCTCCGACACCGACCCGGCGCCGCAACTGGGAGGCCTCGACCCCGCCGACACCGACCCGGACTCCCCCTTCGACCTGCCCGACCAGCGCGGCCACCGCACCTGGCGGGCCGTGGTCCTGCCGCTCCAGCGCCAGCCGGCCCCCGCCAGCGTCTTCGCCGCACCCGCGCCCACCCCCGCGTATCTGATGGTCGCCGTGTCCCGGGAGGACATCGACGCCACCGTCGCCAAGCTGCGCACGTCCTTCCTGGCGATCGGCGGCGCGGTGCTGATGCTGATCGCCGGGCTCGGCTTCTTCGCCGTCCGGGCCGGGCTGCGGCCGCTGGAGCGGATCGAGGAGGGCGCCGAGCGGATCGCCTCCGGCGGGCTCTCGCACCGGATGCCGGAGCTCTCCCCGGGCACCGAGGTCGGCCGGCTCTCCATCGCCCTCAACGGCATGCTCACCCAGATCGAGGCCGCGTTCGCCGCCCGCGCCGAATCCGAGGCCCGGATGCGGCGGTTCGTCGCCGACGCCTCGCACGAACTGCGCACCCCGCTGGCCGGCATCCGCGGCTTCGCCGAGCTGTACCGGATGGGCGCGCTGCCGACCGAGGCCGACGTCAAGCGGACGATGAGCCGGATCGAGAACGAGGCCGTCCGGATGGGCACCCTGGTCGAGGACCTGCTGGTGCTCGCCAGGCTGGACGAGGAGCGCCCGCTCGACCTCGCCCCGATGGACCTGCGCACCCTCGCGGCGGACGCCCTGCACGATCTCACCGCCCTGGACCCGACCCGCCCGGTGGCGCTCACCGGCCTGGCCGGTGTCGGCGCGCCGGGCCCCGCGCCCGTCCTCGGCGACGAGGCCAGGCTCCGGCAGGTGGTCACCAACCTGGTCGGCAACGCCGTGAAGCACACCCCGCCCGGTACCCCGGTGCGGATCGGCGTGGGCACCGACGCGGGCCTCTGTCTGCTGGAGGTCGCCGACTCCGGCCCGGGCCTCACCGAGGAGCAGGCCGTCCGGGTCTTCCACCGCTTCTACCGGGTCGACGCCTCCCGCAGCCGCCAGGACGGCGGCGGCGCCGGCCTCGGCCTGGCCATCGCCACCGCGCTCACCCACGCCCACGGCGGCACCCTCACCCTGCACACCACCCTCGGTGCCGGCGCCACCTTCCGGGTGGAACTGCCGCACCAGCGGTGACCTTTCGCCGTCCACGGCCTGCCGTTTCGTCAATTCGGCGGCCCCGGACGGCCGATGAGGTCAGTGACCGGCGTCCGGGCCGTACTCCCTGGCCCGAAGGCCGGCCTGGAAGCGGGAGGTGGCGCCGAGCGCCGTCATCAGCTCGGCCACCCGGCGGCGGTAGGTGCGCAGCGAGACGCCGAGCAGCCGGGCGCCGGTCTCGTTGGTGTGACCGGCGGCCAGGGTGCGCAGGATCTGCCGGGCCTGCCCGGTGAGGTGCGGCGGGCAGGCGCAGTCGGCGAGGTCGGTGGCGGTCTCCCAGCTGGCGCGGAACAGCGAGCGCACCCCGTCGACCACCTCCGGTGAGTGCACCACGGTGTACGCCCGCACGCCGCGCACCGGGGCGCCGGCCAGGATGGCGGTGCGCCGGTCGATGATGATCGCTTCGCGGGACAGCGGTCCGTCGCTGATCCGGACCTCGATGCCGGAGGCGGCGATCCGCCGCAGGCGCCGCAGCGACTCCGGGTCGGCCAGCGCGCGCCGGGTGTAGAGCTTGCGCATGGTGAGGCCGGGGACGACGTGCGGCCGCTTGCCCTCGGCGAAGGCGGCGTTGACCCCGGCCGACCACGTCACCAGGTCGGTGGCCGCGACCAGGAACTCCTCGCGCGAGCCGACGAAGAGGTGGCCGGCCCGCTGGACGAGTTCCCGCTCGCCGTGCAGGGTGATGATCCGGTCGGTGTTCATGGCAGCAACCTGCCAGATCGGACGGGGGAGTGGCGAGGGCGGCGGAGGGTGATGGGTATGACGACCACACCCCACGCCTCCACCGCCGGCTCCCTTCGACTCGGCGGCGACCTGCCGGTGTCCCGGATGGGCTTCGGCGCGATGAAGCTCCCCGCCCGGGACTGGGACGGCCCGGCCTGCGACCCGGAGCAGAGCCGTGCCGTCCTGCGCCGCGCGGTCGAACTCGGCGTCGACCACATCGACACGGCCTGGTTCTACTTCCACCGGGACGTCTCGGCGAACGCCCTGATCCGCGCCGCCCTGCACCCGTACCGGGACGAGCTGGTGATCGCCACCAAGGTCGGCCCGGGCCGTGAGCCGGACGGCGGCTGGATGGACCCGGCCGGTCCGGCGGAGCTGCGCGCGGCCGTCCACCGCAATCTGCGCGAGCTCGGGGTGGACCGGCTCGACCTGGTCTATCTGCGCCGGATGCCCAGCCAGACCGCGTCGATCGCGGATCGCTTCGCCGTGCTGGCCGAGCTGCGCGAGGAGGGGCTGATCCGCCATCTCGGCCTCAGCAACGTCCGCGCGGACCACCTCGCCGAGGCGCTGGAGATCGCTCCGGTGGTGGCCGTGCAGAACCGTTTCAGCGTGCTGGAGCACAGCGCGGAGGACGCGGCCCTGCTGGCCGCCTGCGCGGAACGGGGCATCGCCTTCGTGCCCTTCTTCCCGCTCGGCGGCTCCGGGGTGCCCGCCGATCCGGGGCTCCGGCGGGTCGCCGAGCGCCACGGGGCCACGCCCGCCCAGGTCATGCTGGCCTGGCTGCTCGCCGTCTCCCCGGCGATCCTGGCCATCCCCGGCACCTCCTCGCCCGCCCACCTGGAGGAGAACGTCGCGGCGGCGTCGCTGCGGTTCGGGGCGGACGACCTGGCGGAGCTGGGGGCGCTCGCCCGGCGGTGACCCGGAACGGGTGTTCGTCTGCAAATACCTTTAATCCCATGGGAGTTTCCTGCCGGGACCGAAGGGAAGACCGCCCGCGACGAGGAAGATCCGCAGCACCCCGGGGGTACCGAGATGGCCAGGCCCGATGCGTCCTTCCGGCGCGACCTCAGCGAGTGGCGGATCATCCTCGTCGCGTGGCGGCTGCTGGTCCTGCAGGCGTCCCACCCCGTGGTCGGCGCCGGCATGGCCGAGCACTCCACCTACCGCGCCCACCCCTGGCGGCGGATCGAGCACACCATGGGCAGCGGCCAACGGCTCTTCTACGCCGACGCGGAGAGCCTGCGCCGCGAGATCGAGCGCCTCGACCGCGCCCACCGGCGGATCCGCGGTACCGCCCCGGACGGCCGCCGGTACGACGCCGAGGACCAGGACACCCGGGCCTGGGTGCTCCTCACCCTCTTCGAAGCCGTCGTCACCATGCGCGAGTTGAGCGGCGACCCGTACCCGGCGGGCGAACTCCAGCGGGCGTACGAGGAGTTCGGGGAGGTCGTCAAGGCCTTCGGCCTCCCGGCCGACGCGCTGCCGGCCACCGCCGCCGAACTGCCCGGCTACGTCGACCGGATGGTGCGCGAGCAACTGGAGTTCGGCGAGTCGGTGCGCTACCTGCTGTACGACATCCTGCGCGAGGCGCCCCGTCCGCGCCGGCTGCGGTTCCTCGGGGCGGCCGGCTGGAAGGTGCTGCGGGCGGTGGTGGCCGCGGTGCTCACCAGCCTGACCGTCGCCGACCTGCCGCCCGCCTACCGCGAGCGCTTCGGTCTGGTCCGCACCCGCCGCGCGGCCGCCCTCTCCTGGCTGCTGCACCGGGGCGGCCGTGCGCTGATGACCCGGCTGCCCGACCGCCGCCGGTACCGTACCCAGGGGCCGCGGATCCCCGCCCAGCGCGGTCGTCCGCCCCGGCGGGACGCCCGCCGGCCCCGGCTGGACCAGTTCTTCCGCGAAGTCCTCGACCAGACCGGCGACGGCTTCGTCACCGCCCGCGACCTCCAGGCCATGGCGCACAACGTCTGCTGGCAGCTGGAGCTCACCGAGGCGGCGGAGGCCGCGGTGTACGCCGCCTTCGACGCCTGGTGGGAGCAGCTCCGCGCGGCCATGGACGCCAACGGCGACGGCCGGGTCAGCAAGGACGAGTTCGTCGCCGCCACCCTCGCCGGCTGCGACCGCGATCCCGGCTACCTCGAAGGCGGGCTGCTCCCCGCGCTGCGCGCCGTCTTCACCGCCGCCGACACCGACGGCAGCGGCTACCTGGACGCCGACGAGTACCGTGCCGTGTTCGGCGGCCACCGCGTCCACCCGGCGGAACTCTCGCACGGATTCCGCCAGTTGGACGTGGACGGGGACGGCCGCATCACCGAGGAGGAGTTCCTCCGCGGCTTCACCGAGTTCTTCACCGCCCGCGCCGCCTCCACCCCCGGCAGTCAGCTCCTCGGCCGGGCCTGAGGCGTCTCCTGGTCCTGAGGCGTCTCCCGGGCCTGAGCCGTCTCCCGGGCCCGCAGGGCGGCGACGGTGTCCGCGACCAGGGTGCGGGCCCCGGCGACGGTGGCGGTCAGCTCCTCGGGGCCGGCGCCCGGAGCCGCGAGCAGCTGGTGGGCACGGGGCCCGAAGCCGGGCGGGGCGCCGGGGAGGGCCGTGGCGACGGCCAGCGCGCCCTTCTCGTTCAGGCACCAGCGGCGGGCGTCGGCGTGCAGCGCCTGGACCAGGATGCCGACGGCCCGGGAGAGGCAGAGCGAGACGTACAGCGTGTCGGCCCGGGCGGCCCCCTTGGCCGCCGAGACGACCAGGAACTCCGCCTCCCAGACGGCCGCCGTCAGCGCCGCCCGCAGTGGCTTCGGGTACTCCGCCATGGTGGCCCTGGCTCTGGCCAACTCGCCGGTCGGATCGGCCAGTACCCGTCCGAGCGCCAGCTCGCCCGGGTAGCAGGGCGACCAGAAGCCGAGCGGGTGCCCCGCCTGTACGCCCACCTCGTAGCGGCCCTCGCGGCAGTCCGACCAGACCCGCTCGACCCGGTCCAGATCGCGCAGGATCCAGTCCACCGCCACGCCGTCCACCTCCAGCCAGGCGCCGCCGTTGACCCACGGCCCCCAGCCGCCCGGCCCGGCCACCTCGACGCCCGGGCCGGCCAGGGCCCGCAGAGCGCCGAGGTCGGGTTCGCCGCGGTAGTAGACGCCGAGGTCCCAGTCCGACTCCGGCCGGTGCTCCCCACGGGCCCGGCTGCCACCCAGCAGGACGCCGACCACACCCGGCACCCCGGCCAGCCGCCCGGCCATCGACTCGATGATCGTCCGCATGGGGTGAAAGTCTGGCACGGACCGGAAACCGCTCGCCGGACGTACGGGTCAGGCCGTACCGTCGAAGGCTATGAAGGTGCTATCGGTCAATGTGGGCAGGCCCCGGCAGAACCCGTGGAAGAGCGGCGTCGGCGCGACGGGGATCGACAAACGGCCGGTGGACGGCCCGGTGGCCGTCTCCGCCCCCGGCCCGAAGGGCACCGGCCGGGTGGGTCTGGCCGGTGACCAGGTCTTCGACGTCAAACACCACGGCGGCGACGACCAGGCCGTCTACGCCTACGCCCGCGAGGATCTCGACGGCTGGGAGGCCGAGTTGGGCCGCCCGCTGGGCAACGGCGTCTTCGGCGAGAACCTCACCACCGCCGGTCTGGACGTCAACGGCGCCCTGATCGGTGAGCGCTGGCGGATCGGACCCGACGTCGTCCTGGAGGTGTCCTGCCCGCGGGTGCCGTGCGGCACCTTCCAGGGCTGGCTGGAGCGCGACGGCTGGATCAAGCGCTTCACCCGGGCCGCGGTGCCCGGCGCCTACCTCCGCGTGGTCACGCCCGGTGACCTCCACGGCGGCGACCGGGTGGAGATCGTCCACCGCCCCGCACACGGGGTGACGATCGCTCTTGCCTTCCGCGCCTTCACCCTCGAACCCGGCCTGCTGCCGGACCTGTTGACCGCCGAAGCGCTTCCCGACGACCTCCGGGAGCTGGCCCGCCGACGGATCGAGGCCTAGGATCGGAGGTACGGCATCGCGTGTCGGTCACCGGCTGGGTGAGGCATGGAGGTAGCCCGTGAGTGCCTTGATGGAGGCATTCCGCATGGCAGTTCAGTTGAATCACACCATCGTTCACGCCCGGGACAAGCGGGAGTCCGCCGAGTTCCTGGCGAAGATCCTCGGCCTTGAGGTCGGCGCCGAGTGGGGGCCGTTCATCCCGGTGGCCACCGAGAACGGCGTCACCCTCGACTTCGCGACCGTCCCGGCCGAGTCGATCGTCGCGCAGCACTACGCGTTCCTCATCTCGGACGAGGAGTTCGACGCCGCCTTCGCCCGGATCAAGGCGGACGGCCTCACCTACTACGCCGACCCGCACCTGAAGCAGCCCGGCGAGATCAACCACCACCACGGCGGCCGGGGTCTGTACTTCCTCGACCCGGTCGGCCACGGCATGGAGATCATCACCCGCCCGTACGGCAACTGATCCCTGCTACTCCCCGTTACGGCGAGGGGAGTTCCCACGGCGCGGGGCGAGCGTCGCGCGCTCGCCCGGCGTTGCGGGAAGGGTGATCAGAGGGTGTCGAACTCGCCGGTGCGGACGGCGGTGACGAAGGTCTGCCAGTCTGCCGGCGAGAAGTGCAGCCGGGGTCCGTCGGGGTCCTTGCTGTCCCGGACCCGGCCCGGGTGGGTGTCGTCCACCTCGATGCAGGCGCCGCCGTCGTTGTTGCTGTAGCTGCTCTTCCGCCACGTCTCCTGCTGGTGTCCTTGCACGGCCGTACTCCTTCGAGATGTGCCTGATCATTGCTTGGGGCAACAGGAACAGGACAGTGTCAGACAGCGCCGAACTCGCCGGCCTGCACGGCGGTGACGAACGACTGCCAGACACCGGTCGGGAACACAAGAACGGGTCCCCCCAGGTCCTTTGAGTCACGGACGGGGACGATATCGGGGAGGTCGGGCGATACTTCCACACACGTCCCGCCGTTGTCGCTGTACGTGGACTTGAACCAGGAAACGTCGGACAGGTCTACGGGGATGGCGGCCTCAGCCATGGGTGGAGTTCCTCTCGTGCCTTGCGGATTGTTGCCAGTGATGCAGCCTGCGACAGCGCCTCAATGTCTCGGTAGTACGAGAGACGTAGCCTCGCTCAGGTGATTCGGGTTTTCAGAAGGCGCTGCCGCCCCGGTGCGAAGGGGCGGCAGCGCCGAAGGGCTGATCAGCTGGCGTCGAACTCGCCGGTGCGGACGGCGGTGACGAAGGCCTGCCAGCCCGTCGGCGAGAAGTGCAGCCGGGGTCCGTCGGGGTCCTTGCTGTCCCGGACCCGGCCCGGGTGGGTGTCGTCCACCTCGATGCAGGCGCCGCCGTCGTTGTTGCTGTAGCTACTCTTCCGCCACTTCTCCTGCTGGTGTGCTCGCACGGCCGTACTCCTTCGAGATGCGTCTGATCATGGCCCGGGAGTCCCGGGGTGACAGGGCCAGAGCCCTCAGCAGATCGTAGGACCTGCGGCGTTTGGCCACACCCTTGACGTCTTCGATGAGCTCGCCGTTTCGGGCGCCTTCTTCCCATGCCATCGACGGGCTGTCGGAGACTGTGTACAGGAAGAGAGAGCCACCCATCTCGGCGTGCTCCCCTGCGGTGAAGGGGAGCACCTGGATCGTGATGTGGGGGCGTCGATCGGCAGCGAGTGCGTCAAGCTGTCTGGCCATCACCACGTGTCCGCCGACAGGGCGATGGAGCGCGGACTCATCGATGATGAACCAGCAGTGGGGTGGTGTTTCCGAATCCAGGCGCTTCTGCCGGTCCAGCCGTGTCGTGAGCGACGTGTCCAGTTCTTGTGGAGTCATGTATGGATGCCCTACCTGGAGTGAGAGGCGGGCAAGTTCGGGCGTTTGGAGAAGTCCTGGGACGGTGGCGCAGGAGTACTCCTCGATGACAGAAGCTCTGGCTTCCAACTCGGACCATCGGCGGTACTTGCCCGGGAACTTTTCCTTCTTGGCGACTCGGTAGATCCGGCCGAAGATGCCGTCCGTTCCGAAGGCGGCATCAAGCTTGGCCGGAAGATCGGGCGGAGGCATCGATTCGGCGCGCTCGATGCGAGCCAGGTGCCCCTTGGAGATGTAACCGACTACCAAGGCCAGTTGGTCCAGAGACATGGATCCGGCGTGCTGGCGATGCGTACGCATCTCCCACCCGAAGAGGTCGCGGGCCGAACGCCCCGGATCCAGCTCGTTGGGCTTGAAGGCCATGGCGCCCCTCCGATGTGTCCATTCCCAGCGCGGCACAGAGCAACGCTGGTCAGCGTACCTGCGGTGAGCAACGATTGGGACACGGACAGTTAAGTTCGCTCTAAGTCTGCTTGTCTGATTGATGCTTGAAGAAGGGGTGGTTCGCCATGGGTGCCATGAGGTCGGTCGGCGAGCCGGAGAGAGCGGGAAGCGAAGTGCCACGGGTCCACGAAACCGAGGCCGCTCCGTCGATCGCCAAGCTCCACGGCTACGGCGTGCGTTGGGACCGTGAGGCCCGGCTCTACCGGGTGCGGAACGAGCTGACGGGGGAGTGGCTGCGTGGCTCCGACGGGGCGTTGTGCGGGTTCTCGTCCTTCAGTGTCGCCGAGAAGGCCTGGCGGGGGTTCGAGTCGCACCGGGTGGTGGCGTGATGGGGACCATGCTCAACCGGGCGACCGCCGAGTACCGGCGGGAGGCCGCCGTTGCCGTTGAGGACCTGGTCGCTGTCCTGGCGCTCGGTGACGCCAAGCTGCCTTCCGTCGAAGTGGACTGGGACTACGGGCGGTTGACCGGTGCCTATCTGATCAACCTCGGGTCGGCCCGAACTGCCCAGATCGTCCGGATCACGGACCTGCTGCGAAAGGGCCTGCGGTATGAGCGGCAAGCCGTCGAAGGCTGAACTCCTCCGTCGGCCGAGGCGGGAAGGTGGCCACCTCGGTGCGTGATCCCCGGTTGTCGGCCAAGCCCCCGGTCTGCCGGCTCGGCTGCCTCGTGCTCCTGCGGAACCGGCGAGGCCACGTCCTGCTCATCGACCCGGACTTCATGGACGGCCTGATCCTCCCCGGCGGCAGTGCCCGCCCCGATGAGCCCCCGCACGAGGCCGCTGCCCGGCACCTCCGGGCGGAGACCGGCCTCCACCGCCGCGTCACCCATCTCGTCGCGGTGGACTTCACCCCCGCCGACCGCTACCTGGAACGTCTCAACCTGGTCTTCGCCGGCGGCACCGTCGCGGACCGGGAAGCCGCTCGCATCGCCGTGCTGCCCCGGAACCGGAGCGGTCTGCTGGGCGCCCGGTTCGTCGACCCGTGTGAGCTGCCCGGCGTGATGAGCCCCGCCCAGGCCGCCCGCGTGCAGGAGGCTCTCGCCACCGTCCCCTACCGCTTCCCGTTTCTCGTCCACGGTCAACGGGCCGCCTGAAGAAGGCGGAGGCTACGCGCTGCGGTCGGTGACGAAGGAGCCCATCCCGGGCGTCGTCGTGATCAGGCCCTCTGTCCGCAGGGCGTCCGTCGCCTTGCGGACAGTCTTCCGGTTCACGCCCAGCTCGCTCTCCAGTTGCACTTCGGAGATCAGGTGGCGCGGCGGGTACTCGCCGCTCGCGATGCGCGCTCGCAGGAGCTCCGCGATCTGCTGCCACTTCGGCTGGGTGGGGTCGAACTCGATCACGGCATGACCGTACACAGGGGATGCCTTCCCCTCATAGGCCCGGGCATCCGGGTATAGGTATGGACAGGCGGGGATAGGGTTAGGTACCGTCGAAGACGTAAGTGGCCTCGGATCGCGGGAACGGTCCGAGGCCGATGCCACCAGCTACAACGGAGCTGACGACATGCGCGAGCTTATCGCGACCCTCTTCGAACCCCTCCGGGCGTTCCTCGCCCCCGGCACCGGCCGACGGGCGAAGCCCTCGGTCCTCCGCTCGGCCTGTGCCTTCCTCGCCCCGAAGCCCCGGCGCGGGCCCGAGGTCGCGAGCTTCATCTGCACCGACCTCGACACCTGGCTCGCCGAGGTGGCCCGCCAACGCAGGCGCCGGGCCGAGGCGTTCGCCGCCGCGCTCGACCTGCCCGACCCCTCCCACTGGCTCGACAGCCTCACCGTCGGGGCGGTGGCCCGGTGACGGACAGCACGCCGGACGAGACCCCCGAAGAGTTCTGCTCGCACTGCCACCGGCGCCGCCCCGGCGTCACCGTCGTCGGCCACATCGAGGCCGTCAGCGGCCCCGGCTGGCTCGTCCTCGCCTGCCCCGACTGCACCCCCGCCGTACGGAAGGAGCTCGGCTACGCCACGTAGCCCGAGCCCGGCGGGCCCTCGCAGCAGCGAGGGACCGCCGAACAGCGTGGGGGTACCTTTCCGGGCGGCCGGCGGCGCGGCTACCTGACGCAGAACTCGTTGCCGGCCGGGTCTCCCAACACACAGAACTGGATGTTCTGGAGTGTGAGAGATGGCAACGGCATCTGTGCTGGTCAGGGGCTCGGGGCGGGGCAGCGGGCAAGCCTTGCTCCCTATACAGCGCGTGGAAGAAACATCGAACGCGCTCCCGAGCGGGCAAGCCCCGGTCCCCACGTGGGACATGGAAGATGCCCGCAATCCACTGTCCGGCACGGTGTTCACCGAGACGCTTCGGGGCGTCCGGTGCATCCGACTGTCCGTCCTGACGGACGAGACCACCAGCCCCGAGCGTCAGCGGGAAGCGTGCGACCACGTAGGCGCGGAACTGCGGGTCACGTTCGGCGAGGGTGACGCGCTGCGCGAAGCGGTGGACCTTGACGTCAGCGCGTCCAAGACCAGCCCTTGGGAGCGCCCGCAGCTCCTGCGCTGGCTCAGCGACCCGCAGGCGTATGACGCGCTGGTGTTCTGGCGGTTCGACCGTGCCATCCGGTCCATGGGGCACATGTACGCCCTCGCCAACTGGGCGCGTAAGCATCGGAAGGTACTGATCTTCGCCGAGGGTCTGGGCGGGGGTCGGCAGGTGTTCGACTTCCGCAACCCCATGGACCCCATGGCGGAACTCCAACTGTTCATGCTGGCTTTCGCCGCACAGTTCGAGTCGCAGTCCATCAGCGACCGCGTCAGCGGGGCGCAGGCCGCCATGCGCAGGATGCCGCTTCGCTGGCGTGGTGGTGGCCGTCCGCCGTATGGCTACATGCCCGCCCCGATGCCCGAGGAGTTCGGCGGCAAGGGCTGGACGCTGGTGCCCGATCCGGACGCCGTGGCGGTCATCGAGCGCATCGTCCGCGAGCTGCTGGTGGGTGCCACGGTGTCCGGCATCGCTGCGGGGCTCAACGCCGATGGGGTGCTCAGCCCGCGTGACTACTGGGCCGACAGGATGGGCCGCGAGCGGGGCGGCAAGACCGGCGGGACCAAGGGTCAGCACGTCGTGCGGGAGACGTTCCAGTGGACCCCTGCGGTCATTACCCGGATGCTCCGCAACGAGGTCCTGTTGGGCTGGAAGATGCACGACGGCGTGCCCGTGCGCGACGACCAGGGCAACCCGGTCATGTGCAGCGAGACACCGATTCTCACCCGCGAGGAGTTCGACCAGATCGGCTCCGTCCTGGACGAGCGCAGCATCAACAACAGCGAGCGGTCCGACACGGAAGCGCTGTTGCTGCGGGTCATCCACTGCGATTCGTGCGGCGGACGCATGTACTTGAACCGGCAGGAGAGCAAGAAGAATCAGGCGCCTGTCTACAAGTGCAACTACCACGCCCGGGGTGACAAGTGCGAAGCGCCCGCGAACATCCGGGGCGACTGGGCGGACGAGTACGTGATAGCCGAGCTCCTGCGCCTGGTCGGCGGAATCCAGACTAGGACAACCGTGGTGGTCCCCGGGTACGACCCCGAGCCGGAGTTGAACGCGACCGTGGCCGAGTTCACCGCGCACCTGAAAATCCAGGGGCAGCAGAAGTCCAAGCACGCCGCGCAGGAGTGGCAGAGGCGACACGATGCGCTGGACAACCGCATAGCCGACTTGGAGTCCCGCGAGAAGACCGAGCCGCAGCGCATCACCACAGCGACCGGGCGCACCTTCGCCGACGACTGGAAGGCTGCCGACACCGCGAAGCGGCGCGGCATGCTCGTTGACGCCGGAGTCCGGCTGAACGTCCGCCGGGGCACCCGTGGCGGATGGCGCACGCTCGACACACGGCGGGTGGACTTCACCATGTCGGGCGAACTCGACCCGGCCGCCGAGGAGCTTTCCGCATGGGACGCCGCCACGGCTCCCGAACTGGTGCCCGCAGCCGCGTAAGGGCCCCGCAGAGCCCCGTACAGCCCTGGTCGGCCCCCGTGGTTGGCCGGGGCTCTCTTGTGCCCGCACACGGGCGCCTGCGGCCTCGGGCTCCGCCAGCCCCTACTGCCCGACAGCGGCAAGAGGGGTGGCGGGTGGTGGTTCTTACCTATTTTTTAGAACGCATAGAAAAAATAAGAGAAAACAGAAAAATGACCGCTCTCGCCACCTCGCCACCGCTGGCCGGAAGCCTCCACCTCCACGGCTTACGCGGGAGAGCGGGCAAGGACCGCTCCCCATACCTACCGGGACAGGCCCCGCCCGCAGGCCCCGCGAGGGCTCCGGCAAGGCCTGCTCCCTACTGCCTATAGAAGGCCGAAACAACTCTCGGCCGGCGAACGGAGAGAACACCATGAGCGAGACCCTGGACCGGTTCGGCTATCTGGACGGCCCCCGGGACAAGGATGCGGCCCGTGCTGCCGAGTGGCAGCGAGGCGAGCGCATGGAGAAGCTGGCCGCAATGCGCGACTCGAATCCCGAGGCGTACGACCGCATGAGCACCACTGTCCGCATTTCCCTCGGCTACTACGAGAACGCGAAGAAGATCGCAGCCCAGTTCGGGCGCGACACCACGAAGGGTGGCAACTGATATGAGTGCCGAGATCGAGAAGGCCGCCGAGCGGGTCGCCAAGCTGCGCGCACAGGTCGATAAGGTGTCCGGCCCGCTGGCCGATGCCGAGGCGCAGTTGCGTGCCGCTGAGGACGCCGAGAAGGCCCGTCGCGCGGAACGAGAGGTCGAGTACAGCCGCGACTTCGCTAGGAACTGGTCGGAGCGGGCCAGCGAGGCAGCGAACTCCGGCGATGAAGCCCGTGAGCGGTTCTATGATGCGCTGTCGGCGGAGCCCTGGTTCGCGGCGTATGTCGAGTACCGGGCCGCGCGATACAAGCGAGGGCACGTCATGGATGAAGCACAGCGCGCACAGCGGACCATCGGTGAGGCCGTCACCGTGCCCGAGCAGCGGTATTACGCGGCGCAGATGCTCGATGAAATCGTTGATCGGCTTGAGAAGGAATCGGCAAAGCTTGCCGAAGAATTCAATCAGACTCTCGTTTCCCAGCGTGAGGATTACGTGGCCGCGGAGGGCGACTGAGCGACCCGCCGCCCAGGGGGGTACTCCCGTCCGTACCCAAGGGTGATCGGCAGGGAGGGAAAAAACTCACGCCGGAGCAGTGGCCATTCTTGGACGCCTCGTGCGCCGTTGCAGCGAGCAAGAAAGGAGACCGATGGCTGATCGGTACCGACCGAAGCCAGCGGCAATACGGGCCCGCGAAGGGAACCCGTCAAAGGCCGAGATCAGAGAGGGGGTGATTGTCCCTCGTGCTGTTCTCGCCGAGCCCGACTGGCGAGACGTGTTCAAGGACTCGCCGGCCGCCGAGATCCAAGCAGCCAATATCCGCTGTCGGGAAGTAGCTTCGGCTGAGTGGCAGCGTGTTGTGCCGATTCTCGAAGTGGCTGCGGGGCTCGGCGAGGTGGACCACTCGACCGTCAAGGATCTGTGCGTCTGCGTGGCTCGCATCGACCAGGCGGAGCGTGACCTTTCCGAACGCGGACTCATGGTCACGGCGGAGCGCGGCACGGTGAAGAATGGTGCCGCCACCATTGCGGCACAGTACCGCTCCCAACTTGCGCGCTATATTCGAGAGTTGGGATTGTCGCCGAGTGCTCGCGTGGCTATCGCGCCGCCCGAGCCGGATGACGACTCCGATATCTGGGATTGATCGCCGATCAAGCATGCCGCTTGATCAAGTATCGGAATCGCAAGGGCCCCGTCCTGTTCTCCCACTGCGGGGAACGGGGCGGGGCCTTTCTGCGTTTGGCGAATCGCTTCGCAGACAACGCGAAGCGCGGGTGCCCGCTGTGCTCAGTGCGGGGCCGCCGGGAGGTGAGCGGCCGAACGCTTGGCCGCATCACGGGCACGGAATCCGAAGCTGATGAGGGTCACGCGTTCTCCGGCGGCGAGGGGCGTCCTTCCGTGCGGGGTGATCGCACCATCGAACACGACGCATTCGCCCGCCGCGAGATCGCATGCGCGGTAGCCGTCGGCGCCGATGAAGACGGTAGCGCTCACGGTGGGAGCCGCAGCGGAACGCTCGTGCTTGAGACAGAGGATCAGGTTGGCTTCGCCGAACCCGAACTCATCAACGTGGAAGTCGAGGAACTGCCCCTCCTCCAGGTAGGCGATGTAGACGCCGTTGTGCGGCTGCTCGACTTCCAGGCCGGTGGATTCCGTGACGACTGCGGCGAGATCGACGTGCCCGGCAAACCGGTTCGCGGCGTCGCCCACGGCCGCGTTCCACTTGCCGTTGTGAAGGTAGCCGCTGGTGGTCAGGGCCTGCTCTGCCTCCTGCGCCATCGCGGTGATCAGCTCAGCCGGGAACGGCTGGTCGCGCAGGTGTCGCGGGTGGACTCGCTGATGCGCGGTCAGCCCGCGTACGGCGCCCCGGATGGCGGGGAAGTCCTCCGCCCAACGGTCCGGGCTGCGGGCGGTGGTGTGGGACTGGAGCCACGTGGTCCACCGGCCGTTCCACTGGCGAGGCACGGTGTCGTCCGATCCCGGTGCGGCGGCGCGGTCGATCAGCAGTTCCACCCGCGAGAGCGCTGCCTGTGTGGAGCCGATCAGCTCGGTGTCGCCCTTGGCGATCCGCAGCCGCAGCGCTTCCCGGAGATGAGCCTCAGCACCCACGAGTTCACCGCGCTCCATCAGATACTTACCGGTGTGCTGGAGCGCGAAGTCCACCAGTTCCGGGTGGTGGCTCCGCGCGGTCCCCAGGGCGCTGCGGTAGAGCGCGTCCGCTGCCCGCATGTCACCGGCGTAGCGGTGGGCGTCGCCGAGGTTGAGGCTGGTGGCGACGACCGCTCGGGTGTTGCCGCTCGCTGCGGCCAAGTCGAGCGACTGCCGCAGGAACGTCAGGGCCTCCGCGTGGTGGCCCAAGCACATCTGCCCGATGCCGATCCACCTGGACAGGGTCCGGGTGCGAGCGGGGTCGGCGCCCTCGGGCAAGGCTCGTAGATCGTCAAGGAGTTGGCCAACCCCCGTGGTCAACTTGTCCCGGTCGGTCGGGACCATCCGCAGGCCGGCGTCTTGTGTGATGAGGTGCTGGAGCACCGGACCCTCCTCGTTCGGTTCTGCTCAGAGTGGCACTACAGGCGGTCGGTCTGCTGGCGCAGGTCGGCCAGCAGCTCCACCCCGTGCGGGGTGAAGTTCTCACTCAGGAGTTCGAGTTCGCGCATGAGGTAGCGGACGGCGGGCAGGCCCTCGTCATAGGCGGCCTGGAAGCACGCACGCTCGTTGGGGGTCAGGTCGTTGCGGTCCAGCTCGGTGCGGCGGAACCTCAACAACTGGTTGTAGACACAGGTCGCGTGGAAGGCCCGGTCCACCTCCCAGTGCTGGTTGCGCGCGACACCCTGCCCCGCTCGCCACCGGATCTCGATCTTCGGCGACTCCTTGGACGAGTACCCGTCCGCGAAGACCTGGTGCTGAAGGACGTGGAAGCTGATCGACTGGTGCGTCCCCTCGTGCAGCAGGTTCTCCGCCAGGAAGCGGGGAGACGGCTCCGGGCTGACCGTGTTCGGGGGGATGTGGTGCCGGGCCTTGTCGGAGAACACGACGACGTACGGGAGCGCCGGGTCACTGGAACTGGTCAGCGAAGAAGCGCGGACGCCGGGCCTGAGCCCGACCCACAGCAGGCCACGGACGAACTCGCGCACGCGGGCGAATCCCTCGGGGTGGACCAGCGACAGCCGGTCCAACGCCTCGGACAGCGCCTCGCGGCGGTCGTTGGTGTGCTCGGCGATCTCGTAGTTGGTCAGGCTGATCTCGTCGGCGATCTCGCCGGGAAGCTGGGCGTCGAACCAGTCGAAGGACACACCGGCCACGGTCACGTTCTCGCTGCGCAGGGAACGGGCGTGCTGTGCGTAGGGGGTGCCGGACTTGATGAGGCGTTCCATCAGGGCGAACGGCAAGGTGCTCTCGGCACCCTCCTCCCGCAGGCGGAGAAGTTCCGGGTCCTTCCGGCTGAGGTCGAAGAAGGAGCCTGCCGGGACGCTGGTGGCGATGCTGGTGCTCACTGCGGATTCTCCTTGCTCGGGGCTGTGAGGCGATGCGGGTCGGCCCGGTGGCTGCCCGAGCCGACCCGCCCTGCCGTCAACTACACGGCATCAACTGTGAGTTGCTGTCAGACCTCGACGGCCACGGGCGCGAAGTCGCCGTCCGGGACCATGTGGTCCAGGTTCCGGGTCAGGGACGCGACGGCCACGGGCGCGAAGTCGCCGTCCGGCACCGAGTGGTCCAGGCCGCGCGTCAGGTTGCTGACCTCGATGTTGGCGGGCATAGTCCTGCTCCTTCCATGGGAACTACTGCGGATTGGTGCTCCCCTCCGAGGTTCGGAGAGGAGTCTGCGAACCGCTGGCGGGTCCACCGCGCGGCTTGCGGCCGGTGTTGCCGTACCGGCCGGGCGGGAGCCCCTGACCTGTCGGTGCAATCAGTGAACAGCCAGTCACGCTCCGGGGGTACGGTGGGAGCACACCGATCCCGTTCAACCCGTTCAAGATCGCAATTAGGGGCGACAGTTGACGGACACTAAGACACCAAACGAGGCACTGGCCCGTGCCATCGCCGAGGCCGGATGCACGTACCAGGCACTGGCGACGACAGTGCGCGCGGTCGCTTCCGAGGCGGGGGAGCACCTGGCAACGGCACCCTCGGCCGTCGCTCACTGGGTGGCCGGCGGAACCCCCACGGGGCGCACTCCGCTGTACCTTGCCGAGGCGCTCACCCGGAGGACGCGTCGCAAGGTGACCGTTGCGGAGATCGGATTAGGGTCGGAAGCGATCGGGGAGGTTATGAGTGCCGACCCGCTGGCCACCGCCGCCGACCTCGGGAGAGCCGTGATGCAGTCCCGCCGTGACTTCCTCGCCAGTGCGTTCGCCACCGCCGCCGTGGCACTGCCGCTGACCTACGATCACCAAGCGGTCGCCGCCACCCTGCGAGCAGGAAGGACCGGCGGCAGGGTGGGTGTCGGCGAGGTGACCACCGTCCGGCACATCACCAGCGTGTTCACTGCCGCTGACGAGCGTCTTGGGGGTGGGCACGGGCTGAGTGCGGTGACCACCTACCTGACCGACACGGTGGTGCCGATGCTCCAGGCCGTGTACCCCTCCGAAGCGATTCGCCGGGACGCCTACGGCGCGGCGGCCGAACTGTCGTACCTCGCCGCCTGGAAGTACCACGACCTGGGCCGGGAGGGCGCCGCACAGCGGTACTACCTCCTCGGCTACCAACTTGCCTGCGAGAGCGATCCGACAGGACACGGAGCCTGGATGATGCGCGCTCTCGCCCATCAGGCTCTCAACCTCAAGCAGCCGGAGTTCTGCGTCGAACTGGCGGAGGAGTCCCTACGGCGGGCGCGTGGGAAGGTGGACCCGCAGACCGAGGCCCTGTTGCTGATCACGAGCGCCAGGGCGTACGGAGCCATGGGAAGCGGGAAGAGGGCTGCGGCGGCGCTTCTCGCAGCCGAGGACGCCATGCTCGACACCGCGACGCCGCCCGCGTCTTTCACGGCGGCTACCGGGCCGGTAGCGGCCACCGTTGCCTCTCACACCGCCAAGACGCTGGCCGAACTGAAAGACCACCAGGCGGCCGAGCGACACCACCGGGCCGCCCTCGCCGGTCGTGACCCCGAGGCGTTCCGGCGCATTCACGCCCTGACGCTCGGGAACCTGGCCCGGTCCGTCGCTGCCCAGCGGCGCCACGACGAAGCCGTGGGGATCTGGGGCCAGTCGCTGGACTTCATGGACGGAGTCGTCTCGGACCGGCACAAGAAGGACCTTCACAAAGTCCGTACCACAATGACGAGTTGGGCCCGTCGCGGAATCCCCGGCGCCGCAGACCTGGGGCAGCGCGCTGCCGAACTCGTCCGAGCCTGACCCGCGCCCACCCGGCTCCGCCCTACTGGTCAAGTCCGGTGGGCGGGGCCTGCTGGTCTCCGGTGGTCTGGCCAGTGCGGTCCGCCACGAACGTGCCGCGCTGCGGAAGGGTCCGGACCCACCCTTCGGAGCGCAGGTGCTCGACCGCATGGCGGGCAGTGTTCCGGGCAACGCCGTATGCCTGGATCAACGTGCTCTCGGACGGCACGCGGGCCCCGACTCGCAGTTCCCCGGACTGAATGGCCCGGATGATGTCCGCCGCAATCTGCTGATACGGGTGCGCCTCGGCGTCCGGGTCGATCGGGGTTACGTCCATGCTCAAAAGCGTAGGGCGACCCAAACGACCTCGCGCGTTTCGCTACGAGCATGAACGTATCTAGACGTACCTATAGGAGTTGAGTACGGTCGAAATCCGCACCGCCAACCAAAGAAGCCCCGGGACTGTGCGACCAGTCACCGGGGCCATTCGTCCGCACAGCTATTAGGGAGCTGCCGACGTGCGTCATCTTATCGTTTTGGCCATACTCCGAGTCCTGGTTCTCGGCCTTCCGGCACGCAGCCGATACCGCTCCGCAACCGGCTCCGCCTCTACTCCGATACCCATATCCGGGGCTGTTCGGCCCCACCTGCGCGGACCGTGGGCCGAGTCACGCGAGCTGTACACGGGCACAGTGTTCCGCCCGTACATAGACCACGGTGCATGGCTCGCCGAGCTGGACGAGATGCAACGCGAGTACGACGAGAGGCAGCGCCAGTGGGAGCGGCGGGAAGCGCTCCGCGCGGTGGTGCTGGGCCTCCCCGACCCCGGATACACCTACCCCGGCGCACACGCTCTCGCTGGGCCGGTGGCGTGATGGCTCGGGTGTTCATCAGGCGGCTTCCGGACGGCACCCGCAGGGGCAACACAAGGGGTCTGCTGCGGTGCGAGCGGGACGGGTGGCAGATCCTCGCCGGAGCCCGCTACGCGGTCCGCTACGAGCCCCGTACGGCGAACGACTGCCGACCGTGGACAGACGGGGTTACCCGGTTCTGGTCGCGTGACTGCTGGGCAGTGCCGCACCACGACGTTCGCCCCTCCGAGTGAGTCCACCCCGATAGCAAGATGCCCCGTTCGGCCAAGCGCCGGGCGGGGCTCTGTCGTTGGTGCTGACCTGCGGCTAAGCTGCACAGAACTGGTAATCGCGTGTGTTGGGGTCCCGCAGAACGGTCCAGGCCAGACCCGGCACGCTGTGCTCGCTCACGACTGTTGCGCCCATGCCCACCAGCCGGTCCACCTCATCGGGGCGGCTCTGCGACGCGAAGTCCACATGGACGCGGTTCTTGCCCTGCCTGTCCTCGGGGACGCGCTGGAATCCCAGAGTCACCGGCTCCGCGCCGACCGCGACGAACTCGCCGAAGTCCTGGACGATCTCCGCGTCCAGCGCGGCCGCCCACCACCGGGCGAGCTCCTGCGGCTCCGCGCAGTCCACTGTGATCATCGCCGCCGAAAGAGTCATGGACGCACTGTAGCCATCCAGGGCGGAGCGGCAGCGGTGCGGCCGGATCCTGCCGATCGGCCTGGGCCTGCCCCGTCTGTCAAGCGACGGATCGGCCAAGATTGCCGCGGTGCGCGCCCGGCCCGCTTGTTGTGGCGGCGCCGGGCGGGTCCGCAGACTGTGCGCACAACATCGCTGGTCAACCCCCACCCCGCCTGCGGGCCGCTCGTAAGCATCGTGGATACTTCCCTTGTGAACGTGTTCACGTTCACAAGCGGACAAGCTTGCGCGGTTGGGCAGCGGTCTACAGCTATAGATGAAGTTTGTCCTGAATGTGCCCTATGACAGGGTCAGTTGGAGAGAGGGCGACGTGGAACTGGCAATCGCTCACGAGACCATCGCGCGATGGCAATTCGGCATCACCACCGTCTACCACTTCCTCTTCGTCCCGCTCACCATCAGCCTGGCCGCCATCGTGGCCGGGCTGGAGACCGCCTGGGTGCGGACGAACAAGGAGAAGTACTTCCACGTCACCAAGTTCTGGGGGAAGCTTTTCCTGATCAACATCGCGATGGGCGTGGTCACCGGCATCGTCCAGGAGTTCCAGTTCGGCATGAACTGGTCGGACTACTCCCGGTTCGTGGGTGATGTCTTCGGTGCCCCGCTCGCGATGGAGGCGCTGATCGCCTTCTTCTTCGAGTCCACCTTCATCGGGCTCTGGATCTTCGGCTGGGACAAGCTGCCGAAGAAGCTGCACTGCGCCTGCATGTGGATGGTCGCACTCGGCACCGTGCTCTCGGCCTACTTCATCCTGGCCGCCAACTCGTGGATGCAGCACCCGGTCGGCTACTCGATCGACCCGGTGACCGGCAAGGCGCAGCTCACCGACATAGCGCGGGTGCTGTTCCAGGACACCACCGTCACCGTCGTGCTGCACACCCTGACCGCGGCCTTCCTCACCGGCGCGGCCTTCATGGTCGGCATCGCCTCCTTCCACCTCTGGAAGGCCAAGCGCAAGCCGGAGACGGCCGACCCCAAGAAGACCGCCGTGATGCGGACCTCGCTGCGGCTCGGCCTGGTCCTCGCGGTGATCTTCGGTCTGGGCACCGCGCTCAGCGGCGACTCGCTGGCCAAGGTCATGTTCCGCCAGCAGCCGATGAAGATGGCGGCCGCCGAGGCCCTCTGGGACACCCAGGCGCCCGCGCCGTTCTCGGTCTTCGCGGTCGGTGACGTCAGCAAGGGCCACAACTCGGTCGAGCTGGAGATCCCGGGGATACTCTCCTTCCTCGCCAACAGCGACTTCAGCTCCTCCGTCCCGGGCATCAACGACACCGCCCAGGCCGAGGCCGCCAAGTACGGCGGTGACCCGAAGGACTACATCCCGAGCATCTTCGTGACGTACTGGGGCTTCCGCCTCATGATCGGCTTCGGGATGACCTCCTTCATGGCCGGCCTGATCGGACTCTGGACCACCCGGAAGAAGCGGTTCCTGGCACCGGAGTTCCGCACCGGCGAGACCGAGGTGCCCCGGCTGATGCTCACCCCGAAGCGCGAGCTCGGGCCGTTCCTCACCAAGTGGAGCTGGCGGATCGGCATCCTCACCATGGGGTTCCCGCTGATCGCCAACAGCTTCGGCTGGATCTTCACCGAGATGGGCCGCCAGCCCTGGGCCGTCTTCGGGCTGATGACCACCGCGAGCGCCGTCTCGCCGAACGTCGGCATCGGCACCCAGATCGGCGCCCTGACCACCTTCACCCTGCTGTACGCGATCCTCGCCGTCGTCGAGGTGCGGCTGCTGGTCAAGTACGCCAAGGCCGGCCCGGTCACCGCCGAGGAGCCGCCCGCCAAGGACCCGACGCTGCGCGGCCCGTCCTCCGAGGACGACGCCGACAAGCCGCTCGCCTTCGCCTACTGAGGATCCGAAATGCAACTCCACGACGTCTGGTTCATCCTCATCGCCGTCCTGTGGATCGGCTACTTCTTCCTTGAGGGCTTCGACTTCGGCATCGGCATCCTGACCAAGCCGCTGGCCCGCGGCCGTGCCGAGCGGCGGGTACTGATCAACACCATCGGCCCGGTCTGGGACGGCAACGAGGTCTGGCTGCTGACCGCCGGCGGGGCCACCTTCGCGGCCTTCCCCGACTGGTACGCGACGCTGTTCAGCGGCTTCTACATCCCGCTGCTGATCATCCTGGTCTGCCTGATCGTCCGCGGCGTCGCCTTCGAGTACCGGGCCAAGCGCCCGGAGGAGCGCTGGCAGCGGAACTGGGAGGAGGCCATCTTCTGGACCTCGCTGATCCCGGCCTTCCTCTGGGGCGTGGCCTTCGCCAACATCGTCCGCGGCGTCGACATCGACCAGCAGAAGAACTACGTTGGCGGCTTCTGGGACCTGCTCAACCCGTACGCCATCCTGGGGGGCCTGGTGACGCTGTCGCTGTTCACGTTCCACGGCGCGGTGTTCGCCGCGCTCAAGACGGTCGGCGACATCCGGGAGCGGGCGCGGGTCATGGCGCTGCGGGCCGGCCTGGTGACGGCCGTGCTGGCGCTGGCCTTCCTGGTCTGGACCCAGGCCGACAACGGCAACGGCTGGAGCCTCGTGGCCATGGTGATCGCCGTACTGGCCCTGGTGGCGGCCCTGGTGGCCAACCAGCTGGGCCGCGAGGGCTGGGCGTTCATCGCCTCCGGGGCGACCGTGGTGGCCGCCGTCGCGATGCTCTTCCTGGCGCTCTTCCCGGACGTGATGCCGTCCACCCTCAACACCGAATGGAGCCTGACCGTCTCCAACGCCTCGTCCTCGCCGTACACGCTGAAGCTGATGACCATCGTCGCCGCGGTCTTCACCCCGCTCGTGCTGCTCTACCAGGGCTGGACGTACTGGGTGTTCCGCAAGCGGATCGGCGTCCAGCACATCCCCGGGCACGACCCGGCCGCCGCGCTCGACAAGGCCTGACCCCGTGAAGCCGGTCGACCCCCGACTCCTCGGGTACGCCCGCACCACCCGTGCCTTCCTCGCCGGATCGGTGGTCCTCGGCGGGGCGGGCGCGGCCCTGGTGGTCGCCCAGGCGAGCCTGATCGCCGAGATCGTCGTCCGGGCGTTCCAGCAGGGCGCGGCCCTCGGCGAGCTGACCACGCCGCTGGTCCTGCTCGCGCTGACCGCGCTCGGGCGCGGGCTGGTCGGCTGGCTCACCGAACTCACCGCGCACCGGTCCGTCGCCCGGGTGAAGTCCACCCTGCGCCGCCGGCTGCTCGACCACGCCACCGCGCTCGGCCCGGCCTACCTGGCGGGCCGGCGCACCGGCGAACTCACCACCCTCGCCACCCGCGGCATCGACGCGCTCGACGACTACTTCGCCCGCTACCTCCCGCAGCTGGCGCTCTCCGTCGTGGTGCCGGTGATCGTGCTGCTGCGGATCGTCGGTGCCGACTTCGCCTCCGCCGCGATCATCGCCGGGACGCTGCCGCTGATCCCGCTGTTCATGGTGCTGATCGGGATGGCCACCCAGTCCCGGATGGACCGGCAGTGGGACACCCTCTCCCGGCTCTCGCACCACTTCCTCGACGTGGTCGCCGGGCTGCCCACCCTCAAGGTGTTCAACCGGGCCCGGGCCCAGGCCGCCACCATCGCCCGGATCACCGCCGACTACCGCCGGGCCACCCTGCGGACCCTGCGGATCGCCTTCATCTCCTCGTTCGCGCTGGAGCTGCTCTCCACGCTGTCCGTCGCGCTGGTCGCGGTCTCCATCGGCTTCCGGCTGGTGGACGGCACGCTGGACCTGGAGACCGGGCTGCTGGTCCTGATCCTCGCGCCCGAGGTGTACTTCCCGATCCGCCAGGTCGGCGCGCTCTACCACTCCAGCGTGGAGGGGCTGACGGCGGCGGACGAGATCTTCCAGGTGCTGGAGACCCCGCTGCCGGCGGCGGGCACGGTGGCGGCACCCGCCCTCGCCGGTGCCGTCGTCACGGCCGAAGACCTCACCGTCACCTTCCCCGGCCGTACCGGGCCCGCCCTCGACGACGCCTCGCTGACCCTCCGCCCGGGCGGCACGGTCGCGCTCACCGGCCCGAGCGGGGCCGGCAAGAGCACCCTGCTCGCCGTCCTGCTCGGCCTCACCACGCCGGACACCGGCACCGTCCGGATCACCGCCGCCGACGGGCGGACGTACGACCTGGCCGAGCTGGCGCCGGAGAGCTGGCGCCGGCAGATCGCCTGGGTGCCGCAGCACCCGCACCTGTTCGCCGGCACCATCACCGACAACCTGCGGCTGTACCGGCCGGACGCGGACGAACCGGAACTGCGGGCCGCGCTGCGCGCCGCGCACGCGCTGGACTTCGTGGACCGGCTGCCGCAGGGGCTCGCCACCGTGCTGGGCGAGGACGGCGCCGGGCTCTCGGCCGGCCAGCGGCAGCGGCTGGCGCTCGCCCGGGTGCTGCTCGCCGACGACCGGCCGCTGGTGCTGCTCGACGAGCCGACCGCCAACCTGGACGGCGAGTCGGAGGCGGCCGTCGTGGCCGCCGTCCGGACACTGGCCGAGGACCCGGCACGGACCGTGCTGCTGGTCGCCCACCGCCCGGCCCTGCTGGCGGTGGCGGACGAGCGGGTACGGCTGGCCGGGCCCGCCCCGATGGCCGCCGCGGCCGCCCGCCCGCCCCGGCTCACGCACGACGGCCGGCCGGTGCCCGCCACCGACCCGGGCGAGGACGACCCCGCCGCCGAGGCCACCACGCCGCGGCTCGCGCTCTCCGTCCTGCTCGGCTCGCTCGCCCTCGGCTGCGCGGTCGCCCTGATGGCCACCTCCGGGTACCTCATCTCCCGCGCCTCCGAGATGCCGCCCGTCCTCTACCTGATGATGGCCGTCACCTCGGTCCGGGCCTTCGGCATCGGGCGGAGCGTCTTCCGCTACGCCGAGCGGCTGGTCTCGCACGACGCCGTCCTGCGGACCCTCGGCACGCTGCGGGCGGCCGTCCACCGGCGGCTCACCGTGCTCGCCCCGGCCGGGCTGCCCGCGTTCCGCCGGGGGGACCTGCTGTCGCGACTGGTCGCGGACGTCGACGCGGTCCAGGACCACTACCTGCGCTGGCGGCTGCCGGCGGCGGTGGCGGCCGTGGTCTCGCTGGCCTCCGCCGTCGCGCTCGGGCTGTTCCTGCCCGCCGCCGGCGTCGTGCTCGGGCTGGGGCTGCTGCTGGCCGGGGCCGTGGTGCCCGCGCTGGCCGCCCGCTGGTCGGCCGGCACCGAGCGGCGGCAGGCGCCGGCCCGGGGGCGGCTGGCCACCGCCGTGGTGGACACCTTCACCGGCACCGCCGAGCTGACCGTCGCCGGGGCGCTCCCCGGCCGGCTGGCCGCCGTCCGCTCCGCCGACTCCGCGCTGACCGGGCTGGCCGCCCGGTCGGCCGCCACCACGGCGCTCGGCACCGGCCTGATCGCGCTGCTCACCGGGCTGACGGTGGCCGCCGCCGCGGCCGTCGGCGTCCAGGGCGTGCGGGCCGGCGCGCTGGCGCCGGTCTGCCTGGCGGTCGTCGTGCTCACCCCGCTGGCCGCCTTCGAGGCCGTCACCGGCATGCCGCTCGCCGTCCAGGCCCGCCAGCGCAGCCGGGCCGCCTCGGCGCGGCTGCGCGAGGTGCTGGACGCGCCGGCCGTGGTCGCCGAGCCCGCCGCCCCGGCGGCGCTGCCCGGGCAGCCGCTGCCGATCGCCGTCCGCGGGCTGACCGTCCGGCACCCCGGACAGGCCGAGTCCGCGCTCACCGGGGTGGACCTCGATCTCGCCGCCGGGCGCCGGATCGCGGTCGTCGGCCCGTCCGGCTCCGGCAAGACCACGCTGGCCCAGGCGCTGCTGCGCTTCCTGGACCAGACGGCGGGCACGGTCACCCTCGCCGCCGGCCGTCCACCGGCCGTGGACAGCCGGGAGCTCGCCGGGGACGACGTCCGGCGGGTGATCGGGCTCTGCGCGCAGGACGCCCACGTCTTCGACAGCTCGCTGCGGGAGAACCTCCGGCTGGCCCGGCCGGCGGCCACCGAGGACGAGCTGCGCGCGGCGCTCGCCGTCGCCCGCCTGCTGGACTGGACCGACACCCTCCCGGCCGGTCTGGACACCATGGTCGGCGAGCACGGCGCCCGCCTCTCCGGCGGCCAGCGGCAGCGGCTCGCGCTCGCCCGCGCGCTGCTCGCCGACTTCCCCGTGCTGGTCCTCGACGAGCCCGCCGAGCACCTGGACCTGCCGACCGCCGACGCCCTCACCGCCGACCTGCTCGCCGCCACCGCGGGCCGCACCACCGTCCTGATCACCCACCGGCTGGCCGGCCTGGACGACACCACGGTCGACGAGGTCCTGGTGCTGGACGCCGGACGGGTCGCCGAACGCGGCACCTGGTCGGCCCTGGTGGCGGACCGGGGCGGCCGGCTGCGGGCGATGTGGGAACGGGAGCAGGAGGCGGACGGGCTGGTGGACGCGCCGGGGAGCGGGCCTGCCGCCCCCGACCGGGCCGGGGCGCCGGTCGGAAACTGATGCCGGGCGGCCGTGCCGTCCTTCGGCAGAAAACCGTACAAACTACGCTCGTCTTCATGGACCCCACGCCAGACCTCTCCGCCGCCGCACCCGGCCCGACGCCGTCCGATCCGGCGCCGCACCGGGTGCCCGAGATCTCCTCGCTCGGGCTGGACACGCTGGTCACCGAGGTGGCGGAGCGCCTGCAGTCGGCGGCGGCCGTCACCGACCGGATGCAGCGGCTGCTGGAGGCGGTGGTCTCGGTCGGGTCCGGGCTGGACCTGCACGCCACCCTGCACCGGATCGCCACCGGCGCGGCGGAACTGGTGGACGCCCGGTACGCGGCGCTCGGGGTGATCGCGCCGGGCGGACACGGACTGGCCGACTTCATCCACGTCGGGGTGGACGACGAGACCGCCACCGAGATCGGCGAACTGCCTGCCGGGCGGGGCATCCTGGGCGCGCTGATCGACCGCCCCGAGCCGCTGCGCCTCACCGACCTCACCGCCGACCCGCGCTCGTCCGGCTTCCCGCCGCACCACCCGTCGATGAGGACCTTCCTCGGGGAGCCGATCCGGATCCGGGAGGAGGTCTTCGGCAACCTCTACCTCACCGAGAAGAAGGGCGGCGGCGCCTTCACCCCCGAGGACGAGCAGGTCGTGCACGCGCTCGCCGCCGCGGCCGGCGTGGCGATCGAGAACTCGCGGCTGTACGAGGAGGGCCGGCGGCGGGAGCGCTGGATCGCCGGCGCGGCCGCCGTCACCACGGCGCTGCTCTCCACCGACGAGGCCGAGGTGGCGCTGACCGTCGCGGCCGAGCAGGTACGGGAGTTGGCGGACGCGGCGCTCGGCATGATCCTGCTGCCCACCAGCGGCGGGCCCGCGGACGGCCAGATGCGGGTGGCCCACGCCTCGGGCGAGGCGGCCGAGTTCGTCCGGGGCGAGCTGCTGCCGCAGGACAGCTTCGCCGCGCGGCTGTTGCAGGGCGAGAGCGTCTACCTGGACGACATGTCCAGCGACCCGACCGTGGTGATCCGCCTGGCGCGCAGCTTCGGTCCGTCGATGGCGGTGCCGATGGTCGCGGCCGGCCGGGTACTGGGCGGGCTCTGCGTGTGGCGCTCGCGCGGCGCGCTGCCGTTCACCGACTCGGAGAAGCAACTCGCCGAGACCTTCGCCTCACAGGCCGCGCTCGCCCTGCGGCTCGCCGAGGGCCAGCGGGACCAGCAGCGCCTGGCCGTCTTCCAGGACCGCGACCGGATCGCCCGGGACCTCCACGACCTGGTGATCCAGCGGCTGTTCGCCACCGGGATGATGCTGGAGAGCGCCGCCCGGCGGGCCCTCGTCCCCGAGGTGAAGGTCGGCATCGGCAAGGCCGTGGACGAGCTGGACGCCACCATCCAGGAGGTCCGCACCACCATCTACGCACTGCAGCACGACAACCACGGCGACGCCCCCGACACCCTGCGGACCAGGGTGCTGCGGGAGGGCAGTCAGGCCGCGGCGGCGCTCGGGTTCAAGCCGTCGGTGACCTTCACCGGGCCGGTGGAGAGCCTGGTCGGCGAGAATACCGGGCGTCAACTCCTGGCGGCGCTACGGGAAATGCTCTCCAACACGGCCCGGCACGCGCGGGCCTCGCGGGTCGGGGTGGAGATCGACGCGACCGTGCACCTGGACGACGAGGGCCACCCGATGGGCGGCGGCCCGGAGTCGCTGGACCGGGCCGGGCGGCCGGGTGTGCTGCTCACCGTGACGGACGACGGCGTCGGCATTCCGCCCGGTGGGCGCCGCAGCGGCCTGCGCAACCTGACCCGGCGGGCGGAGGTGCTCGGCGGCGACGCGTGGCACGAGCCGGGCCCGTACGGCAAGGGCACGAGGGTGTGCTGGACCGCCCGGCTCTGAACGTTCGGCTCTGAGGGGCCCGGCTCTGGGCTTCTGGCTCTGGGCGTCTGGCTCTGCGTGTCCGGCCGGTTTCGAACGCCCTGTGCACGGAAAGGGAGGACGGCGTCCAGTTGGTGTACACCCGGTGAAAGTTTAACGAGAGAGAACTTCCCGGCCAACGGAGCAAGTTGTGCATTTCCCTCCCTTCCGGCGCCCTCGTGTGCACACATAGCTTTACTCCCGTCTCGGAGAGGTACCGGACTGGGGGAGCAGTGGACGCGTCAGGTCGCGGTCACACCGCAGCAGGGGCAGGTCGCGGGGGGTTCCGGACCGAACGGGCGCCGGACGGCCGGTACCGCTGGCAGTTGAAGGCGCCCAACGGCCGGGTGGTGGCGATCACCCCGGCCGCGTACGAGACGGCCGGTGAGGCCGAGCGCGGCTTCGACGGCTTACGGGCCGGCGCGGACGGGCTGGTCGCCCGGATCACCCATGTCCGGGACGGCATCGGCTGGATCTGGGTCGTCCCCGGCTCCCGCACCCTCCCCGAGGTGCGTTCCAGCCGCGCGTACGAGCGGTACGCGACCTGCCAGAACGCCTTCCGGCGGTTCGTGGCGCTGCTGGCCAAGCATCCCGGTCACGAACTCACCGACATCAGAGTCCCGTTGAGACCGTCCGATGCGGGCTGAGCGGCGTGGTCCGAGACTGCTGACCGTCCCCGCGGCCGGCCAGTGCGTCGGCTGGGCGCTGCGCGCCGCCAACGGGCGGCAGCTGGGCGTCGGCGTGCGCACCTACCGCAGCGAGGACGAACTCGCCGACGCGGTCAGAGAACTGATCATCGAACGGGCCGCGCTGCGGTGCACCGTCGGACAGTCCGAGGCCCGGCTCTGGGTGTGGACCGCCTACCTGCCGGTGCGCAGCACCCGGCCGGGCGCGGGCGAGGCCGGCCCGATCGCCCGCAGCGCCCGCGGCTATCTGCGGCGCGACCAGTGCCAGGCCGGGGTGGACGGCTTCCTGGCCGGGCTCCACTGGGTCGGCCAGGAACTGCGGCGGGCCGGCCGTGACACCCGCTGGCCCTGGTGACGCTGCGCGCCCCTGCCGGCCGTTCGTTTCTTCCCCCGTCGGCCCGTTCGCGCCCTCCCGCCCGCCCCGGCTCCGGCGTTCCCGCGCTCCCGGCCCGCCCGGCACTCCCCGCACGTCCGCCCGCCGTGGCTACCGCTGCCCCGTGCGCGCCGTTCCGGTGAAGCCCAGGTTTCCGGCAGCCTCCCGAACCGCCACCTGGAGAAGAACGTCACAGGCCTGCGACCTGCGTGTTTCTGCCCCTCCACGCCCGCGCTGACCAGTCGCTAAACCTGTCTGAACCGACGTATCGACAATCTCCGCCCGTCGTCGACCACCCTTCCGGCGGAACCTCCGAGCCGGACAGGATCAGCTCTGCCGGACGGACCGCCGCGGACGCGGTCACCGGCCCCGGGCCCCCAACCAGGGCCCGGGTACAGCGATGTACGTCTCTCCCACCGGAGGAACAGGAACATGCGCAAGACCGCTGCCAAGCTGCTCGCCGTCGCCGCTCTCGCGACCTCGGTCGCCACGATCGCCAGTGGCACCGCCATTGCCGACCCGACGGTCACCCCGGCCGCCACGGACATCGTGAGCGTGGGCTCCGACACGACCCAGGCCGTGTCGAACCAGTTCTCCACCGACTACAACGCCTACCTGGCGAGCATCGGCGACACCACCTCGCCGCGCTACTACAGCTGGGACGCGACCGGCTCCGCCACCATCAACCTGCGGGCCGGCGTCTCCAACTTCAACCGTCCGAACGGCTCCGGCGCCGGCATCACCGCGCTGAACGCGCTCAACAGCCCGGTCGACGTGGCCCGCTCCTCGCGTGGCCCGAAGGCGAACCCCGGTGGCGACCCGACCACCGACGTGTTCGTGGCCTTCGCCAAGGACGCGGTCTCCTGGTCCGCCCCGGCCACCGGCTACGCCCCGGCCGACCTCACCACCGTCCAGCTCAAGTCCATCTACGAGTGCGGCACCACCGACTGGCACACGATCGTCCCGTCCGTGCCGGCCGGCACCACCATCAAGCCGTACCTGCCCCAGAGCGACTCCGGCACCCGGGCCTTCTTCCTGACCGCGATCGGCAACCCGGCCCTGGGCCCCTGCGTCACCACCGGCCCGCAGGAGAACGAGGGCACCGACGCGGCGTTCACCAACCCCGCCTCGCTGTTCCCCTACTCGGTCGCGCACTACATCGGCCAGGTCTACGGCGGCCACAGCAGCGGCACCGACGCGCCCGGCAGCCTGACCATCCGCACGGTTGACGGTCTCTCGCCGCTCACCGCCGCCAACACGCTCAGCCCGCAGTTCGCCGCCACCCCGTACGGCCGGACGGTCTACAACGTGGTCCGTCAGGGCGACTGGACCGCGAGCAACGCCCGCGGCACCGCGCTCCGCAACATCTTCGGCCCGGCCAGCACCAACGGCTGGATCTGCAAGAACGGCACCAGCATCATCAAGAACTACGGCTTCCTCCCGCTGCCGGGCACCGCGTGCGGCAGCACCATCCAGAACACCGTCTGATCCACCGTCACCAACCAGGCGGCCGGGGGTGCTGAACCCCCGGCCGCCGGGCCGGATCCGGCGCCGAGTACGGATATTCAAGGAGTCCTGGCAACAGTGCGAAAGACCTCTGTCAAGCTGCTCGCCGGTCTGGCCCTGGTCATCACAGTGACGGCCACCGGCACCGTCGGTACGGCCGTTGCCGACCCTGCGGTCACGCCGTCGGCGACCGACATCGTGGGTGTGGGTACCGAGGACACCGAGGGGGTGCTCAACGAGTTGTCCGCCGGGTACAACGCCTATCTGGCCGGCCTGGGGGACACCGCCTCGCCGCGCCTGCGCAGTTGGGACGCGAACGGCAGTGCGCTCATCACGGTGAGGGCGGGCACCGCTCCGATCTCCCGGCCGCACGGTACGCGGCCCGGCATTCTGAAACTCATGGAACCCCGGAGCCCGGTGGACTTCGCCCGCTCCTCCCGTGGGCCGGAGCTCTTGGACCCGGGGACCCAGGACCCCCAGAGCAACGTCTTCGTGGCCTTCGCGAAGGACGCGGTGACCTGGTCGGCCAAGGCCGGCGGCCACGCACCCGGCAGTCTGAGCACGGCGCAGCTCAAGTCCATCTACGAGTGCTACGTCACCAACTGGCAGCAGATCGACCCCGCGCTGCCCAACGCGGCGATCAAGCCCTACCTGCCCCGGTACACCTCCGACACCCGGAGCTTCTTCCTGAAGGCGCTGGGCAACCCGGCTCTGGGCGGCTGCGTCACCACCGGCCCGCAGGAGAACGAGGGCACCGACCCGGCCCTGGACGACCCGGACGTGGTCTTCCCCTACTCGGTCGCGCACTACATCGGCCAGGTCTACGGCGGCCACAGCAGCGGTACCGACGCGCCCGGCAGCCTGGCCGTCCGCAGCATTGACGGCATCTCGCCGTTCACCGCCGCCAACACGCTCAGCCCGCAGTTCGCCTCCATGGTCTTCGGGCGGACGGTCTACAACGTCGTCCGTGAGAGCGAATGGATGGCGGCCGACGCCCACGGTGCCGCGCTCCGCAACATCTTCGGCATGGCCGGCCGCAATGGTTGGATCTGCAAGAACGGCACCGATGTGATCAAGAGCTACGGCTTCCTGCCGTTGCCGGGCACCGCGTGCGGCAGCACCATCCAGAACCCCTAGCGACTGTCATGAGCTGCCCGTCGGGGTGCTGAACTCCCGTCGACCTCCAACGGGGGCCGCGCTGCGTGCCGTCTTCGGGACGCCCGGCCTCGGCCGGGTCTGCGGGCACGGCATCGACACGATCAAGAGCTACGGCTTCCTGCCGCTGCCGGCCTTCTCGTGCGGTTCCACCATCTAGCGACCGGCCCGCGAGTGGTGACTGCGCGAGTGCGGCGCCGGTGACCCCAAAAGAACTTCGGCTTCCCGGATCCCCGGTGCGTGTTCACGGGATCCGGGCAGCCGGTGGCCGGCCTTCCGGGCCGGTGTTCCACCCAGCACAACCTTCACTCTCCAAGGAGCTCAGCATGTCCCGTACCCGCGCCCGCCTGGCCGCCACCGGTGCCGTCGTCGTCCTCGCCGTCACCGGTGCCAGCAGTGTGGCTGCCGCCGCCCCGGCGGCCACGGCCCCGACCGGCAGCGTGGTGGTGCACGAGAACACCACCTTCCTGAAGGACTCCGCTCTCAACGGTGTGGTGGTCATCCCGCTTCCCTCGGCGACTCCGTCCTACGACAACACCTCGGGCTTCTCGACGACCTTCCCGGTGACGGGCGGTCAGGTCAATCTGGCCGGCTACTACGGCAACGTCCAGCTCGGCGGCGGCCTGCTCTTCATCAACGTCTTCACCGGCAAGAGCGCGGTCTTCAAGCAGCTCGCGTTCAGCGCCGACAGCTGGCAGCTCACCGGCGTGCCGGTGGACGGCACCGCCCCGGTGGCGCTGCTGGACCCGGCCGGCGACACCCAGGTCACCAAGGTGGGCGCCACCCAGACCCTGACGGCCGCCGACCTCCAGGTGGACGCGGAGGGTGCGCAGTACGTGGACTCCAAGCTCAACACCACCTTCTTCAAGGGCGGCCAGTCCCTCGGTTCGCTCTCGCTGACCTTCACGGCCGGCAGCTGATCTCTCCCGTGCCTCAAGGCAGTTCGGCGGGCCCGCGCGACGGCGTGGGCCCGCCCCCCGTTGTGGAGTTCCCAACTCCGCTACAGAGTCACCACGTTGGGCCCTCGTACATCAGGCCGACCGAATCCGGCCATCTATGGCTGGCCGAATGGATGCGTACCGGAATCGCCGGCCGCTCGCAGCCTGATCCATCCTCCGCGCCGCGTAACGGTGGTGCGGGATCGCACGGAGGTGCCCAGCATGAGAATCCGCCTGCCCGACCGGAGACATCCCGGGTGGTGGCGCCGGAGGCTACCGGCGCTCGCGCTCGTCTGGGGAGTGGTGGCGGCGCTCGGGGTGGTGCCGATCGGGATCGGGGCGCTGCCGCAGGCGCAGGCCGCGAGCTCGCTCACGGTGAAGGGCCCCAAGGTGTGGCTGCCGGCGACCGAGACGTACGGCCCCGAGGGCAGCGTCACCGTCTCGCAGGCGAGCAACCTCGGCAACCAGGTGCTCCAGGTGTCCTGGAGCGGCTTCACACCGACGGTCGACATCGTCCGCGGAAAGCCCGTGACGGTGGTGCCCCGGGGCAACACCTCGTTCGCCTACGCGGTCCGCGTCTACCAGTGCCGCGGTACGGACCCCAAGATCACCGACTGCTACGGCACCGCGGTCTACAACGCGGATCCGGCCAAGGGGTTCCTGCAGCCGGCGCCGCCCCCGGGCACCACCGCGCCGGACTTCCCGACCAACATGGTCGTCGCGCCGACCGGGCCGGACGGTTCCGGGGCCACCAGCATCGAGGTCTGGACCGGTCAGCAGAGTCCCTCGCTCGGCTGTGACGCGACCCACCCCTGCTCCCTGGTGGTCGAGCCGAACTACGGCGGGGACCCGCTCGACGGCTGGGCCGCTCGCAACGGGCAGCCCGACTGCAATGACCACTCCAGTGATATCGACTACGCCTTCGACACCACGACCGACGGCTTCCTGCAGTACCAGTACGGCTGGAAGCCCGGTATGAACGATGGCTTCATGATCGGCGAGATGTGTGCGTGGGAGCACCGCGCCGTCGTGCCGCTGTCGTTCGCGCCGACTCCGAGCGACTGCAAGGCCGCGGCGGCGGCCTTCAAGGCGGCGGGCCTGGAGATGGCCAACCGGGCCATGCAGCAGTGGCGCACCGGTCTCTGCCTGGACCAGAACCCGATGTCCATCCAGTACACCCCGGCGGGCGGCGAGCCCCAGGCCCGCGGGGACTTCCTCGGCGGCTCCGGACCGGATGTCGCGCTGACGGCCCGACCGGACCGCAGTCCGCCGGCGCGGCCGTACGTCTACGCCCCGCTCGCGACCACCGGGACGTCCGTCGTCTTCGTCGTCGACGACCCGACGACCGGGCGGCAGATCCGGGACCTCCGGCTGAACGCGCGACTGCTGGCCAAGCTGCTCACCCAGTCGTACTCCGCGCAGGGCGCCAAGATCGCCTCGGTGGAGGGGAATCCGACCTGTGTCTTCCAGGACCCGGAGTTCCTGAAGCTGAATCCGCAGACCGCCGAGAACGGGATCCACTGGCCGACGAGCTGCAGTCGGTTCCTGCCGACCGTCGTCGGCAGTATCACCGACCTCACCTACCAGCTGACCTCGTGGATCGCCGCCGACCCGGACGCCGCGCGGTTCCTGAACGGTGAGCCGGACCCGTGGGGCATGCACATTGACAGCTTCTACCTGCGGCCCAAGTACGCCGGCTTCCCGATCGACGCCCTCCAGCGTCAGGACGACACCGGTGTGGACGACCCGGCCCTGCCTGAGTACTTCCGGCACATGAAGCAGTACGAGTGGAACCCGGTCGGTGCCGACGGGCTGCTCGGGGTGGTCCGCAAGCTTCTGCAGAACCAGCCCAACTGCGTGAACCTCGACCCCAACAGCGCCGGTGCTCACGAGGCCTGCCCGGCGATGGACCGCGGGACCCGCACCCTGTTCGCCATCATGGACGCGGGCCAGGCCAAGGCCTTCTCGCTGCCCGAGGCGGCACTGCTGAATCCGGCCGGGGCCCTCGTGCCGCCGTCCACCTCCGGTTTCCAGGCCGCACTGGCGGACATGCCCGTCGATGCCGCCACCGGGACGCAGGAACTGCCGTACGGCCAGGCCGGGACCGAGTTCTCCCGGGACGCACAGGCCTACCCCCTCACCACCGTTCAGTACGCGATGGTGCCCACGGCCGGCGTCGGGCAGGACAAGGCCGCCGCGATCTCGCGGTTCGTCAAGACGGTGAGCGGCGCGGGCCAGGTCTACGGGACCGAGCCCGGCAAGCTCGCACCGGGCTTCCTCGGCCTGACCAACGCCCAGCGGCAGCAGGCGCAGGAAGCCGCCGACCACGTCGAGGCCCAGGACGGCAAGCTGCCCGGCAACCAGGTGGCCCCGCCCGCGCCGCCCAACGGCGGTGACGGCGGTACGACCGGCGGCACCGACGGCGGTACCACCGGCGGTACCGGTGGCGGAATCACCTCGGCGACCGACACCTCGGGCACCGGCGGTGGCACCGGTGCCGGTACGACCTCCGGCGGAGGCGGCACCGGTGGCAGCGGAACCGTCGGCGGCCTCGGCCCGGACGGCACCACGGGCGCCCCGGCGGCCGGCACCCCGGCGGCTCCCGGCGGCAAGCCCGGCGCCACGCCGAGCCCGTCCGGCGGCCCGCTGGCAGCCGCTCCGGTGGCGGCCGGGACCCCGGCGGCCGACCGGGCCGGCACCGCCCGCCTGCTCCTGCCGATCGCGCTGATCGCGGGCCTGGTGCTGCTGGTCGGCGGCCCGGCGGCGCTCTTCTTCGGCGGCACCCCCGCCGGAGCGAAGGCCGCGGCCGGACTGCGCTCCGGCTGGGCGCGGCTGCGCCGCAGGCACTGACGCTCCCGGCAATCGACTCGGCGGGGCCGCCGTCCTGGCCCCGCCGAGTCCCCTTCCCGGGGGCCTCGCCTCCGGGATCTCCCTGTACCCGAGCACTTCCGTACCGAGCGCGCCGGAGAGCAGACCATGACAGCCGCCGCCGAGCCCGCGGCACCCTACGCCGGGGCTCCACGCCAACCAGACCGACAGCCCGACCCCGATGTACCCCGCACCATCACCGCCCCCGCCACGCCCGGCGACCGGGTGTTCCGCGGCCTGCTGCGCGCGGCCGGCCTCTCGGTCTTCGCCATCATGGGGCTGATCGCGTTCTTCCTGCTGCTGCGCGGTTCGGACGCGCTGACCGAGGTCGGCTGGTCCTTCCTCACCGAGCAGAAGTGGCAGACCCAGGCGCACAACTTCGGCATCGCCGCCGTGCTGCCCAACGGTCTGCTGATCGCCCTGATCGCCCTCGTCATCGCGGTGCCGGTGGCGCTCACGGCGGCGGTCTTCATCTCCGAGTACGCGCCGCAGCGGCTGCGGGCCACACTGGTCTCGCTGGTCGACCTGATGGCGGCGATCCCCAGCATCGTCTACGGCCTCTGGGGGCTGTTCTTCCTCCAGCCGAGGATCATCGGCTTCGTCCGCTGGCTGGCCAACCACCTCGGTGACGCCATCCCCTTCCTCAAGGTGCGCACCGGCGACATCGGCACCTCGTACACCTCCTCGACCTTCATCGCGGGCGTGGTCGTCTCCCTGATGATCATCCCGATCGTCACCTCGCTGAGCCGGGAGGTCTTCTCGCAGGCCCCGCAGGGCGAGCGGGAGGGCGCCTACGCGCTGGGCTCCACCCGCTGGGGGATGGTGCGCACGGTGGTGCTGCCGTTCGGCAAGGGCGGTGTGATCGGCGCGGTGATGCTCGGCTTCGGGCGCGCGATGGGCGAGACCATCGCCGTCGCGCTGATCATCTCGCCCAACTTCAAGACGATCACGCACATCCTGGAGAACGGCGCCAACTCGATCTCCGCGCTGATCGCCCTGCGCTTCGGGGAGTCGGACACCCTCTCGCTCTCCGCCCTGATGGCGGCGGGACTGGTGCTCTTCGCGCTCACCCTGCTGGTCAACCTGGCGGCCGGCTTCGTGATCAACCGGTCCCGCTCCGGCTCGGCCACGGCGGACTGACGATGACTCAACTGTCTGACGCCCGCCTCCCGCTGCCGCCCGCCCGTGAAGGGACGACCCGATGACCACGCTCGACCTGCCACCCGTCACGGCGCCCGCGCCGGCCGGCGTCCCGTCGGCGCCGGAGCCGCCCCGCCCGGAGAAGCGGGTGAAGCTCGGCGGGGTCACCCGCGAGGACGTGTTCACGCTGGCCGGCTCCGTCGTCGGTTCGCTGGCGCTCGACTGGATGCTGTACGAGCGGATCCTGCCGTTCAGCGGCGCGCTCGGCTTCCTGGTCTGCTGGTATCTGCTCTTCCTGGTCGGCTACTTCGCCCTCGGCCGGCTCCAGTGGGGGTCGCTGATGGTGCGCGAGCGCCTGGTCTCGGTGGTCGCCTGGAGCTCCGGCCTGCTGGTGGTGGCGCTGATCGCCGACCAGATCGGCTACGTGCTGCTGCGCGGCCTGGAGGCGGCGAAGCACCTCAACTTCTTCACCGAGTCGATGGACCACACCGCCGCGCTCTCCCCGATCACCTCGGGCGGCGCGCTCAACGCGGTGGTCGGCTCGCTCGAACAGCTCGGCCTGGCCACGCTGTTCGCCGTTCCGCTGGGGATCGCGGCGGCCGTCTTCATGTCCGAGGTCGGCGGCCGGATGGCCCGCCCGGTACGGACCCTGGTCGAGGCGATGACCGCGCTGCCGTCGATCGTCGCCGGGCTCTTCATCCTCGGCATCGTGATCCTCACCTTCGGCTTCGAGAAGAGCGGGTTCGCCGCGTCGCTCGCGCTCACCGTGATGATGATGCCGATCGTCACCCGCGCCGCCGAGGTGGTCATCCGACTGGTGCCGGGCACGCTGCGCGAGGCGTCCTACGCGCTCGGGGGCAGCCAGTGGCGCACCGTGTGGAACGTGGTGCTGCCCACCGCCCGGCCCGGCCTGGTCACGGCGGTGGTGCTCGGCATGGCGCGCGGCGTCGGTGAGACCTCGCCGGTGCTGCTGACCTCCGGCTTCACCTCGCAGTTCAACGGCAACCCGTTCAGCGAGCACCAGGTGTCGCTGCCGCTCTACATCTGGAACTACGTCAAGCAGCCCTACCCGGAGATGGTCGCCCGGGCGTTCGCCGCCGCGCTGACCCTGATGGCCGTGGTGCTGATCCTCTTCGTCACCGCGCGGGTGCTCGGCGGCCGGCGCCCCGGGCAGTTGACGCGACGTCAGAAGCGCCGGATCGAGCGCGGCGCCCGCCGCGCCGAGACCGCGGCCCGCGCGGTCCCCGCCGTCACCGTCACGACCGCCGCCACCGCCCGTACCGCCACGACCGTACCCGCCGGGGAGCACTGATGTCCCACCCAACCACCCTCCGCACCAGAGGAGTCCCCATGTCGTGGGAGGCCGCAAGCCGACCCGTGGCCCGCACGCTGGCCGTGCTGCTGTCCCTGCTGCTCGCCTCGGCCTCCCTGCTGCTGGGGCAGAGCACCCCGGCGTACGCGGCGGTCGCGCTCAACGCGGACGGCTCCAGCTGGGCCGGCCCGGCCATCGACCAGTGGCGCCAGGACGTCGCGCCGCAGGGCATCCAGATCAACTTCAACCCGATCGGCTCGGCGGCCGGCCGCACCCAGTGGAGCAACGGCCAGGACGACTTCACCGCCTCGGACGTGCCGTTCCGCAGCAAGCAGGACGACGGCATCGGCCAGACCGGGCACAACAGCGGTGTCGGTACTGCCGAGAACCCGCGCTACGGCTACTCCTACGTGCCGGTCACGGCCGGCGGGACGACGTTCATGTACAACCTCGTGGTGGCCGGGAAGCAGGTCCGCGACCTGCGGCTCTCCCCGCAGACCATCGTGGACATCTTCACCAACAAGATCACCAACTGGAACGACCCGAAGATCACCGCGGACTACGGCAAGGCCCTGCCCAGCACGCCGATCACCCCCGTGGTCCGCTCCGACGGCTCCGGTGCCACCGCCCAGTTCACCCGCTGGATGAGCCACACGCACCAGGCCCAGTGGGACGAGTACTGCCGCAGCATCAACGGCGTCCCCTGCGGTGACTACACCGAGTTCTTCCCGCCGTCCGGCCGCATGGTCGCCCAGAACGGCTCCGACGTCGTCGCCGGCTACATCAAGGCCCCGTCCGGCCTCGGCACCATCGGCTACGACGAGTACGCCTTCGCCAAGCGCAGCAACTGGCCGGTCGTGAAGGTGCTCAACTCGGCCGGCTACTACTCCCTGCCGACCGCCTCCAACGTCGCCGTCGCGCTCACCGCCGCCAAGATCCGCGGCGTGGACGACAACACCGCGCCGGACGACCCGAACTACCTGCAGCAGAACCTCGACGCCGTCTACACCATGAACGACCCGCGCGCGTACCCGATCTCCAGCTACAGCTATCTGATCGTCCCGCGCGAGAACAGCCTGGAGAAGCTGCCGAAGTTCACCAACGAGAAGGGCAGCGCGCTCAGCCGCTTCCTCTCCTACGTGCTCTGCGAGGGCCAGGGCGAGGCGGACGGCCTCGGCTACTCGCCGATCCCGCGCGGCCTGGTCCGCGGCGGGCTGCTGCAGACCCAGCACATCCCCGGCAACGCCAGCCCGGTCGACCCCAACACCCTCTCCAACTGCGCCAACCCGACCTTCAACTCGGCCGGTGAGCTGACCGTCCTCAAGAACGCCCCGCAGCCCAGCCCGTGCGACAAGGCGGGCGCGCCGCTGAACTGCACCGTGGAGAACGGCAAGCCGGTCGGCAACGGGTCCGGCTCGGGCGGTTCGGCCACGGGCGGCAGCGGTTCCGGTTCGGCCGCGGGCGGCACCGGCGGTACCGGTGGTACCGGTAACGGCAAGACCCCCGGCACCACGGGCGCCGGCTCCGGCGCGGGCGGTACCGGCTCCGGAGCCGGTGGCACCGGTGACGCGGCCGGCCAGCCCGGCGCCGGCGGTGACGCGGCCGCCACCGGGGGCGAGGGCGACCCGACGGCCGAGGACGTCGTCGACCCGCAGACCGGCCAGGTGGTCGCCCGCGGCCGGGGCGGCGTCGCCACCGAGGTCCAGGCGAACGTGGTCGCCGTGGACGGGCGGCCCGAGGACTGGCTGCTGACCACCCTCACCGCGCTCGAACTGCTCGCCGTCGTCGCCGTGCCGCCGCTGCTCGGCCGCCGGCTGCTGCGCCGCCGCAACGCCACCGGCGGCCGGTCATGACGGCCGCGGCACTGGAGAAGCCCGCCGCCCCCGACCGACCGGCGGCGGCCCCGGCGCCCGCGGCGGCTCCCGCCCCGGCGCCGAAGCCGGACGTGCCGGAGGCCGCCGCCGTGACGCCCGGGCGGCGGCGGTTCCTCCAGGCGGCCTGGGCGGTCAGCCTGCTCGCCGTGCTGGTGACGGGCTTCGTCGGGTACCTCTTCACGCTCTCGCACGTCCAGGAGCGGCACTTCCAGTCCACCGCCTACAAGACCTTCCGGGACCAGCTGGCCCGGGCGGTCGCCCCCACCGGCGCCGCCGCCGACGGGGACCCGGTGGCGCTGCTCGACATCCCGGCGATCGGCCTGCACCAGGCCGTGGTGGTCGAGGGCACCACCGGCCGGGACCTGATGCGCGGTCCCGGCCACCGCCGGGACACCGCGCTGCCCGGGCAGACCGGCGTGGCCGTGGTGTTCGGCCGCGGGGCGAGCTTCGGGGCGCCGTTCGCCGAGCTGTCCAAGCTGCGGGTCGGCGACAAGATCGAGGCGACCACCGGCCAGGGCAGGTTCACCTACACCGTCAACGTGTACGGCGACGGCGACCACCCGATCAGCGACCCGGTCCGCAACCGGCTGGTGCTGGTCACCGGGGACTCCAACTGGATCCCCGGCTCCACGGTGCTGATCGGCGCCCGGCTGGAGGGCGACCCCGAGGTCAACCCCGGCGGCCGGCCCGCCACCGTCCCGTACGACAAGGCGCTGGCCGCGGACAAGGGCGCGCTGGCCACGCTGCAGCTGTGGATGCTCGGCCTGCTCGGCGCGGTGGTGGCCGCCACCGTACTGGCCCGGCGCTGGCACCGCTCGGCCGCCTATCTGAGCCTCGCGCCGGTCGTCGGCGCGCTGCTCTGGGCCGTGTACGAGAACGCCGCCGCCCTGCTGCCCAACCTCTACTGACGCGCGCCCGGAGGACCGTACCGATGACGGACGTACCGATGACGGAAGTACCGATGACCGACGCACCGATGACCGACGCGCCGAACCCGACCGGCGGACCGCACCAGGGCGCCGTGCCCCACCCGGTGGACCGGGCCGGGTACGCCCGGGCCGGCGACGCCGAGACCACCCTCACCCTGCCGCCCGTCCCGGCGGCCGACCTGTCGGCGGGCCCGGGCCAGGAGGGGCTGGCCGGGCTGGAGACCAGGGACGTCTCCGCCTGGTTCGGCTCGCACAAGGTGCTGGAGCGGGTCTCGCTCGCCATGCCGGCCGGGGAGGTCACCGCGCTGATCGGTCCGTCCGGTTGCGGCAAGTCCACCTACCTGCGGATCCTCAACCGGATGCACGAGATGGTGCGCGGCGCCGCGCTCGCCGGCGAGGTGCTGCTGGACGGCGACGACGTGTACCGGCCCGGGCGGCGGCCCGCCGAGGTGCGGCGCCGGATCGGGATGGTGTTCCAGCGGCCGAACCCGTTCCCGGCGATGTCCATCCAGGACAACGTCGCCAGCGGGCTGAAGCTGGCCGGGATCAAGGTCTCCAAGGACGAGCGCGAGCACCTGGTGGAGTCCAGCCTGCGCCGGGCCGGGCTCTGGGACGAGGTCTCCACCCGGCTGCACACCCCCGGCGGCGCGCTCTCCGGCGGTCAGCAGCAACGTCTGTGCATCGCAAGGTCGTTGGCGGTCTCGCCGGACATCCTGCTGATGGACGAGCCGTGTTCGGCGCTCGACCCGACGTCCACCCGGCGGGTCGAGGAGACCATCGCCGAGCTGCGGGGGCGGCTCACCATCGTGATCGTCACCCACAACATGCAGCAGGCGCAGCGGGTTTCGCAGTCCTGCGCGTTCTTCCTGGCCACCCACGACACTCCGGGCCGGATCGTCGAGGCCGGGCCGACCGGGCAGCTGTTCGGCAGCCCGCGCGACCAGCGGACCTCGGACTACGTCAACGGCCGCTTCGGCTAAGGGGCTTGATGGCTGGAACGGCTGCTGGGCCCTGGGGCTACGCCTCGGGGCCCAGCAGCCGTTCCAGCACCGCCGCGACGCCGTCCTGCTCGTTGCTCACCGTGTGCAGCGGCACCGCCGCCAGCACCTGCGGGTGCGCGTTGGCGACGGCGTACGCGGTGCCGGCCCAGGCCAGCATCTCCAGGTCGTTCGGCATGTCGCCGAAGGCCACCACCTCGCTCCGGTCGATCCCGCGTCCGGCGCACCAGTGGGCCAGCGTGCTGGCCTTGGTGACGCCGGGCGCGCTGATCTCCAGCAGCGGGATCGGGGCGGAGCGGGTGATCTCCGCCAGGTGCCCGGCCGCCTCCCGGGCCTCGCCGAGCAGCTTGTCCGGGTCGAGGTCCGGGTGCTTGGCGAGCAGCTTGAACAGGCCGCGCACCGGGCCGCCGGTGCCCAGCAGCTCCTCCGCCGGGCCGACCGGATGGTTCTCGTCCTGGCCCCACATCCGCACCTCGTAGCCGGGCTCACGGGCGAACCCGGCCGGGTACTCGAAGGCGAACGCGGTGCCGGGCAGCTTGGCCCGCAGCGCCGCCACGACGGCGAGCGCGTCCTCGGCGGAGAGCGGGAAGGACTCCAGCAGCTCGCCGCGCCGGACGTCCACCACCGCGCCGCCGTTCGAACAGATCGCCACCCCGTGGCCGCCGATGTGCGGGCTGACCTGCTGCATCCAGCGCGGCGGGCGGCCGGTGACGAACACCACCTGGATCCCGGCCGCCTCGGCCGCCGCGAGGGCGGCGGCGGTGCGCTCGGTGACGGTGCCGCCGGAGCACAGCAGGGTGCCGTCCAGGTCGGTGGCGATCAGACGGGTGGCGGCAACGGGGCGGGGCGGCATCGGCTGGCTGGTCACCGCTCCATCTTCGCCTACCGCCGTCGGGAGGTCACCGCCGAGGCGGCGGCCTCCCGACGCCCCGAGGCCTGCCTCAGACGACGACCTTGAGGGTCACCGCCGCGGTGTGCAGGGTGCCACCGGTGCGGAACTGCAGGAACAGCCGCCAGTCGCCGGCCGCGGGCAGTTCGGCGTGGAACGCCAGGGTCGGGCCGCCGGTGCCGCCCGGCTCGGCCCCGGCCTCGGGGTGGAGGTGGGCGAAGGCCTGGTCGCCGGTGTGGAAGGCGGTCAGGTGGGCGAAGGTGTCGAGGTACGGCTGGAGGTCGGTGACCGGCTTGCCGTCCCGGCTGACGGTGACCTTCAGCTCGCCGGCCCGCCCGGCCACGGGGGTGCCCTCGACGGCGACGGTGTAGCCGTCCACGGTCGCGGTGCCGGTGGTGGTGCCGGTGGTGGCGGGCGGCTCGGCGGCCGTCGCCGAGCCGTCGCCGGGGACGGTCACGGGGCGGCTGAGCACCAGACCGGTGCCCTTTCCGGCGCCGCTGTCCGGGATGAACGAGGCGTAGACCCGCCAGTCGCCGGGGGCGAGTGCGGTCAGCGGGGCCGTCCAGGTGCCGTCGGCGGCCATCTCGGGGTGCAGGTGCTGGAAGCCGGTCAGGTCGGAGCGGATCGCGTAGGCGTGCATCCGCATGGTCTGGTCGGTCTGGTAGGCGGTGACGGGGCTGCCGTCCGGGCCGGTGACGGTGAACCGGTACTCGGTGGGTGTGCCGGCGGGGAGTGTCCCGGTGGCGGGGTCGAGGCGGTAGCCGTTCTGCTCGGCGGCGAGACCGGGGGCGTTCGCGGAGCCGGGTGTGGCGGTGGTCCCGGCCGCGGTGGCCGAGTCGGCGCCGGGCGGCTGGTGGCCCTGATGGCCGCCGCTGGGGGAGGCGGCCGGCGTGGCGGTGCTCGCGCCGTGGTCCATCCCGCTCATCCCGTTCGCCCCGCCCGTTCCGGCGGAGCCGCAGGCGGTCAGGGCGGCCGCGAGGACGGCGGCGCCGGCGGTGAGAGCGAGGGTGCGGGTGCGGTGACGGGGGGTGGGAGTCATGTCGGTCGGTGTCTTCCGGTGGGTACGGGCAGGACGCGGCGCGCCCGGCCTCCCCGCGTTCGGCGGTGGAGCCCGGCGCGGGCCCGGTCAGGTCCGTGCGACGCACACCCGGAGGAGCAGCCGCCGCCCGGCGGCGGGTGGTGCCCGTGGGCCGCCGGTCCGCCGCCCGCGCGGGTCGGCGGCGACCCGGACGGCGAGCAGCGGGGCGAACGCCCCGGCGGCGAGCGGCGCGGCGGCGGGCAGCCCGGCGCCGTCCCGGTCCCGGGTGGACACGCAGGAGACGGCCTGCGGATCACTGCCGCGCGCCCGGTGGCCGTCCAGGGCGGGGGCGTCGTGGTGCGGGCCGGCCGCCGCCATCGCGACCGCCGCTGCCCCGGGTTCGTGGCAGCCGCCCGCCGAGGTGGGGGAGCCGTGCATCAGGAACAGCCCGGCCAGGAGCGCGCCGAGCACCAGCAGCCGGGCCATCGCCCCGCCGCTCTCCCCGCCGCTCGGCCGTCCGCTCGGCCGTCCGCTCCCGTGCCCGTCCGCCGTCACGGGCCGGAGAGTACCCCCTGCCCGTATCTGTTTCCGGTAAGTGCCGTGCCGTGCGGCGCGTTTCGGCCCCGGATACGACGTTTCCAGCCGATTCGCACCCGATCGGGGTGTCCCGCTTCCCCCGCACGGGCAGAACTGCCATGGCCACCCCGTCGGCAGGAAGAGCCATGCCAACTCGCCAGCTTCGAGACGAGCGCCCACCGACCACCCCGGACGACACCCGCGACGCGCGCGAACCGGTCCTGATCGGCGACGTCATCTTCGCCGCCCTCGCCGACATCGCCCGCCGCACCCCCGAGGCCCCGCCCCGCTTCCCGGCCCAGCGCACCCGCCCGCACCCGTAGCCGGGCCTTCCTGTGCGCCGCGCACCCGCCGGCCCCGGGACCGGTCGGGGCGGCGGTCCGGTCCGCGGTCCGGCAGTTCGGGACCGGAGGCCTCAGTAGGAGACTTCGACGACCGCCCGGTGGGTGCGCCGGTCGCCCACGCCGGTGAGCAGGTAGTGGGCGAGGTCGGCGCGGGAGAGCGAGGTGGCGGCGGTCAGATGGGCGTTCTCCGCCGTCCGGTAGCGGCGGGTGAGCGGTCCGTCGGTGAGCATCGGCGGCCGGACGACCGTCCACGCGGTGTCGTCGGTCCTGACCACGGCCTCCATCCGGGCCATGTCGGCGTAGCCGTGGCGGTAGAGCCGCTGGATCACCAGCCTGGTGACCAGCCGCTGGGCGAGCGGGATGCCGGGGTCGGTCTCCAGACCGGCGGAGGACAGACAGAGCAGGCGGCTCACCCCGGCTTTGTGCATGGCGGCGAGGATGTTCAGGGTGCCCTGCGAGTAGACCGTCGTGGGGCGCCGGCGGTCGGTGCTGCCGAGGCAGGACAGGACGGCATCGTGTCCGGCGAGGGCCGAACGCCAGCCCGCCGCGTCGAGGACGTCACCGCGCAGGACGGTCAGTGGCCCGTCGGCCTTCCGGGAGGCGGGGGCGGGGACGCGGCCGGGGTCACGGACGACCGCGGTGACGGCGTGGCCCGCGGCCAGGGCCTGCGCCAGGAGTTGTACGCCGGTGCCTCCGGTGGCACCGAAGACCAGCAGTTTCCTGGCCCGACCGGCGGCCGTGGCCGTGACCTGGTCCGTGGCCTGGTTTGCGGCCTGGTTTGCGGCCTGGTCCGTGGTCGTCTCATCCCTCGCGGTCATGTCGTCCCTCCGTCCGCACACGCTGCCGGGGCAGCAGGAACCCGGCGGCGATCAGCCAGGCCAGGCCGGTGAAGCGGGCAATCGGCAGCAGCACGGCCGCGCCGTCGACCAGCAGGGTGAGGGCGGCCAGTTCGGCGACGGCGGCCACGACCAGACCGGCCAGTGCCAGCCGGCGCGGCAGCAGGCGGGCGAGGAGACCGGGTACGGCGATCCCGGCGACGAGCAGACCGAGCGGCACCACGTGCCCGGGCCCGCCGGTGGCGAAGGCCAGGTACTGCAGCGCCCGGACGAGCGCGGGCTGGTCGAGCACCTCGGGCCGGGAGAGCGCCCAGGTGACCAGTCCGCAGCAGGCCAGGAAGGCCGATGCGAGCACGCCGCCGGTCAGGGCGATGGTCGCGCCCGGGGCGCGGACGCCGAGTCGGTGCAGTCGCGCGGAGACGGTCGCGGCATAGACGGCGAGCGGGATCGCGGCCGCGAACTGCAGGGCGCCGGAGGCCTGGACGGCGCCGTGGTGGTCGCGGAAGTAGGCCACGATCTCGTCGGTGCGGCCGAACGGCGAGGGGAACGGATGACCGTCGGCCAGCAGGGTGCTGATGATCAGGCCGGCCAGGAACAGCGCGGTGAACACCACGGCGAGCACACCCGGTGGGGGCCCGCCCTGGGCCTGTCGTCGTGCTGGAGGAGAGACGGCGGCGATGGTCATGCGATCACCCGCCCGCCGGACAGGTCGAGCGTGGCTCCGGTGACCCAGGACGCGGCGTCGGAGGCGAGGTAGAGCACCGCCTGTGCGACGTCCTCGGGCCGCCCGAGCCGGCCGAGCGGGAACATGCCGGCCAGGCCGGTCAACTGCTCGTCGGACATGGACTGTCGCATCCGTTCGTTGAGTACCGCCGACGGCGCCAGGCAGTTGACCCGTACGCCGTGGCGGCCGACCTCGTTGGCCAGATGCCGGGCGAACATCAGCACGCCGGCCTTCGCGGCGGCGTAGGCGGCGTTCGATCCGCCGGGGTGGCGGCCGGCGGTGGAGGACATCATGACCACCGTGCCCGACCTCCGTTCGATCATGGCCGGCAGGAAGGCGGACACCGTCAGATACACCGATGTCAGGTCGGACGCGATGGCGGCGTTCCACACGTCGGGTGTCAGCTGCGCGGTCGGTACGGGCCGGCCCTGGCCGCCCGCGAAGGGGGCGAGGATGTCGACCGGGCCCAACTCGCGCTCGATGACGGCGCGGAGCCGCCCGGCCGTGTCCGGCTCGGTCACGTCCCCCGGCGCAGGAACGGCGTGCCCGCCGTCCTCGGTGATGGACCGGACAACGGCCTCGATCGCCGCCTCGTCCCGCCCGTTGACCGCGACCTTCACCCCGTTGGCCGCCAGGGCCCGGCACGTCGTCGCGCCGATGCCGCGCGATCCGCCGGTGACGAGAGCGACCTTGCCGTCGAGATCCGGGTGGCGGGGCCAGCTGTCGCCGGTACGTGGTGATTCCATGGGAAAATCCGTTCTCTCGACTGAACAGTTCACATTGGAGAATCATTTAGCTTTCCGTACCATAGCCCCGTGAGCAGTGCGTGGCAACCAGACCAGGACTCCGGCCCGCCGGCCCCGCGCCCCGGGGGCGGAGCGGCGTTCCTCCTCGCCCAGATCGGGGCGCACGCCGCCGCGCGGTTCGCCGAACGGGTCGCCGAACTCGGCCTGACCCCACCGGACATCGGGCTGCTGCGGATGATCGCGGGCAAGCCGGGCCGCAGCCAGCGATCGCTGGCGACCGACCTCGGGGTGGTGCCCAGCCGTGTCGTCGCCCTGATCGACAACCTGGACCGCAAGGGACTGGTGGAACGGCGGCGCAGCACCGAGGACCGCCGCAACCACGAGCTGTACCTGTCCGACGAAGGCCGCCGCGTGCTCGGCGGCGTGGGGAAGGTCGCCGCCGAGCACGAGGACGCCCTCCTCGCCGCCCTCGACGAGGGCGACCGGGCGCAGCTGGCCCGGCTGCTCGACACCGTCGCCCGCCAGCAGGGCCTCACCTCCGGCGTCCACCCCGGCTACCGCCACCTGCCCCCGGGCCGTCGCGGCCGAGCCTGACAGGGGGCGTCGCTCCGGCACGGCCGCGCCCGGAACGGTGTCACTCCGTGTGAGCGCACTCTTGGCGGACGTCACCGCGCGGCCGCCCGCGGGCCTGCCTAGCGTGACGTCATGAGCAACGCCGGATCAGGGTCGCCCGGGACGAACTCCGGTCGGGCCGTGCCGCGGTAGCGCTTTCACCGCTCGGTGCTCCTGGTGCGCCGATGCGGCCGGGAGGCACGTGCGGCGGCGTCGGCGGAGTCCGTTCCGTCCGCAGACGTCCCCTACTCGATGTCCAGGAGGCTTCACGTGAGAGTTCGAGTCCGCACCCGCCTGACGACGATGGCCGCGGTGGTGGTCGCCATGGCGGCCGGCACGGCCACGGCCACCCCGGCGGGCGCCCGCGAGCCGTTCGTCGGTCCGCTGAACACCGTGTCGCCCATCGCTTCGACAGTCCCGGTCAACGGCGATCTGAACCCCTACGGCACGGCGGTCGTCCAGCACAGCGCCGGTGACCTGCACCGGGGCAATGTGCTGGTCAGCAACTTCAACAACAGCCTCAACCAGCAGGGCACCGGCACCACGCTGGTCCAGGTGAGCCCCGACGGCACCGCGCGGCAATTCGCCGAGATCGATCCCGCCCGCCTGCCCGGCCCCTGCCCGGGTGGTGTCGGGCTCACCACCGCGCTGTCCGTCCTCCCCGGCGGATGGGTGGTGGTCGGCAGCCTGCCCACGGCCGACGGCACCTCGGCCACCGCCCGGGCGGGTTGCCTGCTGGTTCTGGACAGCCACGGCACGGTGCGCGAGACCTTCGCCGGTGAAGGCATCAACGGCCCGTGGGACATGACCTCGGTGAGCCACGGGGACAGGACCGAACTGTTCGTGACCAACGTGCTCAACGGCACGGTGGCCGGCGGCGGCAACGACGTGAATCAGGGCACCGTGCTGCGGATCACCCTGGACACCGGGCGCGCCGGGGAGCCGCCCTGCCGGTTGGCGACCACCAGGATCGGCTCCGGATTCACCGAACGCACCGATCCGGCGGCCCTGGTGATCGGCCCGACCGGCGTCGGACTCGGCCAGGACGGCACCCTCTACGTGGCCGACACCGCCGGCAACCGGATCACCGCGATCCCGGACGCACTGACCCGCGACTCCGACGCGGGTACCGGCCGGGAAGTGACCGCGGGCGGCAGGCTGAACGGCCCGCTCGGCCTGGCGATCGCACCCGGGGGCGACATCCTCACGGTGAACGCCGGCGACGGCAACCTCGTGGAGACCACCCCGCGCGGCGCCCAGGTGGCATTCCGCCGACTCGACGCAAGCGGCAACCCTCCGGGGGCCGGTGCGCTCTTCGGCCTCGCCGTGGACCTGGACAAGGACGCCGTCTACTTCGTCGACGACGCGACCAACCAGCTGGACGTACTGCACTGATCCCACCCTGACCCCCGGCAACGCCGGACGGAGGCGGTGCGTGGCAGTCGTGCGCGAGCGTGGCCCCGGTCCGGCGAGACCGGGCGAGTGCGCACGGCTGCCTCAAGGCGGCTGCTCACGCGGCGCCCGCCGTGTCCGGCGGGCGACCGCCCCGGCACCGTGGCCGGAGACGTTGCCCGAGAGCTTCTTCACGCATTGACCTGGGTCGATCCGCTCCCGAGCAGCGCCCGGAGCGGCGTCAGAAGGGGCTCATCTCATCCAGGACCCGCTCCGCAAGCTCGATGATCGCCTTGACTTTCGGGGCGTCGTCAGCCGCATCCTGGGCTTCGATCTCGGGCGAGTCCAGATCCGCGTACTCCGCCTGGTTCCGACGTCGGCGCATACGGTCAAAGGGCCTGAGAGCTGCCCCGAGGGGCGGCCCTGCTGCCATTTCATCCCCTACTTGCCCTGAAAGGCAGTACGCAGGAGTGGCAGCAGCGCTGGCGGAGGAGCTTGCATAGCTTGAAGAGCAGCTTGCGACTTATGCAAGTACCTACTCTGAGTATCGCAATTCGCTCCTATGGGTGATCGGGTTGACGCGGCACGCGCCGCGCCCTGGTGAGCTTCCGTTGTCGGCCGCCCGCGGCGAGTTCGCCGAGGCGCTCGCCGACCACGGAAACGCCGGGGCGGGGCTCCTGGGCGTAGTACCAGGGCTTCCGCCGACGCAACAGCTCCTCGCCGTCCTCGCCCCAGGTGAATCCGGGCTTCCGCAGCAGCTTCCGGAACACCGCGTCGACCGTCTCCGGGTGGGCGGCGGCCAGTCGGTGGATCGGCAGGGGCGCGATCGACTCCTCGCGCAGGTAGGTGCGCAGCACGTCCTGGTGCTGCCTACGGCCCGCGAGGGCCGGGTCGGCGAAGAGGTCCCGCAGCATCCCGTAGTCGGCGTAGAAGTTGAGTCCGTCGACCTCGTCGTAGATGACGCCGACCGTGTCCGAGTCCGCGAGGGACTGCGGCAGTTCGAAGGCCGGCAGATCGATTCCTGGCAACCGCCTGCCCCGGGCGCGGTCGGGCCGCTCGGCGACGGCGGCCTCCTGCCGGTGCCGGTAGTAGGCGTTGAGCCGCTCCTCGGCCTCGGCAGGGGGAAGAACCAGTTCGTCGCTGCCGCAGAACTCGATGAATGCCGCCCGGTCCTCCCGCATCGACGCCCATCCCTGCTCGATCTTCTCGGGGTTGCGGAAGACCAGTTCAGGGTGGTTCGTCGCCAGTTGGAGTGCGGCCCGGGCGATCTCGGTGGCGCTGGACTTCGGGTAGGACGACATCGCCCCCGAGATCAGCCACGCGGCGTCGGCCGAGTGGACGGGCACCAGGCAGGCAAGGAGGAACCCTCCTTTGGACACTCCGCGGAAGGCCGTCTGCCCGACGTTCGAGTACGTGCGGTACTCCAGGTCGTCGACCAGGTTCAGCAGGACGACGGCTTCCCCGTCCTTGCGCCGGATCTCGAAGACGCCCTCGACCGGGTCACGCCAGCCGAGCAGCATCTCCCGGTCGGCCTCGCTCAAGTCCCGCCGCCCGGCGACGAATCGGTCCACCACGGTCGAACCGTCCGGCAGGCGGTACCGCAGGATGAAGTGGTCGATGATCCGGATGGCCTCACCCTCGTCCAGCAGCCGCTCAGGGCCCGCGGCCTCCAGCAGAAGGGGAGTCAACCACCGGTCGAAGCGCGCGCTCTGCGCGAAGGCGACCAGCTCCCCCTTCAACTCGGCACTGCGCTCGATGAGATCGGTGAGCGAGCGCTCGCCGTGATCCGCGCCCCGAACGGCAATCGCCATGTCCTGTCTCTCCCCGCGAGCCAGTTCTGAAGTGATGTGTGAGCTGCTCGGCATCAGCCGGCCCAGTGTCGGTAGGCGTCGATCCACTCGGCGCCGTCCGGGGCAGGTGTCGGCATCGGCAGCTCCAGGATCCCGATCTTCTGTCGAACGGGGCCGCGAGAGCACAGGGCGACGATCCGGCCGTCCGGCGTGAGGTCGACGCCGCGCACGGTCACGTCGACGCCGAGAACTGTCGCGCTGAACGGCACCGCGAGGTTCTCCTCGATCATGGTGAACAGCCCGGTCAGTTGTTCGTCCTCACCGTAGGCGTCAACGGTGGCTTCATCGATCATGGCCTCAAGCTCGGCTTTGCCCAGTCCCATGGCGCCACGTTAACGGTCGTCCAGGCGTCGTCGCCGCGGGTTGCTCGAAGCCTCACCTGCCGGAGCGAACGCGCAGGGTCGACCGCATGCGCTTGAGCACGGTGATCCTCCCCAACCACCGGTGGAGCGAGGGGCAGAAGATCTGGCGGCGGGCCGAGGAACTCGGGTTCCACGCCGCGTACACCTATGACCGCCTGTCGTGGCGGTCGTTCCGGGACGAGCCCTGGTTCGGGGCGGTGCCGACGCTGACGGCGGCGGCCACGGCGACCGAGCGGCTGCGGCTCGGGACGCTGGTGACCTCGGTCAAGCCTCGTTCACCCATCGCAGCCTGACCTGCGAGAACGCGACGTCGGGGTCGAGGAGAGGTGATGAAGGCGGCAGATCGGCTCGACCTGTCCTGTATCGGCAGCGCGATCAGTGGACGTCGCGGCAGTGTTCGGCGGCCCGGTGGCCGCCCCCGGACACGGTGGCCAGCGGCCTTCGCGGAGAACAGACGACGGTGTACTGCGGAGGCAGGCTATCGCCATCGCCTCGGACAGTGGCGGCGGATCAGGGGTACTGCGCTCGATCGGGTTGATCGGTGCGGGGGCTGTGCCGCAGCCCCGGGCGAGGACCGGGTTGGCGGACCGCAGCAGGTACTCGCGCAGGTGCGGGAGGAGTATCTCGCCGGCGGCCCGTGGGGCAGCCGGGTGGGGTACCGGTCGCTGCGCGAGCTTGCCGGCTCCGCTGCCTTACGCAGCGTGATCACTCTCTGACCGTGAGGCGATATATGCATTACGCGCATGATATTCTGCGCGTAATGAAGCCTTCCGCACCCTCTCTGCTCCCCCTGTTCCGGTCTCAGCTGCAGGGAGACCTGTTGGCGCTCACTCTGCTGAGCCCGGAGCGCAGTTGGACGCTCATCGAACTGGCCAAGGCGCTGGACGTCTCACACACGGCGGTGCTCAGAGAGGTGGACAGGCTGATCGGCGCTGAGATCCTCACAGGGAAGCGGCTCGGCCGTACCCGGATCATCAGTGCTCGAACGGACACCCTGCTGTATCGACCGCTGTGCGACCTGCTGCTCGTGACATACGGGCCAGTGCCTCGACTCACGATGATCCTCTCGACTCTCGACGGAGTCGAGGAGGCATACATCTACGGCTCGTGGGCGGCCCGTTACGAGGGGGAGCCCGGTCCGATCCCAGGAGATGTCGATGTCCTGGTCGTCGGGCAGCCCGACCCGGACGAGCTCTTCGACATCGCCGAGCAGGCCTCGCGAGAGCTGCACCGGGAGGTCAACGTCCACCGCGTCTCCCCGCTGGCCTGGGCCTCGGAGAGCGCCGAACCGTTCCTCACCTCGGTCCGCGAGCGACCGTTGGTCCGCCTGACGCTGCACAAGGAGAATGGCGCGTGAACCGCTGGGAACAGGGCCGTGCGACCGTTGACGACCTGATCCAACGACGTGAGGTCGAGAGGGTGCCGGCGTCTGCGGAGCACGCCCAGGCGGAGTTGGCTCAGTCACGGCAGCACCTGGCCTCTGCGAAGCTGCTCCTCGACGTCGACCCGGTCGGCGCGTACAGCCTCGCGTACGACGCCGCGCGCAAGGCGCTTGCCGCGGTCTTGATGAACCAGGGTCTCCGTGCCACGAGCAGGGGTGGCCATGTCGCCGTGTACGAAACGGTGAAGGCGCAGCTCGACCCGCCGTTGGGCGGAGTCCTGCGACCGTTCAGCCGCATGCGGATCCGCCGCAACGAGAGCGAGTACCGGTCTGCCGAAGCCCCGGCCATCACCCCCGAAGAGGTGAGCGGCGATCTGCCGAAGGCGCAGGCGATCATCGATCTTGCCGAGAAGGCGATGCCCCACATGAGCCGCTACTGACCCCTGGGTGCGGCCTGCCTTGATGACCGGGGCCCACGACGACCGCTCCCGTAGGGTCGACGGCATGCGACTGAGTACCGTGATCCTCCCCATCCACCGGTGGGCCGAAGGACAGAAGACCTGGCGGCGGGCCGAGGAACTCGGGTTCCATGCCGCGTACACCTATGACCACCTGTCGTGGCGGTCGTTCCGGGACGAGCCCTGGTTCGGGGCGGTGCCGACGCTGACGGCGGCGGCCACGGCGACCGAGCGGCTGCGGCTCGGGACGCTGGTGACCTCGCCGAACTTCCGGCATCCGGTGACGCTGGCGAAGGAGGTCGTGTCGTTGGACGATGTGTCGGGCGGACGGCTGACGCTGGGGGTCGGGGCCGGGGGGACGGGGTTCGACGCGACGGCGATGGGGCAGGAGGCGTGGTCGCCGAGGGAGCGGGCGGACCGGTTCGGGGAGTTCCTGCCGTTGCTGGACAAGCTGTTGCGGCAGGATGCGACGACCGAGGCGGGGGCGTACTACTCGGCGGTCGAGGCGCGGAACATCCCCGGGTGCGCGCAGACGCCGCGGGTGCCGTTCTATGTGGCGGCGACCGGGCCACGCGGGCTGAAGCTGGCGGCGGAGTACGGGCAGGGCTGGGTGACGTACGGGGACCCGAAGGGGCCGGCGGACGTGCCGGTGGAGCAGGCACCCGCAGTGATCGCCCAGCAGATCGGGAAGCTGACGGTGGCGTGCGAGGCGGCCGGGCGGGACGTGGGCGAGCTGGAGAAGGTGCTGCTCCAGGGCTCGACGGCGGAGAAACCGCTGGAATCGGTGGGTGCCTTCGTCGACTGGGCGGGCACGTACCAGGAGTTGGGCATCACGGAGTTGGTGATCCACTGGCCGGTGCCGGACTCGATCTTCGCGAATGACCTGGCCGTCTTCGAGCGGATCGCCACCGAGGGCCTGGCGCAGTTGGGCTGACGGGACGCGGTCGGTGTGTTCGGCGCGTTCCGCAGGGCCGTCGGGCCGGTCGGACGCGGCGGCTCCCGAACCGCGGCCCCGATCCGGCGCGGCGGCCCGTTGCGGTTAGATCACGACGTGTCCGTTTGATTGATCATTGGGCGGGAGTGTGGTGATTCATTTTGTTGGCAGAGGTGTGGACCGGCTCTCATAATTGCAGGTGAGACGCGTGACGGTCGGCCTGGAGAGCCACGGGGGGTGGCTCGCGAGGGGCCCGTGCGCGATATTCCACTTTCCCCGGGGGGAGTTCCTTGTCCGCGCCCGAAAACGTGCCGCCCGCCGCAGATCCGGTGAACGGTGCCGTGCCCGCGCCCGTGCCCGATCTCGCCAAGACCGCTGTCGAGCCCGCCACTGAGCCTGCGGCCGTCGAGCCCGCGCCTGCCGTCGAGCCCGCTGCCGTCGAGCCCGCTACCGCCGAGCCCGTGCCTGCCGCCGAACCCGTCGCCGCGCCCGCGCGCAGGCTGCCGCGCGCCGTCGGCGTGGCCCTCGCCACGGCCGGCCTGCTCGCCGTCACGGCGACCAGCGCGGCCGTCACCGTGGCCGTCGGGAAGCCGGAGTCCCGGCCGGCCGTCGTGGCCGGACCGACCGGCACGGCGGCCGCGGGCGTGTCACCGACCGCCTCGCCGAGCCCGAGTGCGTCCGCCACCGCGTCCGCCGTGCCGACCGAGGTACCGGCCGTCCCGCCCGCGCCCAAGCCGACGAGCACCGTCAAGGGCAGCGTCAACGGCGGCAAGCACGAGGGCGATCTGCGCTACTTCCTGCTCCCGATCCCGGACGGTGGCGAGTCGTACGGGCCGGTCGACGGTGCGACCCTGACCGACGACGAGGTCTCGGAGATGTTCGGCAACCAGGACGGCATCATGCGGATCCTGGGCTCGTACGGGTACAAGGACGCCGCCAGCCGGATGTACCGCACGGCCGACGGGAAGGCCGAAGTCACCGTCACCCTGCTGCACTTCGGTTCCACCCGGGAGGCGGGCGACTTCGCCAAGGGCTACACGATGAAGCAGGACTCGATCGACATCGACGGCGATCCCAACGCCCACGGCTATGTGCACAAGCCCAAGCAGCAGGCGTACACCGGCTCGATGACCGGCATCTCCAGCCAGGGCGACGTCCAGTACACGATCGACGTCGAAGTGAAGGGCACTCCGGACAAGGCACTGCTGAGCGAGCTGATGAAGCGCCAGCGCGAGTGGCTGTCCTCCGGCGGCTGAACCCCGCCGCCCGTCGTCGACGTCACCTTTCCTTCCTTTCTGGAGCCACTTCGTGACCACCGAATCCGTGGAGCCGTCGCCCGCCGACGCGCCTCCGGCGGCCGTTCCGCCCGTACCGCCCCCGGCCGCGCCCGGGGTGCCCGAGGCGCCCGCCGTGCCGCCCGCCCCGCCTGTAGTGCCGGCCGTCCCGCCGCTGCCCGAGGCCGTCGCCCCTGAGGCCGTCGCCCCTGACACGGCCCAGGACGCGGCCCCGGACGCCGCCCTGCCCGTCGGCGCCGCCCTGCCCGCCGACGCGGTCCCGCCGGTGCGCGCCCCGCGCCGTCCCCGGCCGGTGCTGCTGCTGGTGTCCGCCCTGCTGCTCGGCACGGTGGTCGGCGGTGCCGTCGGGTACGCGATCCAGGCGAACCGCCCGCCGACCCCGCTGCCGCCGATCCAGGTCGCGCTGCCCTCCTACCCGGCCGAGGCGGCGGACCCGGCGGCCGTCGCCGCGGAGGCGCCGAAGGCGCTGGCCATCGACGGCGACCTGCGGAAGCTGCTGATGACGGCTCCGGACGGCAGCACGGCCTGGGCCGACTACCCGGACCGGCCCAGCTGGATCACCGTCGGCGAACTGGCCGGCCACAGCGGCAGTTCGGCCTCGCTCTTCAAGGCGCTGAACTCCAAGGACTTCCGGCGGGCCGTCGAGGTCGACTGGAAGAAGGACGACCTGAAGGTCCGGGTCACCCTGATCCAGTACGCGGCGGACCGCGCCGCCGAGGCGAAGTCCCGTGCGGCCGGTTACCACCTCACGCCGTTCGCGGAGGGCGCCAACGGCGGCTACCAGGTCGACACCCAGGCCGAGTACTGGGCCGAGACCACCGAGCAGTTCTACTACGGGTCCGCGCTCGCGCAGCGCGGAACCGTGGTGATGGACGTCGAGGTCTTCGGCACGAAGCCGGTGAACCCCGATGTCGTGAAGGACATCGCCAAGCAGCAGTGGGAGCGGCTGGTATGAGCGACAGCACCGTGACCGGGGCCGCGGCCCCCGTGCCGACCGTCGAGCCGACCGCCGCCGTCGAGCCGGCACCGCCCGTCGTGGACGCGCCCGCCGCCGAGGCCGTCACTCCCGAGGCCGTCACTCCCGAGGCCGCCGCCCCCGAGACGGCCGTCCCCTCCCCGGCCCGCCGACGGCTGCTCCGCGCCACCGGCGCGACGGTGGCGGCCGCCCTGGTCGGTGTGGGCATCGGCATCGGCATCATCAAGACCCAGTACGACGACCCGGCTCCCGTCGTCGTCGCCGGGCCGACCACCGCCCCCGCCCCGACCGCCACGCCCACCCCCTTCGGCGCCAAGTCCAACGGCAACCACTTCGGTTCGCTGCGCGACCTGCTGCTGCCCGTCCCGGCCGGCTACGAACTCGGCCCGGACGAGGGCGGCTACGGCAACGACGTCGAGCTGGGCGCGGACGTGCTCTCCGCCGAGCTGGACGACGACCTCCAGCAGATCCCCAAGGAGAAGCGCGACAAGCTGCGCGCGTACTGGGAGAGCCTGCACGTCAAGGCCACCGGCGTGCGCACCTACAAGAACACGGCGGACGACCTCGTCATCGGGATGAAGCTGCGCCAGTTCAACCAGCAGGAGGTGCAGAAGCTGAACGAGTACACCGCCGTCTTCACGGGCGACACCGGTCTCTTCCGCATCGGCCCGCAGATCCCCGGCCACCCCGAGGCGCACTGCTACCTGATGCCCGCTCCGCCGTCCGCGCCGATCGACAACCTGGAGTGCTCGGCCGCCGAGGGCGACCTCCTGGTGGTCATGAGCGCCGAGGGCGTGGCACCGCTGCCCAAGGACAGGATCGTCGCCCTCTTCGTCCAGCAGCTCGACCGCCTCGCCAGCCCGGGAGCGTCCGCATGACCGACAGCGCCACCCCCCACGACAACGCGGCCACTCCCGCCGACGCGCCCCCGGTCGCGCCGGTCGCACCGCCCGCCCCGGTCGCGCCGGTCGTTCCGCCCGCCCCGGTCGCGCCGGTCGCACCGCCCGCCCCGGTCGCGCCGGTCGCGCCCCCGGCTGCCGAGGTGAACGTCTGGAGCGCCCCGGAGGCGCCACTCCTGCCGCCTCCGCCGGCGGAGACGCCCGAGGAGCGCGCGGCCCGTCGTACCCGCCGGCGCAAGGCGGCGCTGCGCTGGAGCGCGGCTGTCCTGGTGCTGGCCCTCGCCGGTACCGGCGCCGCGGCGGCCGTCACCGCGCCGGACCGCACCGACCTCCCGGGGCTGGCGACCGAGAGCGACGGCCGGTACACCTTCCCGGCGCTGGCCCTGCCGCCGCTGCCGTCCGGCAAGGCCGCGCCCAGTGCCAAGGAGAGCAAGGGCCGGCACGCCGCCGACCTGCGCCATCTGCTCCTGCCCGTCCCCAAGGAGGCCGGTGGCTCCCTGGCGCCGGTGGTCTTCCCGACTCCGACCGCGAGCGCGGGTTCGAGCGCGGGCGCGGATGCGACCGCGAGCCCGTCGGCGAGTCCTTCCGGGACGGCGGCCCCGAGCGCGAGCCCGTCGGCCGGGGGCACCGCCACCACGGCGGCACCGTCCGCCGGTCCGGCCGTCGCCGACTGGGTCGCCTGCGACGCCGCCGCCGCGGACCAGCTGGACCCGGCCAGGACGCGGGCCCTGCTGCTGCAGGACGCCTGCCGGGCGGCCACCGTCCGGGAGTGGACCGCCTCCGACGGCACCCGCACCCAGATCCGGCTGCTCCGCTTCGGCTCCTCGCCCGAGGCCTGGGACGTCTTCGCCGACCTGCGTTCCAACGGCGAGTGGAAGGACCTGCCGGGTCTCAAGACCGGCTCCGCCCAGGGCTGGGACGACGTCTCCGGGGTGGACCGCACCATCCGGGAGAGTCCGGTGATCACCACCAAGTCCCGGACCAACGGCTACCTGGCCTACCTGAACGCCGGGGACGTGGTCGGCATCGTCGTGATGACCAACCCCACGGACGGCGTTCCCGAGGCCGCCTTCCGCCAGGTCGTCACCCTCCAGTCCGACCTGCTGGGCTGACGGACCGGCCGCCACCGTGCGACCGGGCCGGTCACTCCACCGTGACCGGCCCGGCCGGCAGCCCGACGGGGGCGGTGCAGCCGAGCGCCCGTTCGGCGGCCCGGCGCGCGAAGTCCACGGCCAGCCCGGCCGTGCGCTGTCGGCCCGGTCCGGCGGCCGTACCGCCGCCGGCCCCGGCCAGCCGTACGGTCGCCAGGTAGTACCAGGTCCGACCGGCGCCCGCGCCGCCCGATCCTGCCACCCCGCCCGACCCCGCCGTGCCGTCCGCCGGACCGGTGGCGCAGGTGAAACGGACCACCGCCCCGTCGGCACCCGCCCGGCCGGCGCCGAACGGGCGGAAGTCCGCGCGCGCCGACTCCGCCTCGTCCCTGTCGCGTTCCGCCTCGGTGGCGGCGCCGCGCGCCGTGACGGTGAGTGTCCGCCCGCCCGGGCCGGTCACCACACAGGCCAGTACGGTGGCGGACTTCGCGTCGCCCGGCCGGTACTGGGTCTCGACCCGGACGCGGTGGGTGGCGCCGAGCAGTCCGGTGAAGCCGGGGCCGTCGAGCGCGCCCCGGCACTCGCCGTGCGAGAGGTCGACGGCCGGCGGCCGGTCCTCGACGGCGTCGAGATGGCGGTGCCAGCCGAACAGGCCACCGCCCAGGACCAGCAGCAGCGCGGCCGGGACCGCCAGGACGGAACGACCGGGCCCGTTCATCCGCAGACGTCCTTCCGCTGCTGCGCCAGCGCGTCCCTGGCGACGGACTCGAGCTCGGCCCGACCGCCGCGGGCCGCCGCACCGGCGGTGACCTCCAGCCGTACATGGCCGACCGGCTGGTCCTTGCCGGGGCAGTAGTCGGCGACCGCGGCCCCCCGGGCCCAGGAGGCGGAGAGGCTGCCCGCGCCGAAGCCGTGCGCGTCCGGCTGCCCCGCGGCGGCGGGGGAGAGCGCCGCCGAACCCTCGTGCCGGGCCGCTGTGACGGTCAGCGCGGTCCGCCCGTCGACCCGGATCGCGCAGGACCGCGGGCCGGGGCCGCCGTAACCGTTCGCCTCCCGCTCCTCCACGTCCTGGGCGCCCGGGGGCAGCAGCCGCCCGAGCGGGGTGCCGTCGCCGGTGGACAGGCCGCAGAGCCGGGCGGCCCGTCCGGGCTCCTCCGCCGGCTGGTGGGCGCGCCAGTCCAGGTAGCCGACCGTCCCGGCGGCCGCGACCGCCAGCCCGAGCGCCACCGGCAGCGCCCGGCCGACCGGCAGCCGCCCGCGCCGCGGCCGCCCACCGGTGCTCACGCGGTCGGGCTCGCCGAACTCCCGTCGCCCGAAGGCGAACTCGTACCACCCGAGGACGAACCCTCGCCGCCCGCAGCCGAGTTCCCGCCGCCCGCCGGAGTGAGCACGGGCTCCCCGGTGGGCCAGTCGACGGGCGCGGTGCAGCCGAGCGGGCCGCGGGCGGCCCGCTGCGCGGTGTCGGCGGCGAGCCGGGCCCAGTGCTCCGGGGTCCACTTGGGGGAGCCGGCCGGATTGGCCTGCTCCGCCGAGGCGTTCGGGCCGACCTGCACGGTGAAGTACAGCCCCTTCTCGCTACCGGAGCGCCGGTAGGTGCCGTCACAGCGGAAGGTGAGCTCGGCCCGCCAGCGGGTGACCTCGCTGCGGTCGCCGAAGCCCAGGGTGAAGACCGGCTCACCGGGGAGCGGGGCGTTGGCCCTGGGGCCGCCGCCCGGGGTCTCGCTCCCGGCCAGCCGGACGAGCAGGCCCGGCCCCCGCTTGGCGTCGACCGCGCAGTCCAGCAGCTGGAGCCCGGCCTGGCGCTGCGCGTCGAGCTGCTTGTCCAGCTTGTACGCCGCCGAGGCGCCGTCGCTCAGTACGGCCTCGGCGTAGCTCTCGCGGACGACGCCCTCGCAGGCCGTCTTCGCCCCGGCGCTGCTGCCGCCCTCGCCGCCCTCGCCGGTACCGCCGTCGCTGCCGCACCCGGCCAGGGCCAGGGCCAGGGCGGCGGCCACGACCACCGCGGCGGCGGCCGGTCGGCGCTGTTCGCTCATCATCCGGAGACCTTCCCGTTGGAACTCTGGCTGCCCGAGGAGCCGTCGGTGTAGCCGTCGAGCACCCGGTCCCCGGCACTGTCGGCCAGTCGCCGGATGTCGTCGGCGCTGAGGGCCGTCCCGAACGCGGCGTCGGTGACGGCCTGTTTGGCGCCGAGCGCCGCGCTGCCGCGGCCGTCGGCGACGTAGTCGCGGCCCTGTTGCCGGGCCTCCCCGGTGGTGTCGCGCTCGTTGGCCTTGACCACGCTGTCGGTGATCTCCTCGACCAGGAAGTTCGCCACCTCGCCGGCGACCGGCACCTTCTCGGTGACCGCGCCGATCGTGCTGCTGAAGACCGTCTTGGCGTAGCCGGCGTTCTTCTCCAGCGCCTCGTTGTACTCCTTGTCGGAGGCGGCGTGTTCGCTGTGGACCTCGTTGATCCGGGCCTCGTTGAGGATGCCGCTGACCACGCCGCCGGCCCGCGAGGTGGAGTCGATGTCGGCCTCCAGCCGGGCGAAGTCGGTCTGCCCGCTGTCGATGTGGCCGCGGATGACGGCGGTGGAGTAGGCCTGGTTGGCGTTGACGACGGCGCCGTAGGCGTCCGGGTCGCGGCCGAGCGCGTCCAGCAGGCCGCGGACCGGCGCCTCCCTGAGGTTGGCGGGGGCGCCGTTGACCGGCAGGTCGTCCTTGTGCGGGGAGAGCGCGCGCTGGGTGTCGCCGATGTAGTCGGCGGTCATGTGCCCGAGGCTGTCCCGCAGCGGGGCGAACTTGGCGTCCTCGCCCTTGAGATCGTCGAGGACACCGCCGTTGCCGTGGGTGCCGAAGGTCTGCACGACCCGGTTCATCACGTCGGCCTGGTCGGCGGTGTGCTTGGCCGGCGGGCCCGACGGATCGTCGTACGGGCGGCCGGTGGTGGCCGCCTCCAGGGCGTGGCCGAGGGCGTCGGGGCCGCTGTGCATGCCCTGTCGGCGCAGCTCGTTCTTCTGCGAGACGGTGTCCGGCGTGTACTCCTTGTCGTGCGTGAAGTACGTCAGGTAGTCCGCCGGGGTGGTCCTGCCGTTCGGGTTGACGGTGCCGTCGGTGTTGTACGCGGTCGGCCGGTCGTGGAAGAACCTGGTGGCCGCCTCGGGGCTGTGGCCCAGCGCCTCCAGGATCGCTGTGGTCGGCTCGAAGCCCGAACCGCCTTCCGGGCCCAGCAGGTTGTAGCCGCGCCGGTCGCTGCGCGGGCCGAAGACCGGGGCCGGCCAGTACTTCTCGTCGGTGTCCAGCTGGGTGATGTGCTCGGCGATCGGGTTGAGGAAGCGCGGGTCGTAGTCGCCGGTGCGCAGGATGCCGGAGAGCACCTGGTAGCCGTACGGCGCGTAGTCCATGCCGCTTTGGCGGTAGGGCTTGTCCCACATCGTCTCGGAGCCGGCCTTGCGCAGGTCGGCGGCCCACTGGTCGGACAGGTGCGGCTCGTTGGTGGTGCGGGTGGCGGTGGCCAGGTTGAGGCCGAGGTTCTTCTGCAGCTCCTGGTACTGCTTCCACCGGGCGTCGCTCGCGCCGTTGAACTGCTGTTCGTCGCCGACCATGCTGTTCCAGGCCTGTAGCGTCCCCTTGGGGCCGAGGTCCTGGTAGAACCTGGTCGAGAACTTCGGGTCGTTGGCGTTGGCGGCCAACAGGGAGTTGAGCTCGGTGAGTTCGGCATCCGAGATCTTTCCGCCCTTGGCGGCCAGCTGGGCGGCGCGGTCGCCGTCCCCCTCCGGGCCGCCGCCGATGGCCCTGGCGTTGAAGGACTTCACGTTGTCGGTGGCGGTGTCGGAGCCGAGCGCCCAGGCGGCGCGTTCGTCGGCGGCGGTGGCCTCCTGGACGGCCGCGTCGATCGCCTTCCGGGCGGCTTCGGCCTTGCCGCGGTACTCCGCCTGGTAGGCCTGGTTGGCGTCCGGGTCGTGCCGGGTCGCGTGGTCGGCCGGGGGCCAGCTGACGGTGCCGGTGTCGCTGACGGTCAGTCCGGCGGCCCTGGCGTCGGCCACCGCCTTGTCGAGTCTGGACCTGGCGGCCTGGAAGTCCTGGCCGGCGTCCTTGAGGATCGAGGCGATCGCGCCCGCCTCGGTCACGGCGGCGGTCAGCTGTTCGTTGACGCGCTGGAGTTTCGGCCTGGCCTGATCGGCCGAAGGGCCGGTCCAGTTCGCGGAGTCGACCTTGGCGATCACCGCGTTGTCCCAGTCCTGGTCCATCGACCGCAGCTTCTTGACGACGTCCTCCCAGGCGGAGGCGGCGGTGCCGAGGACGTCCAGCTTGGCGGTGCTCAACTCGTGGAAGTCGACCATCTCGTCCGGCCCCCTCAGGCGCTCAGGTCGTGCTTGACGGCCGATTCGTTGCGGCGGTAGTTGCCGGCGGTCTGGTGCAGCGCCTGGGTGAGCTCGCCGATGGTGCCGCCGAGTGCGGCGATCTGCTGGTCCCAGGTGGCGGCGGCGGCCTGGGCGGCCTTGCCGGTACGCCAGTTGGCGAGCGAGGTGGCGACGGTGGCGGTCTCGTCGTCGGCGGACCGGCCGTCGCCGTTCAGCCGCCCGTGGATCTGGTCGGAGGAGCCGGCGGCGGCCTCCAGCGCGTCCGGGTCGACGGTGACGGTGCTCCCGCCGCCGCCCGGGGCGCCGGCCGAGTTGATCCTGGTGTGCGCGGTCTCCTGCCGCTGGGCCTGTACCGTGAGATTGCCGTCGGCGTCGTAGGCCCAGGGGTTCATCATCCGGTCGAACTCGGTCGCACGATCCGACACTGTGCTCACATCTCCCTCTCACGCCGGGAGTTGATCCCGACGGCCCCCTGTTAGGAATCTGACAAGAGTACAAGCCGGGTTGGCCGATTCCGACCCCTAGGGGATCAGCGCGGGAGTGTCATACCGAAGCATCATGCCGGGTTCGTCATTCCAGCTCATGGCGGGCACGGCGTGCGCACACTACGTTGAGCCCTGTGTCCACTGTCATCAAGACGGACGGCCTCACCAAGAGGTTCCCCCGGGTCACCGCCCTCGACCAGCTCACCGTAGAGGTGCAGCCCGGGGTGGTCGGTCTGGTGGGGGCCAATGGTGCGGGCAAGTCCACACTCATCAAGATCCTGCTCGGGCTCGCCCCGGCGACGTCCGGGAGCGGCCAGGTCCTCGGTCTGGACATCGCCACCCAGGGCTCGGAGATCCGCGAGCAGGTCGGCTACATGCCGGAGCACGACTGCCTGCCGCCGGACGTCTCGGCCACGGAGTTCGTGGTCCACATGGCGCGGATGGCCGGGCTGCCGGCCGCCGCCGCGCGCGAGCGGACGGCGGACACGCTGCGGCACGTCGGGCTGTACGAGGAGCGGTACCGCCCGATGGGCGGGTACTCGACCGGCATGAAGCAGCGGGTCAAGCTGGCCCAGGCGCTGGTGCACGACCCGAAGCTGGTGCTGCTGGACGAACCGACCAACGGGCTCGACCCGGTCGGCCGGGACGACATGCTGGCGCTGATCCGCCGGATCCACTCCGACTTCGGCATCTCGGTGCTGGTCACCACCCACCTGCTGGGCGAGCTGGAGCGGACCTGCGACCACCTGGTGGTCATCGACGGCGGCAAGCTGCTGCGCTCCTCCTCCACCGCCTCGTTCACCGAGGCGACGGCGGTCCTCGCGGTCGAGGTGACGGACCATCCGGACGACCTCGCCCTGGACGCGGGCGCGGCCGTGTACGAGCGGCTGGCCGCCGCCGGGCTGTCGGTACAGCCGGACGGCACCCGTGTCCTGCTGGTCCGGCTCGCGGGCGACGACACCTACGACACCATCCGCGACGCCGTCGCGGACCTCGGCCTCGGGCTGGTCCGGCTGGAACAGCGCCGCCACCGGGTCTCCGAGCTCTTCACCGAGCAGGCCGGTACCGGGCAGGCCGGCACCGACGACGCCGGCACCGTGCCGGCCGGCACCGCACCCAGGGGAGGTACCGCAGATGTCGCTGCCTCCTGAGACCAGGCCGGCCGACACCGGCGTCATCCACGACATCGGCTACCGCGGCTACACCGGCCCCCGGCTCGGCCGGGCCTACGCCACCCGCTCGCTGTTCACCCAGAGCCTGCGCGCCGCGTACGGCCTCGGGCGCTCCGGCAAGTCCAAGGTGCTGCCGATGCTGGTGCTCGGCGTGGTCACCACCCCCGCCGTGGTCATGGTCGCGCTCACCCTCGCCATGAGCCGCACCGATCTTCCGGTCGACTACCCGCAGTACCTCGGCTCGTTGGGGCTGGTCGTCTCGATCTTCCTGGCCTCGCAGGCCCCCGTCCTGCTCTCCCGGGACCTCCGCCACCACACCGTCCCGCTGTACTTCTCCCGCCCGATCACCCGCGGCGACTACGTCCGGGCCAAGTTCGCCGCGATGGTCTGCGCCCAGCTGCTGCTGATGACGGCTCCGCTGCTGGTCCTCTACATCGGCGCGCTGCTCGGTGGGCTGGACTTCGGACACCACACCGCGCACTTCCTCTACGGCCTGGTCACGGCCGTGCTCTACGCACTGGTCCCCACCTCGGTCGCGCTGGTGATCGCCGCCACCACCCCGCGCCGGGGCTTCGGGGTGGCCGCCATCATGGGCTACCTGGCGATCAGCACCACCGTGGTGGCCATCATCGTCGGGATCTCCAGCGTCGGCTCCGTCGGGATCCCGGACTCCGCGCAGTGGATCGCGCTGCTCTCGCCGAACGGGCTCGTGGAGAGCCTCACCAACCAGCTGTTCGACATCGGCGGCGACTTCGACCGGATGCACGCGCCCGGTGCGCTCGGTGTGGTCGCCTTCGCCGCCACCGCCGGCGCGATGGTGGCCGGCTCGTACGGGCTGCTGCTGCGCCGCTACCGGGACATCTGAGAGGGCACCATGGCCACCATCACCATCGACAAGGTCTCCCGCTGGTTCGGCAACGTGGTCGCCGTCAACGACATCAGCATGACGATCGGCCCCGGCATCACCGGTCTGCTCGGGCCCAACGGCGCGGGCAAGTCCACCCTCATCCACATGATGAGCGGCTTCCTCGCCCCCTCCACCGGGGCGGTCACCCTGGACGGCGCCCCGATCTGGCGCAACCAGGAGGTCTACCGGCAGATCGGGCTCGTCCCCGAGCGCGAGTCGATGTACGACTACCTGACCGGCTGGGAGTTCGTTCTCGCGAACGCCGAACTCCACGGCCTCGCCGACCCGGCCGCCGCCGCCAAGCGGGCGCTGGGCCTGGTCGAGATGGAGTATGCCCAGGACCGGAAGACCGGGACGTACTCCAAGGGCATGAAGCAGCGCGTCAAGATGGCCTCCGCGCTGGTCCACGACCCGTCCGTGCTGCTGCTCGACGAGCCCTTCAACGGGATGGACCCGCGCCAGCGGCTCCAGCTGATGGAGCTGCTGCGGCGCTTCGGCGCGGACGGCCGGACGGTGCTGTTCTCCTCGCACATCCTGGAGGAGGTCGAGCAGCTGGCCCGGCACATCGAGGTCGTGGTCGCCGGGCGGCATGCCGCCTCCGGGGACTTCCGGAAGATCCGCCGGCTGATGACCGACCGCCCGCACCGCTACCTGGTCCACTCCAGCGACGACCGCAGGCTGGCGGCCGCGCTGATCGCCGACCCGTCCACGGCCGGCATCGAGCTGGACTGGCAGCCGGGGGCGGGCGCGCGGCGCCCCGGTGGAAGGGCGGCGGGCGACGGGAGCGGACTGCGGATCCAGGCGGTCAACTTCCAGGGCTTCACCACCCTGCTGCCGAAGGTCGCGCAGCAGGCGGGCATCCGGCTGTACACCGTCGCACCGGCGGACGAGTCGCTGGAGAGCGTCTTCTCCTACCTCGTCTCCGCCTGACCGCCTGACCGCCTGACCGCCCGACCGCCCGTACACCTGATCGCCTGATCGCCTGAACCGGACCCAGGAAGGCCGACCAACCATGAACCCGACCGTCGCCAGGCTGACGCTGCGTGGCCTGCTGGGCCGCCGCCGCGGCATCCTGCTGCTGGTGGTCCCCGCCCTGCTGCTGCTCGTCTCGGCGATCGCCAGCGGCTCCAGCGGGGACGAGCACACTCTGACCGTCAGGATCCTCGGCCAGCTGGGCCTCGGCACCCTGGTGCCGATCCTCGGCCTGGTGGTGGGCACCGGCGCCATCGCCACCGAGATCGACGACGGCTCGATCGTCTACCTGCTCGCCAAGCCGCTGCCCCGCTGGAAGATCATCACCACCAAGCTGGTGGTGGCGATCGGCACCACCTGGGTCTTCGCGGGCATCCCCACCCTGCTGGCCGGCCTGCTGATGTACGGCACCAAGGAGAACCTGGCGCTCGGCTACACCGTGGCCACCCTGGTGGCCGGTGCCGTGTACAGCGCGCTCTTCCTGCTGCTCGGCGTGGTCACCCGGCACGCGGTGGTGGCGGGTCTGGCGTACGCGCTGATCTGGGAGTCGCTGATCGGCAACTTCGTGACGGGCGCCCGGACGCTGAGTGTCCAGCAGTGGGGCCTGTCGGTGGCGAAGGCGGTGGCCGCGGACGGCGCGATCACCGCGGACGTCGCGCTCGGCGTGGCCGTCCCGCTGCTGCTGGTGTTCACCGTGGTGGCGACGGCGCTGGCCTCGGTGAAGCTCGCCGGGCTGACCCTGGCCGCCGAGGAGTGACCGGCCAGGGGCCGCGGCCGGCGGCCTCCCTGGCGGGTGCCCCTGAGTACCTGGGCTGAGTACCTGGGCTGAGTACCTGGGCGACTCAGAGCGTCCGGTTGCGGCCGGCGCCCCAGCCGGCCACGGCCGCGACGGCGGCCAGCGCCAGCATCAGCGCCAGCGGGGTGTTCCAGTCCCCGGTCAACTGGTGCAGCGCCCCGGCGCCGACCGGGCCGGCCGCCGCCACCAGATAGCCGACCGCCTGCGACATCCCGCCCAGCTGGGCGGCGCCGGCCGCGCTGTCGGTCCGCAGCACGATGAAGGCGAGCCCGAGGCCCAGCGAACCGCCCTGGGCGACGCCCAGGATGGTGGCCGACACCCAGGCGCAGGGCACCGGAGAGATCAGCAGGACGGCGATCCCGAGCCCGTTGAGCGCGGCCATCACCACGGCCAGCGCCCGCTGGCTGGTCATCCGGCCGGCCATCAGCGGCACCAGGAAGGCGCCGGCGACCTGCACCAGGTTGGAGAAGGCGAAGACCAGGCCGGCCTCGCCGCGGTCCATCCCGTGGTCGGCCAGGATGGTCGGCATCCACGCCACCAGGGTGTAGACCAGCAGCGACGAGATGCCCATGAAGAGGCTGATCTGCCAGGCCAGCGGCGAGCGCCAGATCCCCTGGATCGGCCGCCCGGCCGGAGCCCCCACCGCCACCGCCGCCTTCTCCTGCCGCGAGCGCAGCACCTGCGGCAGCCAGGCCACCGCCGCGACCAGCGCGAGCAGCGACCAGGCGCCCAGCGAGGCCTGCCAGCCGCCGCCGAGCGCGTGCTCCAGCGGGACGGACATGCCGGCCGCGAGGGTCGCGCCGACCAGCATGGTGGTCGAGTAGACACCCGTCATGGCCGCGGCCCGGCCCGGGAACTCGCGCTTCACCAGACCCGGCATCGAGACGTTCAGGACGGCGATCGCCACGCCGATCACCACGCAGCCCGCGTACAGCGCGGCCACCGACGGCAGCACCCTCAGCAGCACGCCCGCGCCGAGCACCAGCACCGCGCCCAGGACCACCCGCTCGGTGCCGAACCGCCGGGTCAGCCGGGGGGTGAGCGGCGCGCCGACGCCCTGGAACAGCACCGGGACGGTGGTGATCAGACCGCTCGCGGTGGCGGAGAGGCCGAAGGTGTGCTGGATCTCGCCGACCATCGGCGAGACCGCCGCCAGGCAGGCGCGCATGTTGAGCGCGACCAGGAGGATGCCGGTCAGCAGCAGCGCGGGGTGGGCCGGCCGGGAGCGGACGGGAAGCGGATAGGTGACCACCGGCTGCTGGGCACGGGTGACTGCCATGGGTGCTGCTCTTTCGTGAAACGTGAGATCACGCGAAACGTGAGATCAGGGGCGCGGATCGGGGAAGGAGGGCTCGCGCCGTCTCACTTCCGGGCCGCGATGGCCGCGAGGAGTTGCTCGACGGCCGCGGTCGGCTCGGCGAGCAGCGCGCGACAGGCCGCCTCGGCGCGGTCCGGGTCGCCGCTCTCGATCGCGTCCACCAGCGCTTCGTGGGTGGCCACGACCACCTCGGGCATCTCGTGGTCGCCGAAGGCCGTCCGCATCGACTCGCGCACCGAGGCGCCGAAGTAGCGGTACACCTCGGTCAGCGCCGGGTTGTGCGCGGCCTCGACGACGGCGGTGTGGAACTCCAGGTCGTGCTCGACGGTCGCCTCGCGACCGGTCCGCTCGGGCTGCGTCGCGATCACCTCGGCCTCGTGGGCCAGCGCGGTCCGCATCCGGACGATGTCCTCGGGGGTGTGCCGCAGCGCCGCCAGCCGGGCGCCCTCGGCCTCCAGCGCCGCGCGGACCTCCAGCACGTCCCGGATGCCGGAGCGCTGCACGCCCCGCAGGACGGAGGCCGGGTCGCTGGTGCTGCGGACGAACGTTCCCTCGCCCTGCCGGGAGACCAGCATGCCGGCGTGCACCAGCACCCGGATCGCCTCCCGCACGGTGTTCCGCCCGACCTGCAGCCGCTCGGCCAGCTCGTGCTCGGTCGGGATCCGTGCCCCTACCGGCCAGACGCCGGCGGCCAGCTGCTCGCGCAGCTGGTCGATGGCGGTGTCCACCAGGGAGCGCCGCCCGGCCGCCTGCAGGCTGTCGTTGCCGCTGGTCACGGGGGCTCCTCTCGGGCGGGGACGGCTGGTCATCGGTCATCCTACAACCGCTTGCCCGGTCATCCTACAACTGGAGATGAACGCCCCCGGAACCCTCCGGGACGGGTCGGCTGGGACGACGGGTCGGCTGGGATGACGGGTCGGTCGGGTCGGCCGGGGCGACGGCGGGGCGGGAGGCGGGAAGGCCCGCCTCCCCGGCGGTCAGCCGTAGGAGACGTTGTCGCAGATGTCGTCGGCGGCGGAGCGGGCGTCGTTGACGACCTCGGTGGGCAGCGGGGCCGGGGTGCCGGGCGTGCCGGCGGCGGTGCCGCCGCTGGCGGCGGCGTAGTCCTTGCCGACGATCAGGCTGATCCCGGTGGCCGAGGTCGGCGTCAGGGTGGCGCCCGGGAACATCGCCTGGATCTTCTCCGCGTTGGCCTTCTGGCCGGAGCCGTACTCGATCGTGGTGGTGGCGCGGTTGGTGTTCTTGGCGTCGGTGACGCCGGTGACGGTGACCTTGGCGGCCTTGAGCGTGTCGGCGGCCTTGCCGGCCAGCCCGGTGGCGGTGGTGCCGTTGTAGACCGCGACCTTGATCGGCGCGCCGTTCGCGGCGACCGGCGGGGGCGCGGCCGGGGTGGTCTCGGGTGCGGCGGCCGGGGTCTCCGGCGCGTCCTCCTGCTTGCCGGTGGCGTCCTGGCCGTCGATGGTCCGGTCGGCCTGGAGGGTCTTCCAGAGGTTGTCGACCGCCGGGTGGACCAGGTCGATCCGTGGACCGTTGTAACGCCAGGGCGTGGTGAGGAACTTGACGTCGTGCAGGTCGATGTCCTTCATCGACAGCGCGAAGTCCATCAGCTTCTTGGCCGAGTCCAGACCGGGGTCGACGGTCATCGACTTGGTCGCCGCGTCGGCCAGCGGCAGCAGGGTGGTCGGGCTCAGCCCCTGACTCTTGACCTTGGCCATCAGCGAGCCGAGGAAGGCCTGTTGACGCTTCATCCGGCCGACGTCGGATTCGTCGCCGACGCCGTGCCGGAGCCGGACGTAGTCCAGCGCCTTCTGACCGGAGACCTTCTGCTTGCCCTTGGGCAGGATGACCTTGCCCTTCCTGCCCAGTTTGGGGTTGATGTGCCCCTCGTAGATGTCGTTGGGCAGGCAGACGTCCACCCCGCCGACGGCCTCGGTCATCGCCGCGAAGCCCTCGAAGTTCACCTCTATGGTGTGGTCGACCCGGATGCCGGTCAGTTTCTCCACGGTGTTCTGGGTGCAGGCCGGGTTGCCGGTCTCCGCGTTGCCCACGGAGAAGGCCGAGTTGAACATCTGCCCGGGCGCTTCCTTGCTCCACTTGCCGTTCGGCAGCTTGCACGAGGGGATGGTGACCAGGGCGTCGCGCGGGATGGAGATGCCCACCGCGTGCTTGTGGTCGGCGTAGACGTGCAGCAGGATCGTGGTGTCCGAGCGGGCGCCGCCCTCGTTGCCGCCGCCGAGGTCGCTGTTCTTGCCGGCCCGCGAGTCCGAGCCGATCAGCAGGATGTTGACCGGCTTGTTGCCGTTGGCGTCGGCCTGGGCCTCCGGCGGGCGGTCGGTCGAGATGGCGTCCGCGTCGAAGGACTTGATGTTGCCGTTCAGCTTGTAGTAGATGGCGCCGCCGGTGCCGGCCAGCACCACCAGGACGCCCGCCACCGACCAGGCGGCGATCTTCTTCACCTTGCGCTTGGGCTTGCGGCTGTTGCGCGCGGCCGCGCGGCCGCCGCCCTCGGCGGCGCCGCCCGCCTTGGTGCCGTCCGTCTTGCCGCGTCCGCCCTTGCCCTGGGCGGCCCGTCGGGCCTCGGCGCGGCCGCCGGGCCTCGGCGCGGGGACACGGCCGGAGCCGTCGGACGCCCGTTCGGTGTGCACGTCGCCGCGTGAGGCGCCGGTGCCCGGGGTGTCTCCACCGCGCGAGCTGCCACCGCCGCGTCGCCGCCCGTCCGCGCCCGACGTGCTCTCGTCCCACTGGCCTGACATGCGCGTACCTCTCAGCGGCGGAAGCAGCAATGCTGTGCGTGTCCGGCGGGCACGGCCCGGGCCGGCCGGGAGCACCGCACAGGGGCACCGCACCGGGAGACGCGGGGCTTCAGCGGAGCATACAAACACTTCCGGACGGGTCGGCAGCCGGGTGGTGGTGCAGGCCTGTGGGACAACCGCCGGACAACCGCCCGATGTCTGTTCGACGTCGGCCCGGTGGGTCGGTCAGGCGAGCGGGTAGAGCCGCTCCAGGACGGCGGCCACGCCGTCCTCGTCGTTGCTGACGGTGACCTCGTCGGCGACCGCGAGCAGTTCCTCGTGCGCGTTGGCCATCGCGACACCGTGCCGGGCCCAGCCGAACATCGGCACGTCATTGGGCATGTCGCCGAAGGCGATGGTGTCGGCGGCCCGGACGCCGAGGCGGCGGGCGGCGACGGCCAGCCCGGTGGCCTTGGAGAGGCCCAGCGGCAGCAGTTCGACGATGCCGGCGCCCGCCATGGTGACGCCGACCAGCCCCCCGGCCGCCTGCCGGGCCGCCTCGGCGAGGTCGTCGTCGGTCAGTCCGCGGTGCTGGATGTACAGCTTGCTCACCGGGGCGGCGAGCAGTTCGTCCCTGTCGACCCGGACCACCGGCAGGTCGGAGCCGATCACCAGCTCGTAGCCGGGACCGGCCAGCACCTCGCCGTCCAGGCCGTCCTGGTTGGCCGCGACGGCCATCGGACCGGTCTCCGCCTCGATCTTGGCGATGGCCAGCGCGGCCAGCCGGCGGTCCAGGGTGAGCGAGGTGAGCAGCTTGTGCGCGCCCGCGTCGTAGACCTGCGCGCCCTGGCCGCAGACGGCTATGCCGGTGTAGCCGATCTCGTCGAAGACCGGGCGGGCCCAGGCGGCCGAGCGGCCGGTGACGATGATGTGCAGCGCCCCGGCGCCGGTGGCGGCGGCCAGCGCCGCGCGGGTGCGCTCGGAGACGCTCTCCCCGCTGGTCAGCAGGGTGCCGTCGAGGTCGGTGGCGACCAGCCGGAAGGGCAGGCCGCCACCGTCGTCGACGGGGGAGACGGGGCTGGGGCTGATGCTGCTCATGGGCCGTGCGTCTCCCGGGAGTTGCTGGTGCTGCGGGTGCTGCGGGGTGCTACTTGACGGGCGGGAGGACGGAACGGCCGCCGAGGTACGGCCGCAGCGCCTCCGGGACCACCACAGAGCCGTCGGCCTGCTGGTGGTTCTCCAGGATCGCCACGATGGTGCGCGGGACGGCGACCAGGGTGCCGTTCAGCGTGGCCAGCGGGCGGACCTTGCCCTCCTCGCGCATGCGGATGGAGAGCCGGCGGGACTGGTACTCGGTGGTGTTGGAGGTCGAGGTGACCTCGCGGTACTTGCCCTGGGTCGGGATCCACGCCTCGATGTCGTACTTGCGCGCGGCCGAGGCGCCGAGGTCGCCGGAGGCGACGTCGATCACCCGGTACGGCAGCTCCAGCGCGTTGAGGAAGTCCTTCTCCCACTGGAGCAGGCGGCGGTGCTCGGCCTCGGCGTCCTCGGGCGTGGTGAAGACGAACATCTCCACCTTCTCGAACTGGTGGACGCGGATGATGCCGCGGGTGTCCTTGCCGTAGGTGCCGGCCTCGCGGCGGAAGCAGGACGAGTAGCCGGCGTACCGCAGCGGCAGCTTCTCGGCGTCGATGATCTCGTCCATGTGGTACGCCGCGAGCGGGACCTCGCTGGTGCCGACGAGGTAGCGCTCCTCCTCTTCGAGGAAGTAGACGTTCTCGGCGGCCTGGCCGAGGAAGCCGGTGCCGTCCATGGCGGCCGGGCGGACCAGGGCCGGGGTGATCATCGGGGTGAAGCCGGCCGCGGTGGCCTGGGCGATCGCCATGTTGATCAGGGCGAGCTCCAGCAGCGCGCCAACACCGGTCAGGTAGTAGGACCGCGCTCCGGCGACCTTGGCACCGCGCTCGGTGTCGATCGCGCCGAGGATCTGGCCCAGCTCGACGTGGTCGCGGGGCTCGAAGCCCTCGGCGGCGAAGTCGCGCGGGGTGCCGATCTCCTCCAGGGTGACGAAGTCCTCCTCGCCGCCGACCGGGGCGGCCGGGTCGATGAGGTTCGCCAGCGAGCGGAGCAGGCGGTCGGCCTCCTCCTTGGCCGCGCCCTGCTCGGCGTCGGCGGCCTTGACCTCCTCGGCGAGCGCCTTGGTGCGCTGCAGCAGGGCGGTCTTCTCCTCGCCCTGGGCCTTGGCGACCTGCTTGCCGAGCGTCTTCTGTTCGTTGCGCAGCTCGTCGAAGCGACTGCCCGAGGACCGGCGCCGTTCGTCGGCGGAGAGGAGGGCGTCGACCAGGTCGACGTCCTCGCCACGGACGCGCTGCGAGGCGCGCACTCGGTCAGGGTCCTCACGAAGCAGGCGAAGGTCAATCACGGGCCCAAGCCTACCGGGCGGGGGCCCTTCCACCGGTACGGGTTTCCGGCTGGGGATAACTCCACGGATCCTGTGGATAACTTCTGTGGAGAGCCGCCTCGGGCAGGGTTATCCACAGGCTTGGGGTCGGGGTTGTGGATTGTTGGGCGGCGGTGAGGGGCGGCGGGCAGAACTGGGGAATTGAGGTTTCAAACCTCGGCCGCCCTTCCCGAGTGAGGGAATTGAAGCACTCGGGCGGGTGATTTGATGGCACACGGGTGACTCTGGTCCGATTAGTCATCTCTGCGCCACTAACCGGTGGTCCGACCGATGTGGGCGATGGCTATACCGGTTTGTCGATTCATCCCCAGGCCTGTGGATAACTTTCGGCTGTGGACAGTCCACAGCCCTGTGGACAGCCGCTTCCGGTGGCGGCGCGCCTGTGGACGACGGGTGCGGTGACCCCGACCGCCGTCCGGGCGCTGGGAAAAACGGTCGGAAACAGTCGAATACGGTCGGGAAAACGAAAGCCGTCGATCAGATGTCGCCGCGCCCGTCGAGGCAGCGGGAGAGCCAGTCGGCGGCCTCGGTGAAATCGGTGTCCGAGGTCCCCGGCCGCTGGTGCCTGGAGGTCTGCCGGTCGGCACGCGGATAGGAACCGAGGAAGCGCACCTGCGGGCAGATCCGCTTGAGGCCCATCAGCGCCTCGCTCACCCGGCGGTCGGCGAGGTGCCCCTCGCAGTCGATCAGGAAGCAGTAGTTGCCGAGCCCCTCGCCGGTCGGCCGGGACTCGATCCGCATCAGGTTGACCCCGCGCACCGCGAACTCCTGGAGCAGCTCCAGCAGCGCGCCCGGATGGTCGTCCGGCAGCCAGACCACCATCGAGGTCTTGTCCGCGCCGGTCGGCGAGGAGACCCGCCCCGGCCGGCCGACCAGGATGAAGCGGGTGGTCGCGTTCTGCGCGTCGGCGATCTCCTTGACCAGCGGGTCCAGGCCGTAGATCGGTGCCGCGAACTCGCCCGCGAACGCCCCGTCGAAGCGGCCCTCGGCGACCAGCCGGGCACCGTCGGCGTTGGAGGCGGAGGACTCCCAGCGGGCGTCCGGCAGGTTGGCCGCCAGCCAGCGGCGCACCTGCGGCTGTGCCACCGGGTGGCTGGTCACGGTCGCGATGTCGGCGAGCTCGGTGCCCGGCCGCACCAGCAGCGCGAAGGAGATCGGCAGCAGCACCTCGCGGTAGATCATCAGCGGGGAGCCGGCGGCCAGTTCGTCGTTGGTCGCGGTGACGGCCCCCTCGACCGAGTTCTCGATCGGCACGAACGCGCCGGACGCCTCGCCGCCCCGCACCGCGTCCAGCACCAGCGGTACCGAGGACAGCGGCACCAGCTCCCGGGTCGCCGCCTCGGGCAGGGTCCGCAGGGCCGCCTCGGTGAAGGTGCCCGCCGGGCCGAGATAGGTGTAGCGGGTCGCCGACATACCGCCTCCTCGAAAGGGGTTACAGAGCAGTCACCTTAACCACTTCGTCCCCGGCCCATGAACGCGTTTCAGCCCCTGGGCAGGGGACGGAGCGGACGGCGGCGGGGGCGGGAGCGGCTACCCCTCCAGCAGCGGCTGGCCCACGTAGCCGCCCTCCCGGGCGCCCGGCGGGACGGCGTACAGGCCGCTGGCCTCGTGCCGCAGGAAGCGGGAGAGGCCGTCGCCCCGGGCGAGCTTGCGCTGCACCGGGGTGAAGCCCTTGCGCGGGTCGGCCTGGAAGGCCAGGAAGAGCAGCCCGGCGTCCGGGGACCCGTCGGCCAGCAGGCCGTCGTGGTACGAGAAGCCGCGCCGGAGCATCGCCGCCCCGCCGTTGGCGGCCGGTGCGGCGACCCGGATGTGCGCGTCGGCGGGGACGGCCAGCGAGCCGTCCGGGCCCTGCGCGGCCAGGTCCACCGGGCTGGACTCGCCGCCCGGGGCGGGCGCGTTCAGCGGGGCGCCGTCCGACTTGCGACGGCCGATCACCCGTTCCTGACGGTCCAGCGGGAGCGCCTCCCAGTTGTCCAGCAGCATCCTGATCCGCCGGAACACCAGGTACGAGCCGCCGGCCAGCCAGTCGGGCCGGTCCGGCCCGGCGGTGCAGAACACCGTGGTGTCGAAGCCGTCCTGGCCCGGCTTGGGGTTGTTGGTGCCGTCGATCTGGCCCATCAGGTTGCGGCCGGTCATCGGCCGGGCGGTGGCGCCGGGCGTCCGGGCGAAGCCGGACATCTGCCAGCGCAGCGCCGCCGTCCCGGCCGCCTGGCGTTGCAGCACCCGCAGCGCGTGGACGGCGACCAGCGCGTCGTCGGCGCCGATCTGCACGAAGAGGTCGCCGTCGCCGCGGGCCGGGTCGAGGGCGTCCGCCGGGAAGGCCGGCAGCGGTTCGAGCGCCGGCGGGCGGTGGTCGGCCAGCCCGGCCTTGTCGAACAGGGGGGCCCCGAAACCGAAGGTGACGGTGAGCGAGCAGGGCCCGGCGTCCAGCGCGACCTGGTTCTCCTGCTCGTCGGTCGGCTCGCCGACGGCCAGCCGGGCGGCCGTCCGGGACCAGCGCCGCAGCAGTGCGCGCAGCCCGTCCCGGCCGGCGCCGTCGGCCAGGTCGAACGCGGCCAGCTGGACCCGGGCCTGCTGCGGTTCGAGGATGCCGGCCTGGTGCTCGCCGTGGAACGGCACCCGGGCCGCGCCGAGCGCCCCGCCGCCCGCCGCGGGCGCGGCGGGGGAGGTCCGGTCCAGGGCGGTGGCCCCGGCCGCGCCGGCGCCCGCCCCGATCACCAGGCCGGCCCCGGCGGTGCCCAGCAGGGCCCGCCGGGTGAAGCCGGTACCGGTCGGCCTGGCGGCGGAGCTGTCGGCGGAGGTACCGGCGGACGCGGTGTCGGCCGTGGTCTCGGTGTTCATCGCGTTCACCCGATCTTCAGCTGCTTGATCTCGGTGGCCTGGTCGATGTCGGAGGAGCGGACCGCCACCGAGACCACCCAGTTCCCGGCCAGCGGCAGCTGTGCGGTGCCGCTCCAGCGCCCGGTGCCCTCGGGGGTCAGCGCGACCGGCAGCGGGCCGAGGTCGCGGTCCGGCAGGGTGAAGGCGAGCTGCACCTCGGGGACCTCGGCCGGCTGCCCGTCCGTGCCGTCCAGTGCGAGGTGCACCTCGTTGGAGCCGGTCCCGGCCGGGTTGAGGGTGACGGTCGCGGTGCCCTTGGCGTTCGGGGTCCGGCCCTTGGTGTCGTACGGGAGCTTGAGCTCCAGGGTCTTGCCGGGCACGGTCTGCGGGGCCTCCGCCGAGCCGCCGGCCGGGGCGGTGCCGGCGGTCGCCGCCGCCGCGACCTCGCCCGCCACCCGGCCGGGCGGCGAGTTGGTGAGCATCGTGGTGACCACCAGCACGGCCACCGCGACCAGCGCCTCGATCAGCACCGAGCGGCGCAGCCCGGCCCGGGTGGGGGTGAGCCCGCGGTCGCGCCCGGCGTTCTCCCGGGCGGCCTGCTGGCGGGCCAGCTGGGCCTGCCGGACGGGGTCGTCCGAGTGCGCCGTGACGGCGACCGGTTCGCGGGCCTCGACGGGCGCGGCGGTCGGCGCCTCGTCCGGGGCGGTCCGCAGCCGGGCCAGCCAGGAGCGGGTGAACCAGGCGACCACCAGCATGGCGGCCACGCAGCCGGTCTTCACCAGCAGCAGCCGCCCGTACTCGGTGCCGGTCAGCGCGCCCCAGCTGCCGAGGCCGCGCCAGGACTGGTAGACGCCGGTGACGGTGAGCACCGTGACCGAGCCGATGGCGACCTTGGAGAAGCGGCCGACGGCGTCCGCGCCGAGCCCGTGCCGCAGGCCGACCAGCAGCGCGGCCAGGCCGCCCAGCCAGAACGCCATGGCGATCAGGTGCAGCATGCCGAGCGGCAGCGCCAGCCAGACCTGGATGCCCACCGAGGCGTGGTCGGCGCCGGCCCAGGTCGCCGCGAGGGCGACCGCCAGCACCAGCCCGGCCACGCCGAGGCCGAGCCGGGCGTCCCGCTCCGGGCGTTCGGCGGCGCGCTGTTCCAGCCGCCGCAGCTCGGCCTCCTCCGGGTCCTGCGTCCCGGTGACCGCGGGCACCGCGCGCGGCGGCTGGCCGAGCTGGCCGACCAGCAGCGACAGGAACACCCCGCTCGCCGCGAGCAGCAGCAGCCGGGCGGCCAGCGCGGTGCCGATCCGCTCGTCCAGCGTGGCGCGCACCAGCGACAGGTCGAAGGCCTGTCCGAGGCCCGAGCCCCGCTCGTACGGGCCGCGCAGCATCAGCACCGCGACGGTGGAGAGCAGCAGCGCCACCCAGCCGGTCATCAGCAGACGCTGCACCGAGCGCCGGGCCGCCCCGGCCGGCCAGCAGATCAGGACGAACGCGGCCGCGCCGGCGAGCAGGGCGAACGCCCCGTACGCGACGGTCCGGCCGGTGCCGTAGAGGGCGGCGACCACGTCGTCGGCGTCGGCGCTCTGCAGCGAGCCGGCCGAGACGGAGGTGTCCGAGGGCGCGCCGATGGAGAAGGTGAACGCCCCGCCGATCGGGTGCGAGTCCTCGGAGACGGTGCGCCAGGCGACCGTGTACGTGCCGTTGGCCAGCCCGCTGTTCAGCCCGACCCGGACGGTGTTGCCCTTGCCGTCGGCGTGGGCCGGGTTGCCGCTGTCGACCGCCTTGCCGGCCGGGTCGAGCACGCGCACCGAGTCGGCGGAGAGCGAGACGGTCTCGCTGAAGGTCAGCGTGACGGCCTGCGGCGCGGTGGGGACCACCGAGTTCTGGCCCGGGTCGGCGGACTGGAGGGCGGCGTGGGCGGCGGCCGGCCCGGCACCGCCGAGCAGCAGCGCGAGCAGCGCGCCGAGGACGCCCAGCAGTCCGCCGAGCCGGCGGTGACTGACCTTCAGCATGTCGCGGATCCCCTTTACTGCTGACCGGGGCGGTAGGTGAGTTCCTTGACCGGCACCTTGACCGAGATGGTTCCGGCCTTGGCGAAGGTCAGGTCGAGTTCGAGCTCGTCACCGAGGGCGGGGGCCTTCTGCCATCCCATGATCATGAGATGCGTGCCGCCCCGGGCGAGCTGCAACGCGCCGTGCGCGGGGACGTCCAGTCGGTCGACCTGCTCCATGGTGGAGGCGGTGGAGCGGTGCATGGTGACCGACTCGGCGGCCGGGCTGGAGACCTTGACCAGCTGGTCCCCGCCGGTGCCGTCGTTGCGCACGGTCAGGTAGCCGGCCGCCATCCCGCCCGCCGGGGGCAGCGGTATGTAGGAGTCGGCGACGCTCAGCCTGGCGGCTCCGCCGTCGGAGGCGGTGGCGGTGGTGTCCGTGCCGCCCGCACCGCAGGCGACCAGGATGGCGCCGCCGCCCAGTGCCGTCGCCAGTACCGCCCCGGCGAGTGCCGTCCGCCGGAAGCCGAGTGCCTCGCGCCGGCCGGCGGGGCGCCCGGTGCCGGGGCCGTTCATGCCGCGACCCCCTTGGCGAGCAGCGGCAGGTCGTGCTCGTAGGTCTTCTCCTCGGTGCCGCTGAGGTAGAGGACGTGGGCCTTGTCGTCGGAGGGCAGGAAGGCCAGCACCTGCGCGCCGTGGGTGGAGGTGACGGTGCCGTCCGCGTTGACCACCGGGTCCTCGATCATGATGCCGAGCGACCGGGCCGCGGTCTTCACCTTGGCGAGGTCCCCGGTGAGGCCGATGAAGTCGCTGCCCATCGAGTCGAGCCAGGTGCGCAGCACCTGCGGGGTGTCGCGCTGCGGGTCGGTGGAGACGAAGACGACGTTGATCTTCTGCCGTTCCTCGGCGGAGAGCTTCTTCATCGCGACGCCGATGTCGCCCATGGTGGTCGGGCAGACGTCCGGGCAGCTGGTGTAGCCGAAGAAGAGCAGGGTGGTACGGCCGTTGGTCTGCTGGCGCAGGTCGAACGGCTGGCCCGCGGTGTCGGTCAGCTGGAGGTCGGGCTTCTCGAAGTGCTTGCTGAGCACGGTGCCCTGGTAGGGCGAGTCGGCCTTCTGCTGGGTGACCTTGGCGGGGCTGTTGCCGCCACCGCCGTCGGAGCCGCAGGCGGTCAGGGTGAGGGCGGCGGCGAGCGCGACGGCTGCGGCGCCGGCCAGACGGGTGGTGCGGGGGGTGCGGGGGGTGCGGGGCATGGGAGTTCCGATCGTGCGCGGTGGTTCACCGGCGGGGGCGGACCCCGGGGGGGGGGCGGCCCCCCCCCGGGGGGGGGGGGGGGGGGGCGCCCCCGCCCCCCCCCCCCCCCCCCCCGATGCCCAAACCCGCGCCCAGAACCCCCACCCCCAATCCCACCACCCCCCGCACCCC
>NZ_JBIVRD010000011.1:3423-98587 GCF_044755565.1 Kitasatospora sp. NPDC092286 | reverse complement strand
CGGGGGGGGGGGCTGGGGGGGGGGGGGGGGGGGGGGGGGGGGGGGGGGGGTGGGGTGTCCCGCGGGGGGGGGGGGGGCCCCGGGGGGGGCGGCCCGGGGGGGGGGGCCCGCCCCCGCCGGTGCGAGGGTCAGGAGGCGGCGCTGCCGTCCTTGCGGCGCAGGCCGAGGATGCCGAACGCGGCGCCGATCACGCCGACCACGATGCCGACCACGCCGAGCACCCGGGCGGTGGAGTCGCTGCTCTTGGCGGTGGAGCCGGAGGCCTCCGAGGAGGTGCTGCCGCCGTTCATGCCGTGGCTGTCGGCCGCGGCCGGGGCGGCGGTGACGCCGTGGTCGTCACCGCCGGTGGCCTTGGTCAGCTTGAGCACGGGGGCGGGCTTGGCGGGCTCGGGCTGGCCGTCCTTCGCCTCGTCGATCCAGCGGACGATGTCGCCGTTGTCGTAGCTCTGCAGGGCCTTGAAGGTCAGCGTGTCGGTGTCGGTCGGCAGCGGGCCGAGCGAGACGCGGAACTCCTGGAACTGGCCGGGGGCGATCTTGATGCCCGCGTCGGCGGTCCAGGTGATCTTGGAGATGGCCTCGTTGACGTCGCTGCCGTGCACCTTGATCGGCTTGTCGAGCTTGGACTTCTCGACGGTGGTGGTCCACCCCGGCAGCGGGAGGGTCCGGACGGAGGCCAGCGGGTGGTCCAGCGGGAGGTTGATCTCCAGCTTCACGGTGCCGGCGGTGTCGCTCTCGTTCGGCACCCGGAAGTCGACGGCCGTGTAACCGCCCTGCTCGGCGCTGCCCGGGTTGACGGTGACGTGGGCGAAGGCGGGGCCGGCCAGCACCACGACGGAGGTCGCGGCGGCGAGGGCGACGGCGGCGATACGGCGGGTGGGAAGGGAACGCATGATGGGGGGCTCCGTTCGGAGGCTCGGCGGGCAGGCCCGCTCCCGGGCACGGACGAACCGTGTCTCGGCGGGGCCGCGCGGCGGGGGGACGTGGGGGGCCGCAGGCCCGGGTGGGGCGGTTACGGCTCGGCTGATGCGTAGCCCGGAGCCCGGTACGGACGGGGGTACCGAGGTCGGGTCAGTACGCGAGCGCGCCGAGCGGAGGGCCGCGCCGCACCACGCTGTGCCGCAGCGCGGCACCGGCCGGCGGCGGGTTCTCCCCGCCCCGTGCGCCGTACCGGCGGGCCGGGCCGCCTGAGGTGCCGATCAGCCCGCGCAGCAGCTCCGCGACCAGCGCGAACGCCGTCCGCAGCGGCGTCGCCCAGTGCTCCCGGGCGGCCTCGGCGGTGATCCGGAGCAGCCGCCAGAGCGCCGCCTCGCCGCGCCGCAGCCACCAGCCGGCCACCAGGGCGGCGGCCAGGTGGGCGGCGAGCATCGACGAGGTCATGCCGAACACGCCGCCCTGCCACCAGGGCACGACGGCGTACGCCTGCGGGTCCAGGCCCGCGCTGGAGACCAGCTGTTCGACGGAGGGGTTGCCGGGCAGGCCGGTCAGTGTGCCGGGGCGGGCCTCGTTGCAGATCAGCCGGCCGGCCACCTGCGGCAGGGTCAGCGGCCCGGAGCCGCCGTGCTGCATCCCCGCCATGGCACCGGCCGCCGTGCCGGCGTGGCCGCCGAAGGCGTGGAAGAGGCCGTGCAGGCCGAGCTGGCCCGCACCGAGCGCACCGGCGATGGCGGTGAGCGAACGCTCCCGCCCGCCGAGGGCCACGGCGAGCACCAGGACCACCGCGAAGCCCGTCGCGAGCGCGGGCAGGGCGACGTTCCCGCCGCCGGCCAGCGCGTGCCCGCCTGCCGCTATCAAGGTGCAGACCAGCGCGAACGGCACCGCCCGGGCAAGCCGCAGATCCCAGGCGGCGGCCCCCACCGGCGCATCCGGTGCGGGGGCGCCCGGGAGCGGGGCGGCGGCGAGGGCAGTCATGGCCGGGCCATCATCTCATCGCCTGCCTCGCCCCCGTGGGCAGGGTGGGAAATCCCTACGAATGCCCCGTTCGGTCCCGCGTGCACGCCCCCGCGTGCGCCGCTCGGCACAGACCACGGCGGCAGTCCATCCGCCGAACGGGCGGTAGCGGACCTTCGGCACGGTTCACCACCGGAACGCCCGGAGATACCTAGTTGTATGTGGAGCCGCAGCCAGGAGGGACTTCCCGTGGACATCTGGTGGACTCTGCACCTCAAACGCGACCCGGCCAGCGTGCCGCTGGCGCGGCGGATACTGCTGGGCGCCATGGCGGCGGCGGGCGTCGATCCGCAGATCGCCCAGGACCTCGGGGTCGCGCTCAGCGAGGCCTGCGCCAACGCCGTCGAGCACGGGGCCGGCGGCCGACCGGGCGAGGGCTTCCAGGTGACCGCCTCGATCGGCGGCGACCGCCTGCGGATCGAGGTGACCGACTCCGGCCCCGGCCTGCCCGCCTCGGCCCTGCCGCCGTCCCTGCCGGCCTTGCCGCCCCTGCCGTCCGCAGTGCTGTCCGCGCCGCCGTCGCGCCGGCCGACCGCTCCGCCGTCCCGCCCGGCCGCGCACCGGCACAGCCGTCGGGGCCGCGCCGCCGTCCCGGCCCGCGTCCTCACCGGCCACCGCGTCCGCCACGCCGACCGCCCCTACGACACCCATGTCCTGCCGTCCTGCGGACCGGCCGACGCGGTGCCCGGCCTCCGCCCGGTCGACCTCGACACCCTCCCCGACCTCACCGCCGAGTCCGGCCGCGGCCTCTTCCTCATCCACGCCCTCACCGACCACGTCCAGCTCCGCAACCACCCCCTCCGCGGCGCGATCGTGAGCTTCGACAAGATTCTCCGGTGGCCGGACGACACCCTGCTCCGGTCGGTGTCGTAGCGCGGCTCCGTCCCGGCCGGTCCGCGCGGGCGGCGCCGGGGTCAGGCGCCGGGGTCAGGCGCCGGGGTCAGACCTCGGTGCGGGGGCGGCGGCGGGCGAGGAACAGCAGGGCGGCGCCGAGGGCGAGGGCGGCGGCGCCGGTGAGGGCGATCGGGCGGGTGCCGGTGCCGGCGCCGGTGTCGGCGAGGTGGGCGGCCGGGGGCGTGGTGGCCGGGCCGGTGGACGCCGGGGTGGTGGCCCCGGTGGCGGGGGCGCGGTCGGCGACCGTGAGGGTGCCGGTGGCGGAGCCGGTCAGCTGGGGGCAGGTGTACTTGCGGGCCGGGGCGGAGCCGGACGGCAGGGGCTCGGTGAGCGCGGCGAAGGCGAAGCGGTACTGACCGAGCGGGGCCTTCGGGCCGGCGGCGATCCGCAGCTGGAGGGTGAGCTTCTCGCCCCGGGCGAGCTGGAACGTGCCGGTGTCCAGCGGCTTGCCGGTGAGCCGGACGGGCTTCCAGTCGGAGCCGGGTGCGCGCAGCCGGAGGTCGAAGGAGTCGGCCGGCACCGTGCCGGCGTCGCCCTGGGCGGTGAGCGTCAGGGTGGTGGCGAGCTGTCCGATCGTCGCCGTGCTGCTGTTCTCGAACACCGCGGTGATCTCCTGGGCCTCCCCGCCCGGGACGAGGACACCGGCCGGTCCGGTGACGGTGGCCGGCATCGGGGACTGCGTCACGCCTTCCGGGCAGCCCGGGATGGTGGAGGGTGAGCCGGGCGACTGCGTGGCCGTGGTCGTGGCAGTGGCAGTGGCAGTGGCGGACGGACCGGCGGTCGCGGTCGCCGACGGGCTCGCGGTGGCCGACGGACCGGCGGTGGCCGTGGCGGTGGCGGTGGGGTTCGGCGAGGCGTCGGCGGCCAGGGCGGTCGCCGTGCCGGTGGCCGTCGCGCCGACGGTGAGCACGAGCAGCGTGGACGCGGCCAGCAGGCGGGAGGTGCGCACGGTCATCGCTCCAACGGTGGGTTCGGTGGACGGTCTTCGGGTCGGAAGACCACCGAGAGGCGCGAACGGTTGTCCGCACCCCCGGTTGCCGGTGCCGCACGGCCGCCGGACGATGGGGGAATGATGCACCAGATGCGAGCCGAGTACGGCGCCGACGGCCCGGCCGCCGGGGTGCGGCTCTGGCACATGGTCCGTGCGTCCGAGAGCGTGGCGATGTGCGGCCGGGAGCTCGATCCGGACGCGCCCGTGCGGGAGCCGGCGGACTGGGGGAAGACCCCCGAGCTCTGCTGCCACACCTGCGGCGCGTACTTCCTGCGCGAGACGCCGTATCTGGCCACCGAGCACCCGTGACGCACCGGCCGGGTCTACCGTGACCGGTATGGACGTGATCGGCAGGCAGACGCCCCTGGTCCGGCCCCGGTCACTGGTCCGGGAGGCCGCCGGGCTGCGGGCCGGCGACCCGGACCTGGCGGTCCACGTCGACCGGCTCTGCGCCCGGATCGAGCGGGTGGACCCGCTGGTCCGGGCGTTCCTGCCGGAGTCCGGGCGGCTCCACCGGCTGCGCGCCGAGGCCCGCGCGCTCGCCGCCCGCCACCCCGACCCGGCGACCGCGCCGCCGCTGTACGGCGTGGCGGTCGGCGTCAAGGACATCGTCCATGTGAACGGCCTGCCCACGCACGCCGGTTCGGCGCTGCCGCCGGGCGTGCTGGCCGGGCCGCAGGCCGCGGTGGTGGACCGGCTGCGGGCGGCCGGGGCGCTGGTCGCGGGCAAGACGGTCACCGCCGAGTTCGCGGCCAGCGCCCCCGGTCCGACCCGCAACCCGCACGACCTGGGGCACACCCCGGGCGGGTCCAGCAGCGGTTCGGCGGCGGCGGTCGCGGCCGGGCTGGTGCCGCTGGCGATCGGCACCCAGACCGTCGGCTCGGTGATCCGGCCCGCCGCCTACTGCGGGGTGGTGGGTTTCCGGCCGACGTACGGGCGGATCCCGATGGACGGGGTGATCCCGAACGCGCCGAGCTTCGACACCCTCGGCCTCTTCACCGCCGACCTGGCGGGCGCGGTGCTGGCCGCGCCGCTGCTCTGCGACGACTGGCGGGCCGACGGCTGGCCGGTCGACGACTGCCAGGCCGACGGCAACGGGCTTGCCGGCGAAGGCCGGTGGACGGGCGAGGGGGCCGCGCCGCCGGTGCTGGGGGTGCCCGTCGGACCGTACCTGGAGGCGGCCCGGCCGGAGGCGCTGAAGGCCTTCGCGGAGCAGCTGGAGCTGCTGGCCGCCGCAGAGCTGACGGTGCATCAGGTGGATCTGCTGCCGGACATCGCGGAGTTGACCCGGCAGTTGCAGACGGTCAACCGCTTCGAGCTGGCCCGTAGCCATGCCGACTGGTTCACCCGATTCGGCGGCCTCTACCGGCCGGAGACGGTGGCGGGCATCCGGCACGGCCAGAGCGTCGCGCCGGAGGACCACGAGGCGGCGCTGCGCGCCCGTGAGCACTTCCGCGACCGGATCGCCGAGGAGACCGGGCGGGCCGGGGTGGACCTCTGGCTGGCGCCCTCCGCCACCGGGCCGGCGCCGCCCGGGCTGGACAGCACCGGCGACGCCGTGATGTCGCTGCCCTGGAGCTACGCCGGGCTGCCCGCGCTCAGCCTGCCCGCCGGGCCGGCGGCCGGCGGTCTGCCGCTCGGCCTCCAGGTGGTCGGCGCGGCCGGCGCCGACGAGCGGCTGCTGGCCCAGGCGGCCGTGCTGGAACGGGCGTTGGGCCGGGTCCGGGGGGTCTCGGGTCAGGGCGTCCGGTAGGCGTCGCCCTGAGCGAGCACGGGTGTCGCCGGGTCGGTGGCGTCCGCCCGGAGCAGGCGCAGGGCGGCCAGGGCGGCCCGGTCGTACGGCGTCGCCTCGTCGAACAGCACGGCCTGTGAGTTGGCCGTCTCCAGGACGGCGACGAGACAGAACGCCAGCCCCTCCAGGTCGGCGTCGGCCCGCAGTTCGCCGGTCGCGCGGGCCTCCGCCAGGGTACTGAGTACCAGGGCGTGCCACTCCCGCGCGCAGGCGGCGAGGGCGTCGCGCACCGGGCCGGGGCGGGCGTCGTATTCGGCGGTCACCTCGAAGAAGAAGCAGCCGCCGGGGAAGACCCTGGCCCGCGAGTACGCCAGCCAGCCCTCGCAGAGCCGGCGGGCCCGGTCGAGCCCGGGAGGGAGGTCCGCCACGGGCGTGATCACGGCGTCCGAGAAGATCCGCCGGGCGGCCCGGACGGTGGCCAGTTGCAGCTCCTCCTTGGAGCCGAAGCCGGCGAACACCCCGCTCTTGCTCAGTCCGAGGTCGGTGGCGAGCCGGCCGATCGACAGCGCGTCCAGACCCTCGACGGAGGCGATCTCGACCGCGCGGCGCAGTACCGTCCGGCGGGTCTCCTCGCCGCGCAGGACCCGTCCGTCCGTGGTCGAACCGGCCACCGTCCACCTCGGTCTCTCGTCGTGTTCCGTGCCGCCAGGGTAGCGGGGCGCCCGTGCCGCCCGGCCCGGAAGAGCGGAGGAAGGGCCGGGGGCGGCCCTGAAAATGTACGAACGGTCGTGCTAATATCCTCGCGAGTTCGGCCCCCGCACCCAGGCACGCCCGTCAGACCCGACAGGGAGACCCCATGGACCCGGCCGTCGCACTGATCCGCACCACGCTCAACACCACCTCGCTGCTCGCTCCCCGGCTGGCCGGGCGCGGCGCGTTCGAGCTGTTCCGGCACCCGGTCCGGCGCGGCCGGCTGCGCGAACGCGAACGCGACGTCCACCGGCAGGCCGCCACCGAGCGGCTCACCGTCAACGGCAAGCGCGTGGTCGTCTACCGCTGGGGCGACGGCACCCGGCCCGTCCTGCTGATGCACGGCTGGCAGTCCCGGGCCTCCCGCTTCGCGGCCTACGTCCCGCGGCTGCGGGCGCTCGGCCTGAGCCCGGTCGGCTTCGACGCCCCCGGGCACGGCGAATCCGGCGGCCGCGCCACCACGGTGCTGGAGTACCGCGAGATCGCCGGGCGGCTCCAGGAGCGGTACGGCGACTTCGAGGCCGTCGTCGCGCACTCGCTCGGCGTCGCCGCCGCCTTTCTCTCGCTGCGCGAGGGCCTGCGGGCCGGGCGGCTGGTCGCGCTCTCCGGGGTCAGCGAGTTCTCCGGCCTGCCCGCCGCCTTCTGTGCCGGCCTCGGGCTGAACGCCCGGATCGCACGGGATCTGCGGCGCCGGGTCGGCGGGGAGATGTTCGCGGGCGTCGACGACGTCTGGGAGTACTTCGACGCCGCCCGCCGGCCCGAGCAGATCGGGCTGCCGATCCTGGTGGTGCACGACGAGGGCGACGGCGTGGTCGGCCTGGACCACGCCCACCGGCTGAAGGCCGCCTACGGCGACCGGCTCGAACTGCTGGTCACCCGGGGGCTGGGCCACCGCAGGATCGTCGCCGAACCCGCCGTCGTCGACAACGCCGTCGGCTTCCTGGCGGCGCACCAGGAGGTGGCATCCGCATGAAGGTGCTCGAACTGCACGCCCGTTCCCTGGAGTTGGCCGCCGAGGTGGTCGACGCCGTCCGGCCGGACCGGTTGGCGCTGCCGACGCCCTGCGCGGGCTGGACACTGGGCCGGCTGCTGGCGCACGCGGTCGGCCAGCACCGGGGCTTCGCCGCGGCGGCGCGCGGTGCCGGCCCGGACCTCGCGCTCTGGGCGGACGCGGAGCTCGGGGGTGACCCGGCGGGCGCGTTCCGGCTCTCGGCGGACGAGCTGGTGGCCGCGTTCGCCGGGGCGGCCTCGGCCGGACGGGAGTTGTGGCTGCCCGAGATCCGGGCCGGCGGCACCTTCCCGCTGCGGCAGGCGGCCGGCTTCCAGTTGCTCGACACGCTGGTGCACGGCTGGGACGTCGCGGCCGCCCTGGGGGCGCCGTCGGGTCTGGTGGCGGCGGTGGAGGCCGACCGTCCGCTGGCCGCGGCCCTGGTGGCGGTGGCGGAGCTGGTCCCGGCCGAGCCGCAGGACCGGGGGCCGGGGCGGGCGTTCCGCGAGCGGCGCGAACCGGGCGGGCCCGCCGGGTCCGCCGGGCCGTTCGGCCGAGTGCTCGCGCTGCTCGGACGGGACCCGGGCTGGATGCCCGCGGCCTGAGCGCCTGCGCGGGTGTTTTCAGCGGTCGTCGCGCCGCTCGTCGGGAAAGCGGGGCCCGCCGATCAGGAACAGCAGCGCGGCGGTCGGAAAGCCGGTCGAGGCGGCCAGCAACACGATGAACTGCCAGACCATCCCGTGCTCCTCGTCAGTCCCGGGCCGCCGGAACCCCCGAAGGAGATCCCAAACCTGACAGGCCCTGATCGGCCGAATTGTCCACTCGATATCCGACGGTATGGCCGAATCACCCCGGCTGCCACCGGACGCCGGGCGGCCAGTGCCCCGTCGTCGGCGCCACACCGGTGGAGCGGTCCGGGCACGGGCGGCGGACGGCGGCCACACTGTCGGGATGCAGGTACAGCTCGCAGGGGAAGCACAGCGGCCGGACCGGGAGAACGAGGACTTCGCGGCGGTCTCGCCGGAGGCGTTCGTCCTGCTCGACGGTTCGAGCACGCCGCCCGGCCTGGAATCCGGCTGCCGCCACGGCACCGCCTGGTACGTCCGCCGGCTGGGGGTGCATCTGCTGGCCCGGCTCACCGACCGCGCGGACCGTTCGATCGCCGAGTGCCTGGCCGACGCCATCGTGGAGACGGCCGCGCTGCACGGCGGCCGCTGCGACCTCGCCCACCCCAACACGCCCGCGGCCATGGTGGTCGCGGCCCGGCGGCACGGCGCCTCGCTGGAGTACCTGGTGCTCGGGGACTCCCTGCTGGTGCTGGAGCCCAAGGACGGCCCGCCGAAGGTGATCGGCGACAACCAGCGCTTCCCGGACGGCGAGGAGCTGCGCCGGCAGGTCTGGTCCGCCGTTCCCGGCTCGGTCGAGCGCGCCGCGCTGCACCTGGAGTACGCGCTGGCCGTCCGGGCCGTGCGGAACACCGGCGACGGTCCGTGGATCGCGGCGGCCGGCCCGAAGGCCGCCCAGCACGCCGAGACCGGCTTCGTCGGCCTGGACCGACTGCACGCGGTGGCCGCGCTGACCGACGGAGCCGCGCGCTACACCGAGCGCTTCGGCCTCGGCGGGTGGGCGGACGTGCTGCGGCTGCTCGCCGAGTCGGGCCCGGCCGAGCTGATCGCCCGGGTGCGGGCGGTCGAACGGTCCGACGCCGCCTGCGAGCGCTGGCCGCGCGGCAAGACGCACGACGACGCCTCGGCCCTGTTCGCCGTGCTCTGAGGCCTCAGGGCTTGGGCGTACAGGGCCGGGGGAGGTGCCGGGTCAGTCGACCGGGTGGCCGAACGAGCCGGACTGGAAGTCCCGCATGGCCTGCTCCAGTTCGCGGTGGCTGTTCATCACGAACGGTCCGTACCAGGCGACCGGCTCCCGGATCGGCTGCCCGCCCAGGACGATCACGTCCAGGTTGGGGTGCCGGGAGTCCTGCTTGGCGTCGGCGGAGATGGTCAGGGTGTCGCCCTCGCCGAACACCGCGGCCTGCCCGGTGTGGACCGGCCGGCCCTCGGCGCCGACCGTGCCGTCGCCGTTCAGCACGTACACCAGCGCGTTGAAGTCGGGCCGCCACGGGAGGGTGACCTGCGCGCCCGGGGTGATGCTGGCGTGCAGCAGGGTGATCGGGGTGTGGGTGGCGCCCGGACCCTGGTGGCCGTCCAGCTCACCGGCGATCAGCCGGAGGATCGCGCCGCCGTCCGGGGTGGAGAGCAGCTTGACGTGCCCGCCGTGGATGTCCTGGTAGCGCGGTGCGGTCATCTTGTCGGACGCCGGGAGGTTGACCCAGAGCTGGATGCCGTGGAACAGGCCGCCGGTCAGCACCAGCGACTCCGGCGGGGTCTCGATGTGCAGGATGCCGGAGCCGGCCGTCATCCACTGGGTGTCGCCGCCGCCGAGGTGGCCGCCGCCGCCGTGCGAGTCCTTGTGGATGAACTCGCCGTCGATCAGCCGTCATCTCCGGTATGGACGTTCACGCCGGCGTCTACGCCCGTCAGTCCGACGCGCGGGAGAACGGGAGCGAGACGTCCACCACGACCCAGCGCGAGAAGGGCTTCGAGGAGGCCCGGAAGCGTAACTCCGTGTCCATCAGCTACTTCGAGGACCTCGGGATCTCCGCCTTCACCGGTGTGGAGCGACCGGACTTCGAGAAGCTGTTGAAGGCGTGCCGAGAAGGCCGGATCAACCTGCTGATCGTCTACTACATCAGTCGGCTGTCCCGCCTCGACCCGCTCGACGCGATCCCGATCGTCGTGGAGTTGCTGAACCTCGGCGTGACCATCGTCAGCGTCACCGAGGGTGAGTTCCGCAAAGGCAACATGGTGGATTTGATCCACATCTTCATGCGGCTCGACCAGTCCCACAACGAGAGCAAGAACAAGAGCATGGCCGTCAGCGGGGCCAAGGCCACCGCGCGCGAACTCGGCGGCTACCTCGGGGGCAAGGCCCCGTACGGGTTCGAGCTGAAGGCCGTGACCGTGTTCACGGCGGACGGCAAGCCGATCGTCATTCAGACCCTGGTGCACACCGCGGACGAGCCCGAGGTCATCCGTGGCTGGTGGGCGACGATCAAGCGGCACAAGGACGAGCCCTACGACCCCAAGCGGCGGAGGCACCCCGGATCGCTGGGCGGGATCGTCAACAGCATGAACAACGAGGACATCGTGCCTACGCGAGGGGCGACGCACGGGAAGCTGACCAAGGACAGCGCCTGGGACACCAAGACCGTCAAGCGCATCCTGCGTGACCCCCGGATAGCCGGGTTCGCCGCCGTGCCGGTGTACAAGGTCGCGGAGAACGGCAAGGTGACGAGCCAGATCGAGAGTTACCGCATCCTGCGCGACCCCGAGACGATGCTTCCGCTCCGGATCTACGACCCGATCATCCCGTCGGAGGAGTGGTACGAGTTGCAGGAGTGGCTCGACAGCCGAGGGCGTGGAAAGGGCCTGTCACGAGGTCAAGCCCTGTTGTCCGCCATGGACCGGCTGTTCTGCGAGTGCGGAGCGGTGAAGACCTCGCACGCGGACTCCAACGCGATCAAGCGGTCGTACCGGTGTCGTCGCCGCAAGATCCTTCCGGGGCAGCACGCCGGCGACTGCACCATCAGCCAGGCTGCTCTGGACGACCACGTGGTGAGGAGCGTCTTCGCGCTGCTGCGCGAGGTCGAGCACGATCACGAGGCGCTGGCCGTGCTGGCGGAGGCCACCCGTCGATTCGGCGTCGCCAACGAGAAGCCAGAGCGGGTCCGGGAGCGGTCGATGCTGGTCGCGGAGCGGGCCGACGCTGCGCGGGCGCTCGAGGAGCTGTACGACGACCGCAAGGCAGGTGGCTACCGGGGCGACATCGGCCGGCGTCGGTTCCTCAGCGAGGAGTCCGCACTGCTGGCCCTGTTGGAGGCGGCGGAAGAACGAATCGCGGTGCTGCAGGAGGCCATCACGCCGGTGATCCCCATCGCCGAGTGGCTGCCGCAGGACACATCGGCGGACCCGATCGGCCCGGGCTCCTGGTGGCACGGCGCGGACATTGCCGAGCGCCGGAAGTTCATCAAGTTGTTCGTGGACCGGATCACCGTCTTCAAGTCCAAGGAGCGTGGCGGACGGGCACCTGTCCAGGAGCGGGTGAAGATCGAGTTCGCCAAGCGGAACGAGTCGGCCGACGAGAGCAGCGGCCGGAAGCTGTAGCAGTCGACACAGAACAGGCCGTGCCCCCGAACGGAGATGTTCGGGGGCACGGCCATGTCTTGCGACCGGCTGAGATCCAGCCAGGGTGCCCGGGCGCCAGCCCTGCCAGCCGGCGATTTCCGCGCCCACGGTGGGGCGGTAGGGCACCACGGTGGGCGCACCTTGCCCATCATGGCGCGCGCGTTGGGCCTTCTATCCCTGGCTCAGCTCGTCTAGGAGGCTGGACGCGGACCAGCGGGTGGGAGTGCCGGTGGCGATCAGTGGCTACTTCTCGCAGGCGATCCCGTCGCCGTCCCGGTCCAGTGCGGGGCGGTAGCCCGGCTGTCCCCGGTAGATCGGAGCGGCGCCGGCAGCCTTTGCTTCCGTGCAGTTCTTGTAGTAGGCCGCCGGCGGCGCTGCAGTGGGCTCGGACTTGGGGGCGGTCTCGGGTGCCGGAGTCACAGCGGGTCGCGGAGCCTCGGCGACGGCCGGTGCCGTGGGGTGGGGCTGAGCCGGAGCCGGGTTCTCTTGAGCCGGGGCCGGGTTCTCCTGGGTGGGGATGGGCAACGGCTCGGGCGGTGCGGTGGTGGGCTCGGCCGTGGGGCTGGGGCTGTCGCTGGGAGTCGCCTCCGGACTGCTGCTCGGCGGGGCGGTGGTGATGACGGGGGCCGGGGTGTCCTTCTTGGCCGGGCCGGTGATCGTCCCAATCCAGAAGAGCGACATGAACACGCACCACACGGTGAGCAGCACCTTGGCGACGACGTGCACGCGGCGCGACCGCCACGTCATCACGGCGGCGATCGGGGGAAGGAAGATCAGCAGAGCGATCCGTACCAGTCGGTTCCTCGGGGTGCGCTGATGGGGATGAGCGGACGGCGGCTGGTACGGCTGCACTGCGGATCCTCTGGTTTTGTGGAGATACGGTGATCGCATTCTCCCGTATCGACACGACCAGGCGGTCGCAGCAGCACACCAGGTCGACTCCCACGCCGTGGGGCCCTACTGAGCAGAGGGCCGCACGACTGTCAGCCGAGGTGTCCGAAAAGAAAGCTCGATGCCGCCGGTGGCCGGAACAGTGATCAGTTCGAGAGCCAGTTCACAGCGGGTTTCGCCCACAGCCTCAGCGAGCTGGGCACGGACCTCGGCCGCCGAGTCGGCGAACAACCGCGAAGGTGACCGGAACTCGAACCGACCGAGGTACCGGTGCCCGGCGAGCCGGAAGCTCACCGTGGTGTCCGGTTGAGGGGCTTGCAGGGCCTTGGCGAGCGCGGCTCGTTCGTCTGGTGCAGTAGGGCAGCCACACACCGTTCCGTGCCGGTCGGAGGGAGACAAGAATCGCTCCCCGTCGCAGTGGTGGATCAGCCCCTTCGGGCCCCACAGCCGGAACTGGGTCGTGACGGAGTCCGCGCTGTCGAGAACGATCGGCAGCACGGGCGAAGTAGTGATTAGGTCGGCGAGGGCGCCGTCAGTCATCGGCACACCGCCGAAGGCGCGGGCGACCGCCTCGGCGATCTCCTCCGTGGTGTCCGTCAGGCGCCAATTCGGCAGTGACTCGGGCCGGTTGCCGACCCGTCGACCAGTGTGGAACTGCCCAGCAGGTGGAGGGGTGGCTACAGCGCATTGCTCGCGTGCGCCGTGAACCGGTGCGGACGGGATGGTGACGTGGGGATTCCGCGCTACGGCGGTGATGGGCATGGGTCTCCTGTCCGGGGTCGGTTCCCTGGCGGGCAGCGCGAAGGGGCCGATGACGATGTGGGTGGTGTTGGGGTGGTGTTCGCTCCAAGCCGGGAGCGGAGAGACGCGCCGGCTGCTGGGCGTCGTCGTGAAGCCGGACCACGCGACAGACGTCGGGTGCGGCGGAAAAGCTGCGTCGTAGAGCGGGCAGAGTGGAGTCCTGTGCGCGCAGGCGGCGGCTGGGGAGGACCGTCAGACCGGTCTGGGCGCTCCGAGGGCGAAGGCCGAAGAGGCCGGCCGTGGTGAAGGCCTGGTCGCCGTGCGGGGAGCGGTGGTGGTGCGGCGCTTGGTGGGCGGCACGCGGTTCCTTCCTCGGTGGCTGGTGGGCTGCAACCCTGCACCGGGGTCGATCGTCGTGGATGGGCGGTTCGTGCGGTCGGTGGCCGCGTGGGGTGTGACGTTAGCTCTGCTTCCCGGCCGCGCCAAGTGGCGCTTCCGTGGTGCAGTGGGGACTGTAGACGGGGTCCGGCTCGCTCCGAAGAACGATCATGGTCGCGTCGTGGATCGGCCGGTGACTACTCCTGCGCGGCGGCGTCCGACGGCTTCTCGGCCTGCTGGAAGGCCGGGTAGCGCAGGAAGACCATGGGGCTCTCGCGGACGGGGCCGCGGCGGCGGTTCTCCTCGGCGATGGCGCGGGCGATGCGGTCGTTCAGCTCCTGGGCGTGCTGGGGGAGCATCGCGTTGTACTGGTCGACGGCCTTGAACACCGAGCTGGTGCTCTGCATGAGGTCGAGCAGGAAGCGGTATCTGGCGACCACCTCAGTGGTGAGCTGGGTGATGTGCTTGTCGGAGGAGGACTCGGGCGGGCCGAGGAATTCCTCCAGCGGCAGGTCGAAGACCTTGGCGAAGCCGATCGCCTCGTCGAGGTTGATCCGGCGGCGGGGCTCGCCGCTCTCGATCCGCCAGACGGAGGACTGGTTCATCGGGTAGCCGGCAGCAGTCATCCGCTTCGCGAGTTCGCCCGTGCTCCACCCCAGGTACTCGCGCTCCAGGCGGACCCGTTCGGCGGCGTGTTCCTCGCTCAGCGAGGGCGGCGGCGGTGGGCTTTCCGGAGTGGCCGGCTGCTCGGACATTCGATTCACCTCGCATCGATGAGTGATGGCATTTGCATGAGAGCGAGGTCGACTATAGGGTGATCCGCATAGGATCGCAAGTCGATGCAAAGTGCATCGCCTGGGGTCTCTGCTCGCGGAGACGGCGAAGGCCCCCGGCGCTACCAACGCCGAGGGCCTGAAAGGTCCCCAAAACCGCCCATCCACGACGATCGACCCCGGTGCAGGGTTGCAGCCCGAGCGCACCGAGGAAGGAACCCGCGTGCTCCAGCGTACGGTGTTGCCCACCGCCGACGCAGCCGTCCGGCTCAGCCCCCTTGTTGTCTCCCGTCCCCGTGCCACCTTCTGGGACCGCCTCGCCGTCGCCTTGATCGGCCTGGCCGGCTTCGCCCTGTCCTTCGACGCCCTCCAGCAGATGGCCGTCGCGATCCACGTACGCGGACCGCTGACGTACGTCTTCCCGTTCACCCTCGACGGCTTCATCGCCTACGGCGTGCGCGCCCTGCTCGTTCTGCGCGCCGCTCCCTGGACCGCCCGGGCCTACGCCTGGCTGCTGTTCGCCGGAGCGACGGCGGCGAGCGTGTGGGCGAACGCCCTGCACGCGGTCCGGCTCAACCACGTGCTCGACGACGGCGGCCAGCTCCGGCTCGGGGACGCTGCGGTCGGCGTGCTCGCCACGCTCTCGCCGATAGCCCTCGGCGGGGCGGTCCACCTCTACATCCTCATCGCCCGGCACATCCCGGACGGTCCGGTTGCTGATGGCGGACCGTCCGGCGGGACTTCTGCCGACCCCCTGCCGCCGGCCGTCGATGAGCCGGACGGTCCGGTCGTGACCGGACCGGGTTCGGCGCCACGTGATGCCGACGGCCAGCCGTCCGCCGGGACGGACGGTCTCCAGGCGGAGGGGGCGGCGGAACTGCCTGGCCCCGAGAAGCCGGCGGACGGTCACCGTTCGGACGACGGCGAGGAGGTCCGGACGCGGCGGACCGGGCGGCCTCCGGGTGCGTCGATGGACCGGCTGCTGGAGGTCAGCCGTCCGGCGGTCCGGGCGCACGGGCGTCCCAGCCGTCCGGTCGTCGAGCGCGCGGTCCGCGAGGCCAACCTGCCGCTCGGCAGTACGCGCTTCACGGCTTTGATGGACGAACTCCGCAAGGAGTTCCCCGACGATCAGGTCCGCCAGCACCCGCCGGTCGACTGACCGGACGGTGGTGACCGACCGGCCCGGTCCGGTCGGTCACCACGACTTCTGCCGATGCGCGGAAGTCTCCCCGCTCGCCGGTTCCGCCTGCGGTCGATTCCTGACCGGACGGGACCGGCCGCTCTCCCGTCGACCGCGCGGTTCCCGATACCGAGGGGCCGCCAGCCCCTACCAACGATGTTCGGCACCGCCAAGCCGGAACCTGCGCGGATACTGCCTCCGCTTCCCACACACCCCCGTACCCGAGGACCATCCCCTGACCGACATCCGACCCACAGCGTGTCCGCACCCGGCAGGCGCCATCGACTCCGTCGACCGCAACGAGGCCGACCGCCCGCAGGCCGACAGCGGAGCAAGCAAGTGGCTGCGCCCGTCCTACGGACGGTCGCAGCCGGAGGCCCCCGCCCAAGGGGGCGAGGGCCGACCGGTGTTGCCGCGCGCGAGGGCGCACGCGGCAACACCGACCCAGTACTGCGAGGGCGCGGCACAGGGAGAGGAGAAGCCCGACACCCTCGCAGCATCGCCCGCTGCCCCGCGCCCGCTGCGCGCTACCGAGATCGCCGCGAAGCGTCGAAAGCCCAAGCGCCGTACGCGCGATGCCGCGAACCTGAAGAACGCCAAGATCACGGTCCGCTTCAACCCCGACGAAGCCGCGGTCCTCCGCCAGCATGCTGGCGAGCGGGGCATCTCGGTCTCCGCCTACATCGCCCGCAAGGCCCTGGCCGAAGACGGCAGCCTCGCCGACTCCCAAGACGAGCAGCTGGACGCGGCGATCGACGAGCTGGCCGAGACCCGTAAGCAGCTCGCGGGCATGGCCCGGAACATCAACCAGATCGCGCACCAGGGCCACATGGGTATCGCCCCGGAACCCGGTCCGGTCCGCGACGTCTTCATCGCCGGGACGGTGCTGTCCGTCGCGGTGCGCGAAGCGGTGGCGGACATCGACCGTACGGGGATGCGGCTGGCGAAGGCGAAGGCCGGTCGCAGTTGATCAGCAAGCCGGTTCGTGGCAGCAACACCCTTGGCGCGCTGCAGTACCTGTACGGGCCGGGTAAGACCTACGAGCACACCGACCCGCACATCGTCGCGTCCTGGGACGGCTTCGCGCCGGACCCGGGGCGCGACCCGGCGGCGACCCTGGAACAGCTGAGGGATGCCCTCGACCTCCACGTCGTCCGCTACCAGGCGAAGAGGAAGTTCGAGAAGCACGTCTACCACCGACCGGTCCGCGCTGCCCCCATCGACCGGATCCTGACCGACGAGGAATGGGGCGACATCGCCCGCCGGGTCGTGGCCGCCGCCGGCATCGCCCCCGATGGCGACGAAGACGGTTGCCGCTGGGTGGCCGTTCGCCATGCCGACGACCACATCCACATCCTGGCCACGATGATCCGCGCCGACCTCACCCAGGCCGAAATCTGGGGAGACCAGTACCGCGTCGAGGACGAACTCACCAAGATCGAGCGCCAGTACGGGCTCAAGGACCTCTCCGACACCCGGACCCGCGAGTACCGGAACGCGATCCCCAAGCGTGCCAAGGGCGCCGAACTGCGCAAGGCCCAGCGCCTCGGCCGGGAAGGCACCGACCGTGACCGCCTGCGTACCGCCGTCCGCCAGGCGCTTGCCGGGGCCGCGGACGAGGAGGAGTTCACCGCTCGGCTCGCCGCGAAGGGCGTGCTCCTCGGCGTGCGCCGGGCGCCGTCCGGCGACGTGACCGGCTACAAGTTCGCGCTCACCGCCGACGACGAGACTGAGCCGCTCTGGTTCTCGGGGAGCAAGCTCGCCTCCGACCTCACCCAACCCAAGATCCGCGCCCGCTTCACCGCCGGCATCGACCAGCCCACCCACCCCGCGCCCGAAAGCACCACCCGGACCGCCATCGGCCGCCATCGGGCCAGCACCACTGTCGAACTCGCCTACCCGGCCTTCGATGACGAGCACGATGCCGCCCGCGCAGAGGCGGTGATCCGAGGCGGCCTCGAAGTCCTCGACACGCTCGCCGCCACCAGCCCGACCCTCAGCAGGAAGGAGATCAACCAGGCCGCACGGGCCCTGGAGTACACCCGCATCGCCCACACCCGCGCAGCCGACACCGACCTGCGCACGATGCGCTCCGCCGCCCGCGAAATCCTCTACGCCGGCCCCAGCACCGGCCGCGGCGAGGACGGCACGGCCGCCGCCACGATCCTCTCCAGCCTCGTGCTGCTCGTGATCGTGATCGCCAAGTGGCATGCCGCCCAAGGCCACCGGCACCAAGCCGAAGCCGCCCACGCCGCAGCAGGACACCTGCGCGCCGCCTACTTCCGGCACGCGGCCAAGTCGATCGCCCACCTGACCCTCGAAGGCCGGCTCCTCCCGAAGACCGCCCAAGACCGGCAGGCCGACGCCATCCGCCGCACCCTGCCCGCCGACCAGGCAACCCGCCTGCTCGCCGAGGACAACTGGGCAGCCCTCGCCGCCACCCTCGCCCAGGCCGAAGCGGCCGGCCACGACCCGACCGTCCTGCTCACCCACGCGGCCGGACGACGCGAACTGGCCACTGCGGACTCGCCCGCCGCCGTGCTCACCTGGCGCATCCGCCGCGACGCGGGCCTACCCGCTCCGGCGCTGGCAGCCCCCCAGGACGAACTGCGCACCCGCGCAGCCCTGTCCAGGACCTCCACCCGTCGCACCATCGACCCCGCAGCGGGCACAACCGGCCCACCGCCCACGCCACCGGCGCCGCCAGTGTCCGGGCCGTATCGCCCCAAGCGGTAATCGCCACTTACCAGGCCGGGGTGGGAGCGATCCCACCCCGGCCTGGCGGGCCCGAGCATTGCGCCGTCCTCCATGAAGACCCAGACCGCTTGTCCGGTGCCGTCGTTCGCCGAGTGAACGGGTGTGCTGTTCTCTCGATGAACGGCCGCCGTGTTCACCGGGCGAATCGATAGTTCTGTTCAGAGTCCGAACGACGGGGCTGTTCAGTTTCTGAACGGTCGCCCTGTTCAGAAACTGAACAGTGGCTTCTCGGTAAACGTCCATACCCGTGGAACACTCCGGGGTCCTTACCGTCGAACCGTGAGATGGCGGGCGGTGGGAACACCAACTGGACTTTCACCTTTGCCGTTTGGAGATCGAGTTGAGCCGGATCGAGTGTGATGCTGATCGCTCGCCGATCGTGTCGATCTTCGAACGGCGTGTGTGCTACGTTCCGTGGTCCAATCGAAAATAGGCGACCCCGGCAGCGCGCCAACGCTCCGGGGTCCGGCAACAGGAGTCTCAACCTCCCGATGCGCGTCCATCGTAGCGCCCACGTGCGCAACTTCACCGTGCTGCCCAACGCCGTCCTGCAGTACCGACGGCTCTCCTACACCGCCCGCGGCCTGCTCGCGGACCTCCTCTCCCGGCCCGACGGCTGGCGCGAGGACGGTCGGCACATGGCCGACACCAGCCCCCAGGGACGCGGCGCGATCCGCAAGGCTCTGAAGGAGCTGACCGACGCCGGCTTCTACCGGGTCGAGAAGATCCGCATGGCCGACGGCACGATCATCACCGAGACCCACGTCTACGACACCCCGCAGCTCGCGGTGCCGGGTGCCACCCGTCCGGTCGCCGGTGAAGCGACCACCGGCGGTGCTGACGCCCTTGTAAAGGACCTGGTGAAAGAACCCACCCTCCCTGCCGACCGCGTCGACGGCCAGGTGGCCGACGACGCAGTGGAGGAACCGGGCGGGCGGGAGGATGAGCGGCAGGAAGCCGATGAGGCTGCCCCGCTGCCGGACGAGCAGGTCCGTGCGGCGGTTGCCATGCTCTTCCGGGCAATCCGCCCCGAACCGCGCCTGCGCCTCGGTGAGGCCGAGGCCCGGAAGCTCGCCCCGCTGGTCGCCCAGTGGCTGGAGCGCGGCGCGAGCGACGCTGACCTCGCCCAGGCTCTGCTGCCTGGCCTTCCCATCCCGCTTCACTCGGCAGCATCGGTGGTCCGCTACCGCCTGGAGCACAAGATGCCGCCTGTTCCAGCCCCTGCCCGCCCCACAGCGGCCCGCTACGCCGAGTGCGCTATCTGCCACGACCCCGTGCCGCAACCGGGCATCTGCCGCCCGTGCGCCGGCCTCGGCGAGCGCAAGCCCACTGTCGGGGGAGGGGAAGCGGTCGCCCGTGGCGGAGCGGCCCGTGCCCGGGCGGCTCTGCGGGCTACCCGACCGATCGGGCTGGGCCTCGGCACGCTGGTCCCGGTCGGCTGACCGGCGCGTCCGTCCGGCGGCAGGCGCTACCGGGGGATCAGCGACCAGCGCGAACGGCGGTGCCGCCCCGGGCGCCTTGTAGCTGCCCGGGAGCCTCCGCCCTGCGGGGTGGGCTGGGTCGAGCAGGGCGGCTCGTCGTTGAGCAGGATCGAGCGCCAGACCCGTTCCTGGAGTTCGCGGATGCAGGGTTCGCAGGCGTACATGGGTGCCTGGGCGCCGGCGACGTGAGCGGGGCCGATCCACAGGACACGGGTCCACTGCTGGCCGCAGTACAGCCAGCAGAAGCCGTCGACCCAGGTGTTGCCGTCGTCGGTCGCGGGCGGGTCGGGTACGTCGCCGCGGGCGAACCCGGCGATGCCGGGGATCACGATGTGTGGCTCGGGCAGCATGGGATCACCTGCCCGGACTGTGTCCGCCGTCGGCTTCGGCAGCTCCGTCGGAGCCCACTCCGTCGATCGGCGCCCACTCGTGTTCCAGGATCGAGTAGGTGATCGAGTCGCGCCAGGCTCCGTGGACGAAGACGTGGTCGCGGATGCGTCCGTCCTCGGTCATTCCGGCGCGCAGGAGGGTGCGTGCGGAGGCTTCGTTGAGCGGGGAGCGGGCGGCCCAGATGCGGTGCAGGCCGAGGACGTTGAAGCCGAGCGCGCACAGCAGGTGGACGGTCTCGGTGCCGTGGCCCTTGCCCCACGCGGCCTGGTGGAGGGCGAAGCCGATGGTGGCGGCCTGCTGAGGCTCGGTGGCCAGGCGCGCGTAGCCGATCAGCCGGTGTTCGCCGAGGAGGGTGACGGCGAGGCAGTACTCGTCGCGCGGGGTGGCGTGCGCGGAGGCGATGGAGCGGGCGGTGATCGCCTCGACCTGCTGGCGGGTGCGGGGTTCGAAGCTGAGGTGGCGGGTGGCCTCGGGATCGCCGTAGATGGCCAGGAGGTCGTCGGTGTCCTCGGCTTCGACCTCGCGCAGTGCCAGGTTGGGGCCGGTCAGGTGAACTGGGGTCATGGCTGCGGAGCCTATCCGCGGGGTCACCGGACGAGGACCGAGGTCGGGGTGGCGGTGAAGGCCTCGATCTCCTCGCGCAGACCGGCCGCCGCGCCGCTGCCGCTGCGGCGGCCGTCGCCGTGCAGGGCGGCGTGGACGCGCTGGGCGCTGCTCACGATGCCGAAGTTCCGCTGCTCGACGGGGAGGTCGAGAACCGGACGGACAGCCTCGGCGGCGCCCTCGATCTCGCCGCGGGCGATGCGGGCCAGTGCGAGGTCGGTCTGGGCGCCGGCCTGGTCGCCGAAGGCCCACTCGTCCTCGGAGGCGCTGCGGTAGGCGGCGACGGCCGCTTCGGACTGGCTCTCGCCGAGCGCGGCGTCCTGGCCGAGCTGCACGGTGGCCTCGGCGACGTAGTACAGCTGGCGGGGCACCGGGAAGGTCATGATGCCGCCGAAGGCGTCGAGGTCGTCGGGTTCGACGGTCGCGCGGGCGCCCTCGGCCTGCTGGATGGCCGCACGGGTGGCCTCGCCGTCGCCGAGGAGGGAGTGGGCGCGGGCGGAGAGGCAGGCCAGCCAGACGCCGGTGGTGCCGTGGACGTCGCCAGCCACGCTCTGCCCGAGGGCCGCGTACTTGGCGGCCTCGCCGGGGCGGCCGGCCCAGTAGGAGATGAGCGACTGGAGCGAGCGTACCCAGGCACGCATGGCGTGGTGGTCGGCGTTGTCGGCGCAGACGAAGGCGGTACGGGCCTGCATCATCGCGGCGCTCGGGTTGCCGAGGTCGTGGCTGGCCTTGGCGAGCATGCCGGAGGTGATCCCGGCGAGCAGGTACAGCTCCCGGGCCTGCAACGGCTTTACGCGGCCGTGTTCCAGCAGCCGGAAGGTGAGGTCCTGGACCTCGACCAGGTCGCCGAGCAGGGTCGGCAGTGCCAGTTTCGGGTAGGCGGCGGTCAATCGCCGTACCTCGTCGTGGATCTGGCCCAGGGTCTCCGAGCCGATGCTGCTGCCCTCCGCCATCGCGGTGAACCGAAGTGCGCGACGAGCCGCCATCATGACCTGCCTTTCCAATTCCGTGGTGCCCGCGTCGAAGCGGGGTTCGCTGCTGGACGGGCCACCGGCAGGCAGTGCCGCTGCCTGCTCGGGTGGGAGGAGGACAGGGACCGGCCGTGGTGGCGGGACGACGAACGAGGTGGTGCTGGCGTGCGCGGGGCCGGCCGGTGCGGGGGCGAGGAGTTGGTCGACGCCGACGCCGAACATGGCCTCCAGCACCCGGCACTGGTCCGGGTAGGGGCGGGTCTTCACCGCTCCGCCGTACCAGCGCTCGAACTGCCGCTTGGAGACCGACAGTCCCCGGAGCCGGGGGTCGCGTTCCTGCTCGGCGGCCGAGTTCGCCGTCGCCTCGAACCGAAGGCGGAAGGTCTCGTAGACCTGCCAGTGTCGCTGAAGCGTCAAAACCCTTAGGAGTGTGGGAGTTTCAGCCACCGCGGATCATCTCCGTCCCCGTTCGTCTGCTCTGACGATAGCCATGGTTCCTCGACAGGAAACCCGTTCGAGGCCGTACCGGACCAGATGGCGGCGGCCATGACGGCAGTCATGACGCACACCGCCATGACGCCGGTCTCACCGCCCTCAAGGCGACGGGATGGCGACGGCAGCCGTGTCGTATCGGTGCCGCACCCGGCGCCGCCATCCTGAACGCCGCTTCGCTGTCCGTGCATCGTCGACAGCGAAGCGTGAGATCAAGGGCGCTGGGACCGGCGCCCGATCGACCCCATCCAGCACCACGTGCATTCCGGCTCGCCATGCAGTGAGCCGGCCCGGGAGGGAACCGATGGACAGCACCCTGATCGCTCTGGCCGGGCAGATCGCCCAGCTGGACGCCGTGGACTCCGCCCATCTGGAGCGGATGCGCCACGAGGCCCTGACCGCCCAGGCGCCGTGGAAGGCGGAGTACGGCGCCTACCAGTCCGGCGGCTGGTGGACCACCTCGCTGATGAACGCCTCCGGCGACGCCGCCGACGTGACGATCGGCGACTGCGCCGCCAAGCCGACCGACCTGCTGGGGCGGATGCCGGCCACCGCCGCGTTCCTGGCCGACCTCGGCCTGAACTTCATGGGGGTGCGGCTGGCCCGGCTGGAGGGCAACGCCTTCCTCTGGGAGCACCGCGACTACGACGAGCTCCACCAGGTCGAGCGGCACCGGCTGCACGTCCCGCTGCACACCAACACCTCGGCGTTCCTGGTCACCGGTGGCACCAAGGTGCATATGGCCGGCGGGCGGATCTGGCGGCTCACCCCGACGTACGCCCACGGGGTGTGCAACCTGCTCGGCCCCGACCGGATCCACTTGATCGCCGACGTGTACGCCGACGGCGCCTACCGGCACCTGGCCCGCCGGCCGGCGCTCAGCCCGACGGTCGCGGAGCCGTTGCCCGTCGCCGACCAGACGGTCCTCGCGGAGCGGCTGGAGAGCGCCCGCAACATGGCCACCCTCGGCTACACGGAGGCGGCCGAGCGGATGCTGCTGCGGCTCTTCTACACCTACGCCCTGCCGGAGGGCACGGCGTACGACCTGATCGCCGAACTGCACACCTCCCTCGGCGACATGGAGGCCGCGACGCGCTGGGAGACCGCCAAGCGCCGCCTGCTCGCCCTCCCCGCCTGATCCCAGCCCGCACCCACGCCCGGAAGGAAGAAGCGCATGCCCACCCTGCAACTGGCGGCGATCACCCAGGCCAACCGGCCCGCACAGCTGCCGCTGCTGTCGAAGCTCGCCGACATCCTGGCCACCTCCCTGTCGGTGACCCACCTGATGGTCCGCGGCTCCTTGGCCCACGGCACCGCCGACCGCCTGTCCGACGTCGACTTCGTCGTCGGCGTCCACGACGCCCAACTCCCGGCCTTCGTCGAGGCGCTGGACACCCTGATGCCCGTCGAGGCCGGCGCCCTGCTGCCCGGCTGGCGCGACACGATCGTCGCCGACCTCGGTGGAGTCGGGATGGTCTTCCTCGTCCCGGACGAGGGGAAGCTCCACCAGATCGACCTCTACGTCGCACCGGCCTCCCGGATCCCGCGGCTGCAGGCGATGGTCAGCACCGCCGTCCTCCTCGACCGCCGGTCCGGACCGGTTGCCGCGTCGGACATCGCGGCGGCCGAGAGCTTCGTCGCCGCCTTCGCCGCCCGGCCGCGCTCCTGCACCGAGCTGCTGATCGAGCACCTGGTGCTGGCCGTGCTCCTGCACAAGCGGATCCGGCGCGGCCAGCGGTTCGTGGCGTACTCCGAGTGGCACCGACTGCACACGGCGACGAAGGACCTGATCAAGACGGCCCTGGCCCCGGCCTCGCGGTACTGGGGCTGGTACCAGCTGCGCGAGGAGATCGCCGTCACCCCGATCGGCCGGGCCTGCCTGGGCGACCTGGATGCGGCGATCGGCGGCCCGGCCGTCCCGGAGGCGGCCGACGTCACCGAGGCGATCGAGCGGGTGCTCGCCCTGACGGAGCGGGCCTGCCCGCAGGCGCTCGACGGTCTGCGGGACGCTGTCGCCGCCTACCGCACCTACCAGGAGCTGGTGTGAACGCACTCCACCTCGCGGGCCCGGCCGCCAGCCGGGCCCGCGAGGGCCTGAGCGCCGTCTTCTTCGGCGGCGTCGTCCCCACCTCGCACGAGGAGGAGACGCTGGCCGAGGAGATCGGCCGGAGCTTGGCCCAGGCCGGGTACCAGCTCCTGCACGGCGGCTACAACGGGCTGATGGAGGCCGCCGCCCGTGGAGCCGGAGGCCAGGGAGCCACGGTCACTGCCGTCACGCTGATCGGCAAGCACGACGAGTGGGGCGCGTTCAACCCGCACACCACCCTGTCCGTGCACCTGCCCGACCCCGGTGCCCGGCTCAACCACTACCTGGAGAACGCCGACCTGATCGTCGCCATGGGCGGCGGAGTCGGCACCCTCCACGAGCTGACCGCCGCCCTCTACTACGCGACCGTCATCCGGCCCGTCCCGGTCTGTGTCGCCGGACCGGCAGCACTTCGGCTGCTCGCCTTCCTGCGCGAGGAGCGCTGGCTGTACGAGGCCCCGACCCGGCCGCTCGGCTTCCTCGCCACCGCGGAGTCCGCCGACGCCTTCCGCGCCCACCTCGCCACGCTCGACACCGCCCCGATCGGAGGAGCATGACCACCCGCACCCCGCCGGCCGGCCTCGCCGCCCGGCTCGCCGAAACCGCCTGCGTCGACGCCCCGTTCAAGCTCGCCAACGGCACACAGCTCGACGCCTACTTCGACGAGTACCGGATGTCCTCCGAACCCGCGCTCCTGCGCGACACCGCCGCCGCCCTGGCCTACCTCGTCCCCGACGACGCCCAGGTGCTCGCCGGCATCGAACTCGGCGGCGTCCCCCTCGTCGTGGCGCTGTCCGCCGCCACCGGCCTGCCCGCAGTCTTCGTGCGCCGCAAGCCCAAGAGCTACGGCTCGCGACACCAGGTCGAGGGCCTCGCCATCGACGGCCGCCGCACCGTACTCGTCGACGACGTGGTCCGCTCCGGGAGCCAACTGCTCCACATGGCACGCATCCTGCGGATGACGGGCGGACCGGTCACCCACGCCCTGTGCGTCCTGGAACGCCCGCTCGGCGGCCGGGCTCTGCTCGCCGACCACCGCGTCACCCTGCACTCCCTGCTCACCGAGGCCGACCTGCCGACGCCCCGGACGGGTGGTGCCGCGTGAAGCGGGCCGTGCTCTTCGACCTCGACGGCGTCCTCGTCGACAGCCGGGCCGCCCAACTCGCCACCCCGGCGGGCTACGCGACTACCGCTCTCGGTAGGCGCGTCACGGTCGCTGACCTCCCGCCCGCCGCCGCGACCACCCCTCGCGAGTACGTCCTCTCCGACCTCGGGTTGGACGGGCCGATCAACGAGGACGGTTGGGCGGCGGCGAGCGCCACCGCCACCCTCACCGCCGAGGTGTTCCCGTACGTTGCCGAAACCCTCGCGGCGCTCCGCGAGGCCGGAGTCGGAACCGGGGTCGTCACCCTGCGAAGCCGCGAACGGGTCAACTGGCTTCTGCCACAGGACATCCTCGACCAGCTGGACACGGTCGTCTGCTACGAGGACGCCCAGCCCAAGCCCGCCCCCGACGGCGTACTGCTCGCCCTCGACCGGCTCGACGTCACCCCGAGAGCGGGCATCTTCGTCGGCGACACCGAGACCGACATCCACGCCGCGCACGTCGCGGGCGTCACCGCCGTCGGCGCCGGCTGGGGCTTCGCCGGGCCCGAAGCGCTCACCCGGGCCGGAGCTCACCTCGTGATGCCCCGCGCTGACCACGCCGCCTTCGTCCTGCCGCTCCTGGTCGGCATCGGCCGACAGGAGGACAACTCCAAGCGATCTTGACCCCGGACCCGCTACTGTTGGTGGCGCAGTCGCAGCGGACCGTTGCGTCCCATGTCGGCTGCGCCACCTCAGAGCGACGGATACCGGAGTCATGGTCTACACCGTGGGGGCGCGAGCTATCTGCGCCGAGCTGGAGAACTGAGAACCACTCAGTCCTCGTTCTCGGCCCGGCTCGGCGTGTGATCACCCCACATCTCTCCGCGACTCTTCCGTGAGGGCCATACCGCCATGCGCTCGACGCAGATCCGCTCCACCTTCCTGGACTTCTTCACCTCGCGCGGCCACCGCCACGTCCCGTCCAGCCCGCTCATCCCCTCCGACCCGACCCTGCTGCTGGCCAACGCCGGCATGAACCAGTTCAAGCCCTACTTCCTGGGCGAGGTCACCCCGGAGTACCCCCGCGCCACCACCATCCAGAAGTGCGCCCGCACCTCCGACATCGACAACGTCGGCCGCACCAACCGGCACGCCACGTTCTTCGAGATGATGGGCAACTTCTCCTTCGGCGACTACTTCAAGGCCGACGCCATCGCCTACGCCTGGGAACTCCTCACCCAGGGCTACAACTTGGAGAAGGAGCGCCTCTGGATCACGGTCTACCAGGACGACGACGAGGCCGAGCAGCTCTGGCGCAAGATCGGAGTTCCCGCCGATCGGATCCAGCGCCTCGGCGCGGACAACTTCTGGGACATGGGCGTCCCCGGGCCCTGCGGCCCCTCCTCCGAGCTCAACTACGACCGGGGTCCGGCCTTCGGCCGCGAGGGCGGACCGGCCGTCGACGGCGAACGCTACGTCGAGATCTGGAATCTCGTCTTCATGCAGTCCCTGCGTGGCGAGGACGACGACAACGGCACCTTCCCCATCCTCGGCGACCTCGCCCGGCAGAGCATCGACACCGGCCTCGGCCTGGACCGCCTCGCCGCGATCCTTCAGGACGTCGAGAACGTCTGCGGCACCGACCTGCTCCTGCCCACCCTCACCGCCGTCCAGGAACTCGCCGGCCGCGACTACCCCGGCAACGGCCCCGGCGGCGAGGAGAAGGTCTCCTTCCAGGTCGTCACCGAGCACGCCCGCTCCATCGCCTACCTCATCGCCGACGGTGTCCTGCCCGCCAAGGACGGCCGCGGCTACGTCCTGCGCCGTCTGATGCGCCGCGCGATCCGCCACGCCCGCCTGCTCGGCATCGACCAGCCCGTCCTCGCCCCGGCCACCGCCAGCGTCATCGCCAACCTCGGCGACGTCTGGCCCGAACTGGTGGGTCAGGCCTCCCTCATCGAGCAGGTCGTCACCGCCGAGGAGGAGTCCTTCACCCGCACCCTCACCCAGGGCACCCGGCTGCTGAACGCCGCCATCACCCGCAGCCGCGAGGGCCGCTCCACCACCCTCACCGGCGATACCGCCTTCGAACTGCACGACACCTACGGCTTCCCCGTCGAGCTGACCATCGAGGCCGCCCGCGACGCCGGGTTGAGCGTCGACGAGGACCGCTTCACCACCCTGCTCGCCGAACAGCAGAAGCGCGCCAAGACCGGCGGCAAGGCAAAGACCGCCGAAGCCCTGCGCCGCCAGGACGCCTACCGCGAACTGTCCTCCCGCCACGGCCGCACCGACTTCGTCGGCTACGACCGCCTCGACACCGAAGCCACCATCCTCGGCCTCATCGCGGACGGCACCGTCGTGCCCGGCGCCGACCAGGGCAGCACCGTCGAACTGGTCCTGGACCGCAGCCCGTTCTACGCCGAATCCGGCGGCCAGGTCGGCGACACCGGCACCATCCGCACCGCCTCCGGTACGCTCCTGGACGTTCTGGACACCAAGCTCGGTCTGGAGGGCTTCCACGTCCATACCGTCCGCATCCGCGAGGGCGAGATCCGCACCGGCGAACAGGCCGAAGCCCTCGTCGACGGCCCACGGCGCGACGCGGTCGCCCGCTCCCACTCCGCCACCCACGTCCTGCACGCCATGCTCCGCCGCACCCTCGGCGACCACGCCCGCCAACACGGCTCGCTAGTCGACGCGGGCCGCCTCCGCTTCGACTTCGCCCACTTCTCCGCCCTCGACCGCACCCAGCTCGCCGCCATCGAGACCCTCGTCAACGACCACCTCCTCGACGACCCCGAAATCCGCATCTGGCACGCCACCCGCTCCGAAGCCGAGGCCGCCGGAGCCACCGCCCTGTTCGGCGAGAAGTACGGCGACCACGTCCGCATCGTCGACATCGGCGACTTCTCCCGCGAACTCTGCGGCGGCACCCACATCGGCCACGGCGCGGGCGCCGGCCCCGTCCGCATCCTCGGCGAAGCCTCCATCGGATCCAACCTGCGTCGCATCGAAGCCCTTACCGGCCGCGACGCTCTCACCCACTACGACACCGAACGCCGCCTCCTTGAAGAACTCTCCACCCTCCTCGGCACCCGCCCCCAGGACGCCCCCGACACCCTCCGCAAGCGCCTCGAAGCCCTCACCACCGCGCAGCAGGAACTCGCCCGCATCCGCGATGCCGAGCTGCACACCCGAGCCCAGCAGCTCGCGGCCTCCGCCCGCACCGTTCCCGGTGGCAGGATCCTCACCGAGAAGCTCACCGGCCTCAGCCCGGACGAACTCCGCACCCTGGCCACCAATACCGCCGACCTCCTCAACGGCGACCGCGCCGTCGTCGTCCTCTGCACCGAGCACGGCGGCAAGGCCCTCCTCGCCGCCGCGATCACCCGCAGCCTTCACGACACCGGCACCCACGCCAGCCAGATCCTCAGCCCGGCTGCCCGCACGGTCGGTGGCGGAGCCGGCGGCACGGGCCCCGTCGCCAGTGCCGGCGGACGCCGCCCCGAGGCCCTCGACGAGGCCCTCACCATCGCCGGTCAGGACGCTGCCCGAGTCCTCGGCCAGTAGCGTCGGCCGCTGACCTGCGGTCGGTGCCTTTGTTGGGGAGGCACCGACCGCACGTTCTCACCGCTCTCGTCCGGCTGCGGCAAGGTCTTTCAGCAGGACCACGCTCTCGTAGTTGGTCACACCCCACCGCCACGTCCCCACGGGGACGTACCCCCGCCGGCGGTACCAAGCGACCAGCTCAGTGGCCTCGGCCGACGTATCGATGACTGCTTCCGCGGCCCCGAGAGCGAGGATGCGGTCCTCCGCCACGGTCAGCAGCCGGTGCCCGAGGCCTGTCCCCTGACACACGGGATCCACCGCGAGCTGCCAGAACGAGCCCGCATCGGCTGGTGCTGGATACCCCGTGTACGGCGCGGCCACTGTCACCGACCCGACCAGCTCAGCACCCCGGAAGGCGAGCCAGCACTCCCCCCTCCCCACCCGGGTAGCCGTGTCCTGCACGGACTGATACGACGCGAAGAAGACCCTGCCAGCCGCTGCATGGGCGGCGTACGCGCGGTGCAGGAGCATGGTGAGCTCCTCGGCCGAATCGCCATCGATGAATCGCCGTATCGAGATGCCTCCGCCGGAGCCAGCCGAACGGCCATGAACGCTGCGCAAGATCACAACGAACAGTCTCGCTCTGATACAGCCGGAGGGCCTCCGGGGACCCGCCGCCCGGTGACCGGTCAGCGCGTAGCGACCGGACACCACTCAGGGCATAGCCGCGAACGCCTCCTGCACGTCCTCGCGCCGCTCCGTCCACCAGGCCAGGAAGCGCTCGGCGGGCAGGAACAGGTGGTCGAAGGAGTGGTCGTCGCGGTCGTAGTGGAAGACCAGCTGCCAGTAGTCCGACATGCGCTTCCACCACAGCCGGTCCACCGCGTCCGCCAGCGCCGGCACGGGAAGCGGCACCACCGACCGGTAGCCGGCCACGAACGCGGACGTCAGCTCCAGATCGAGGAAGCCGTCCTCACCGCCGAACTGCACCGTGGCGGTGCGGGCGACCTCCTCGCCGAACGGCCGGACCCGGATCCGGTCCCAGTCGATCACCCCGACGATCTCGCCGTCCTGCCACAGCACGTTCCGGTGCTGCACGTCACCGTGCGTCCACCCCACCGGGCCGATCGCCACCTCGCCGGCCGGGTGCTCATGCCCGTACGTCTCCAGCAGCACCTTGCGCTCAGCCAGCGCCGATGCAGCCTCGACGTCGAACGCCGTCCGGCTCTCCAGTCCCGCGATCAGGGCGAGGAAGCGATCCGTCTCCTGGTGAGCCTCGGCGGGCGTGGTCACCGAGACGGTCACCTGCTCTGGCCCCGGTGGCAGCAGGCCGGCCGGCCGCTCACCGTTCAAGCGCCGATGGACCTGCCCGAGGAGAACGCCGAGGTCACCGGCCTGCCCAACCGAAAGCGCCGTACCCGGTAGATGGCTCCCCTCCATCCACGGAAGCAGGCAGTACCCGCGGCCGGCGACATCGACCACCGCGTCCCCAGCCGAGGAAACCCGCGCCCTACCCACTGGCAGGCCGTCGTCGGCCAGCTCCGCCAGCGCAGCCAGGTTCCGGCGAGCCAGCGACAGTGGCACATCCATGATCCGCTTTAACGCGAACGAGCCCTCGGCCGTATCCAGCCGCCAGTTCCCGTTCATCAAGCCGTCCGACAGGAAGCGGCACTCCCGCACCTCACCCAGCCCGAAAGCCCGGCCGAGAACCGCCAGATCCTCCGCGATCTCGCTGTAGCGCGCGCCACTTCGGGCGTCGTGAGTCGCTTCCATCACCCCAAGCAGGCTAGTGGAGCAGGGACGCCGATGCGGCCAGTTCGAGAGGTATTCCAGTCGACCTTGTCGTGGTGGATCCGGGCTTAGTCGCGCTCTGTGATCGGCGTGTCAGAGCGAGCCGATAGCTTCGTACGGTCCCATGTAGGAAGGAGTCGGACTTGGCAGGGTTCAAGATCAATCAACGCGGGATCGACCAAATGATGCGCGAGATCCAGAAGGGGGTGGAACGCTCGGCACGGCGTCATCCGATTCGAGTCCCAGTCAGTACGGACCCGTCCAACGGCACGGGCCCGCATGCGCACGGCGGGGTCGCGGAGGACCCGTACCTGTCCAAAGCCCTGCTGTGGTTGGACGATCCGACAGGACGGCAGCGCGGCGGCCTCCGAGACCTGCTGAGCTTCGCTGAGCTGGAGGACCTTCCGAGGGAGGACACCGCTGAACTCGCGCTCCAGTTGGAGCAGCACGGCCTGGTGCAGATCGTTCGCAGCTGGGGCGGAGAACAGACCACAGTTCGACTGATGGATGCCGGCCGAGTTGAGGTGCGGCGGTTGAAGAAGCTTGCTGGTGACAGCGTCGCCCGCGCCAACTACGCCGCTGACGCGGTCCTGCGGTGGCTGTACGACCAGGGTGCCCCGGTGGAGCCCAGCCAGTTCGCCGACGCCCCGGCTGCGTTCTTCGCCGGCACCGTACTCACGGTCGCCGAGATCGCGGAGGCTGCCGTCGAACTCGGAGCACACGGTCTGGCGGACGGCGAGGCCGACTCAGAAGGCACCGGTTCATGCCGGCTGCGGATCACCATGGCCGGCACCGCCTGTATCCGTGGCGGCCACACTGTGAGGAGTTACATGGACAGCCAGCACACCGCATCCACGACGACCAACTACCACGGCACGGTCGTGCAAGGCGGAGTCAGTGGCGGTGTCGTTTCCACCGGCGACCACAACTCGATCAACGTGGGCAACGGGATCGATGCCCAGGCCCTCGCAGGCTTGGTGCAGGGTCTGCGCGATGTCGCCCCGCAGCTCGGCCTCGACCCGGTCGACGCCGAGGACTACGTGGCTGAGGTCGAAGCCCTCGAACGCGACGGCCATGACCCCGAGCAGGGCGGCCGTATCTGGCGCAGGATTATGCGTCTGGCCGGCTCAGAGCTTACGGCTGCTGTAGCTACCGGCGTCGGACAGCAGCTCGTCGAAGTCGGAGCCAATCTCTACAGCTGACGCATGGGCCCGCTCTTGCCCGCGGGACCGGCACAGCCCGGTAGCTCCTTCGGCCCTCGGTCCTCAGCCCCGGGGCCGGGCCAGCTGAGCGACCGGGGCCTCCGACCGCGAGGACACGAACTCGCACACGTCCCCACCGACGACAACGACTGGCACACGCCATCCAGCGAGACTGCAACTGGCCCACAACTGAACCGTCGGGACCGGCCCGATTTCAACCGCTGCCGACAGCCGGGTTGGTCAGCTTGGGCGGGCGTTGGAGTGTCTTCAGCCGAAGTCGGAATGCGCAGTTTCCTCAGGACAAGAGCACCCGCCACAGTGATCACTGGGACGATGGGGACAGGGTCATATAGTCGCGGAATGCGAGTCACTGACATAGCCATGCCGTCCGGTATCACTGCACGTCCACGCGACCCCCGCGGGTACCCCGTCCCGGCGATCACTCCGTGGGAGGACGGCGTCCCGCAGTTTGCCAGCACGAGCATGCGCCGGGTGTTCCTGTGCGTCGAAGAGCGCCGATGCACGGTCTGCGGTAGGGAGATGCAGCCGGGACCAGTGTGGCGCGTCGTGGACGGAGAGGAGGCCGAGATGATCAGCGCGCTGCTGGGCATCGGGAAGGCGTACCGCAACTCTGCGCCCACCGGTGAAGCCCCCGGCCATCGGACCTGCATGATCTACGCCGCTATGGTCTGCCCGTATCTGAGCAGCCCAGAAGGCCGCCGAGGCGAAGCCTCGAACATGTACGGGGCCGAGATCCCCAAGGGGGATGCGCGCGGTATTGGCGGTGGGATCGTGGCCTACAACGACTACGGGTTCGAGCAGACTCCGGCCGGCCCCGGGGTCGTCTACGGCGCGCCCGTCGAGATCATCACGTACAACCGCGCTGAAGACTTGCAGGACGAGATCGCTGCTTCCATCGCGGCCGACGAAACGGTAAGTGGCAAGGCACCGAACTGGCTTGGCGAAGATGAGCAACTGGTTGAGTCCGCGTTCCGCCGTGCCATGCTCTCGCCGGCAGAGCGGCGGGCGCTGGAGGCACAGAAGCGCGCCGCACAAGCCAGGAAGCGGCAGCAGAAGCAAGCGAGGGCGTCTCGCAAGAAGAACCGTTAGAGATGCGCTTGGTGCTCGTTCTGGCCTGGCGCAGTGAGTTAAGCCTTGAGTTGCGTCGGCCCCTGTAGCCAGGGACGCTCGACGTTAGCGGGTCGGGCCCACCCTACCTGTGGGCCCGGCTCGTGCCCTCGGGTTCAATGCCGCCTGGCGGTGCCCGACGTCTTCCGGCCCCTACCCGATGCCGTGGACGTCTTGGCTTTCTCCTGGGAGACTTCCCCAGCGACCTGTGCCGAGAATCCGGCCTCCTTCAGGAACTCCATGGCAGCGAAGATGTCCCTGCACGTCTTCATCAACACCATGACCGACAGGTCGCTCTGCGCCTCAGGTGGCAGGTTGGCCAGCGCGCACTTGTACACGCGCTCCGTGGCCTTGAACAGGCTTCCCAATCTGATCGAGGCGTACAGCTTGCTCATGTCGACGTTGTTGGTGGCCGCGTACCGGCCGTGTACTAGCACGAAGCCCGTCTTTTTGTTCGCGCACTGGTGGTCGCGAATCCATGACTTGCCTCGTTCGAACTGGGCTGTTGTGTTCTCGCCGATGGCCTCCTCTCGGGGAAGGCCGTTGTCACCGGCCTTTGCTACCCGGTTCCAGATATCCTCTCCGCTGTCGTGCGCCGCCTGGCGGCGCGTGGTGGTCATGGCTGCCACCTTCTTTTTAGTTGCCGTTGTCACCCCTTGGTGGCCCGGCGCCCGGACGAACGTCCTTCCGGGCGTGGCCTTTCAGGCAGATGACCCTGTTGTTGCAGCAGCCACTGCCTGCGGCTACTCGCCCTCCTCGTCCTTCAGAAGGCTCGCCAGTGCCTTGTCCATGTCGGTGCGGCCTGTCGTGATTGCGCTCTCACACCAGTCGAGGAGCATCCGCGCTTTGTGGACGTTGTCGAGCACTGCTGCCTTCGTGTCCTCGTTGTAGTCCTGGGCATGGATCTCGGGGATGATCCGCTGCAGGGAGACGAAGAACGATGCGAAGCTTCCGATCAGCCTGAGGATCTCCAGGGGCGCCTCTCTGCCGACCCCTGGGAGGGCCGTCTCCTCGACGACTTCCTCGACCTCCTCGGCCTCTTCAACCGAAGCAAGATCTTCCTCAGCTTCGATCTCGCGGTCGACCTGCCGCCAGTGCTCTCGCTGTGCCTCTCGCAGCATGTTGCGCGAATGAGGGTCGGCCACGACCCGACTGCGCACCTCAGGCCGGGCGATCATCTCCTTCACGGCCTCAGCAGCATCCTCGTCGCTGTGCAGCAGTCGCCGCGTCTTCGCCAGCCGCTCTTCCGAGTTCGTCGGCGTCAGGGGCATGGTTCTGCCGATACGCTGCGCTTCGTTGACCGTCCACCGGTTCTCTTTCGAGAACGGGTCATACGGGTCCTTCCGGATCAAGATAAACCGACTTCGCACCCGTGCGAGTTCTTCGTGGACGGTGAAGCAGACATCCGGGCGCCGCTTCTCCTCAGGCCACTGCGAGGCCACCGAGTAGTACCGACGCAGGGTGGCCTCGTTGACACCAATCTGGTGGGCGAGCAGCTCAATGACCTGCCCCACCTCGCCGTGACCTCGGGGATGGCCGACCAACGCGTTGATCACGAGATCGCCTAGATCGAACTGAATGCTGCTCCTCTGTTTGACCAGCTTCCGGCCCTTGCGAACAATCGGCTCCCACTCAGCGTTCGTGTAGCCCGTGGGAAGTGTCAAGGTTGCCACGAGGCGCCTCCTCACCCGTGCCGCGCACGTGCTGTCGAGCGGGCACCTACCCGCTCGTCTGCCGTCCCGGCTGCCAGAAGCAATAACAACCCATGGCGGCTCTGTGTGCCGTCTACGAATCAATCTACTCCGGCAGTCATGGCCATGCCGGGCGAGCGCCATTGCTCCTGGCTCCTGCCCTGAAGGCACGGGAGAGACCGTGGAAGCACAAACGCACATACCAGCAGCATCGAGGAGGCGCCTTCGTGGATGAGCACTCCGGGATTCCCCAGCCAGACTCTGTCCAGTGGGGGAATTGCGGCTGGCGAGGCCGAGCCCGGCGAAGCCCTCGACGAGGCCGCCGCCCGCGAGCTCAAGGAGGAAACCGGCCTGCTCGTCGACCCTGCCGACCTCCACTTCGTTCACGTCGCACCGGGCTGGGACCAGGTCGATCATTTCGTTCTCTTCGTCGTTGCCACCGACAAGTGGGCCGGCGCCCTCACCAACACCGAACCCGACAACCACCTCACCGCCCGTTGGGTTCCCGCCAGCGACCTCCCCGAGCCGGCGTTCCCCACAGCTGTACAAGCACTCGCCGCCTACCGTAATGGCGGTCCCACCTTCTCTCGCTACGGCTAGGAGCCGACTGCGGCATGACGCGGCTCGTCGAGGATTGTCTCGGCGAGCCAACCCAGCCCTACACGCGCCTCAGGCGACAGCACTGGTCGCTGCCAATCGGACCTTGAGAGCAGCCGTTCCAGTGCCCCGCCCGTGGTGTGAGCTGCTGGAGTCCTCTACGCTGATCAACGTGGCAGTGGGGGAAGACGCCCACCTCAAAGGATTCTCAGGCGCCCGCCGGGCAAAGATGTGGCTTGAGGGCACCATGAGAATCTCGGGCGCGTATGCGAACACCGACTCGCCGTCGTGCGCCCGACGGCTGACTCTGGCATGGCCTCATGGCGGGCAGACGTTCTCCTTCGACCTGGGAGGCGCCATGCGCGGCGCTCCCTACCACGGGGACATGTTCTGTGCCGAGGTGAAGAACTACCAGCAGCCCAGCGACCAGGGAAATCAGTTCGACGAGTTCGTTGCGAAGTGTTACGTCGCGTGCCAGAACGGCCATCTTCTGAGTGATCACCTCATGTGGATCACATGGGCTCCCTTCCGCGCCAACACCTGGTCGCAGTTGGACTCGCCGAAGCATGTCGAGACGGCGGTTCTGCTCCACCACGACCGCGTCTTCGGAACGGCTGACCGAGCTGCCGCTGAGGCGGTGATCGACCCCGAGATCGTTGCGATGGTCGCGTCGCGGCTGTGGCTGATCGTGCTGTCAGAGAAGCAGGAGACGCTGGTCCCCCTCAAGGACTGGGAAGCCATCGTGGCTGCCGAACTGATCCGCAAGGGAGAGCAGTGGTGAATCAGGCATCGCGGGCGATCATGGCCGCGCTCGACGACACGGACCCAAGGCAGCCCTTCGGCCGGGTCAAGGAGATCATCGGGCACCAACTGCGCCGGATGGACCCCCGGGCCGAGGTCATCGCGACGGGCTTCTTCAACCACACCTACGCCCCGGACATGGTGATCCGCTGGCCGCAGGCGACCCGCACCCCAGACCGACACGTCTATCTCCGGACAACGGCCAACCCGGCGGAGCTCCAGGACGACATCGCTCGGCTGCAGACCAAGGACCGACCGATGATCGTGTCCCTGGGGCAGCTCGAAGCGTCCCGTGCGGCGGCAGATCTCCAACCGTCAGCCACCGAACACCAAACTCTGCTTCTTGACACTCCGGCCTTCGGTGAGCTGGTTCCCACCCAGGACACCCCGAGCGTCCCTCGGCTCATCTCCAGCTCGGTGATCGAAGGCGGGCATGGCGCCCTGGACGGCCCTGCGATCACCCGGTTCAGGAGCGCTGTCGTCACCGGCGTGGAAGCTGCCCGTGAAGGAGATGTCGCACCGACGCGTGTGGCAGTGGAAGCGGTATCCGCCCGGATGGTGCCCTTGGTCGCGGACCGGATGACGGCCTTCATGGCTGCTCTGTGGCAGGGCGGAGGCTCCACCCTGGCCAGTTTCCCGGGCACGCTTCGACGCTCCGGCCGTCTGGACGAATCCACCCTCGCTTACCTTCTCAGTGCTGAGGAGATTCCTGACAGCGGCTTCTGGGGTCGCCTGCTTCCCTTGATCAGCCTGCCGCTCCTACTCCGCACACCGGTCCGTGACCCGGAGAACCTTCAGCACCTCATGCGGCCGGCGGCTCAGCAGTGGCAGAGCCACGTTTGCGTGCTTGCTCCGGGGAGCACGTCCAACGCGCCGATTGGCCCTTGGCGCTGGGCAGTGGATCACGGCAACCTCGTTCTGCAGATGTCGCGCTTTCGGGCGTACGTCGCCCAGACGCAGAAGGATCTCGACACGACCGAAAGGTACGACGAGCCCACTCTGGACGAAGTGCGCGCCCGGGCCGACCGGTTCTCCGTCCCGCTTACGTCGATCCGTATGCTCGTCACCGATCGCCGCATCGGTTACGACAGCCCTGGAGACAATGTCGTTCACGACTCCCAGCTCGCCGGCATCAGCGAGGCGCTGGGCCGGGCTGAGGCGGTCATCGAGGCGGATGCGCCAACACCGTCCGGCGCGGTCTTGCACTGCAGCTTCACCTACCGCTTGGCCAGTGCACGAGGTGCCCGCAGCCACGTTCCCCTTGATGAACTCATCGGCACAACGGCGCGCCTCCTCTCCGACCTCACCGAACACGAAGCCGACCAACTGGTACGCCTACTCGGCCCTCAAGGGCAACCCATAGCCTCGCCCTGGAACCAGCCGACCCTGTTCGAGTCGTAATGGCGAGGCGCACAGGAGTACAGCGCTTCGCTCCGGAGAAGGCGCGGATCGAACTGGCGAACCACGGCTCCAGCGTGATGATCTGATCTCAGACAGTAATCGATACGATCTCGACAGTCCCCGCCATCTCCTCATCACGCACTGGCCCTTGCCGCCACGCTGTACCCGCCGCGAGCCCGACAGGCGCGCGAGATCGGGAGGGAATATGGCGAGGGGCACCGCCCATCAGGTCGAACTGCTGCGTGTAGAGGTCGGGGCGGCCCTGCAGGCCGGCCTGGAGGAGATCCGCAACAACACTGACAACCTGCGGACCGAACTCAGCGCCACGCTGGCGGCCGGCCTGAGTGAACACCGCGACGAGTTCTTCGAGGCGATCGCCCGGGAACAGCAGGAAGCCAGCCGCGCCCATCAGGACAACCGCAGCCTCCACCGCCAGCTGGGCAACCTGCGGGCTGAGCTCAGCGCCCTGCAAGACAGCAGCCGATCCTCCTTGGGAGTCGGCCACGACGAGCCGCCTCGGTCCTCCATTGACTCCCCCGAGGCCGTAAGCCAGCCCGCGGGAACCTCCTCGGAGGCGGACGACCAGAACGACGCCGTTCACCCTCCCGGCGACGACGACAGGGACGGTCCCGTCGACATCACCGAGCTTCCCAGCGCCGAGCCCCCGGCATCCGAACAGGCCGCAGAGTCGGCCACCCCCACCGTGACCGGCGAGGCCGCGGAATCCGACAGCGAGGAGACGACCGTGTCCGAGACCACCCCCGCCGACCACACGCCGGTTACCCCGAACGCTCTCACGAAGGACCAGCTCAGCCAGATCGCCGCCGAGGTGGCCGCCAAGCTCGCCGAGCACCAGGGTGCCCTTCCGGAGCCTTCCGCACCCGAACCGGAAGCGCAGCCCGCAGAAGCGCCCGAACCCCAGCCGACCACCGCCACCAGCCCTCCGGAGGGCCAGGCACGGCTGATCGCAACCGAGGTCGTTGCTCAGCTCGCAGATCTCCTGTGCCCCTCCGTCGCCACGGTGCAGGACACGGAGGTCGAACCCGAGCGTACGGATGCAGTCGCACAGGAGCAGGCAGCAGTCGACGATCTCCCGAGCAGTTGCGCCAACGACGTGTCCGGCCTGATCCCGGAGCCCTTCGTCTGGGAGAACCACGTCAACACTCTCCGCAAGGCCGCCGCGGTGAAGACCGTCGCGATCTCCTGCCACCCCGAGACCTGGGACTTCCTGGCTGCTCAGGTCGAAGGCACCGACCACTTCTCGAAGCCGGCCAACGACAGCAACGAGGACACGATCCTCTCCGGCCGCAGCACCCTCGCCCTTCTCAACGCGCTCCGGGAGACCGTGTGCGGCGGCCTCGGCAAGGACACCGGCATCGAGACCTGGACCCTCGCCGTCACCAGCTACGAGCGCATCGCCGCCGTCATCAACAGCACCCGACCCGCTGACGAGGAGGTCGGCAGCGACCGCCTGCAGCAGCCGCACATCGTCCTCGACGACCGCAGCAGCAGCAGCGGCTCGCCCGCCGCCGGCTGACCTGCCGATCAGCGGTCTCGGCCTCCTCGCAAGGCGCTGAAAACCGGCGCGAAGCGAGGGCACATCCAGGGCACATGAGGGTGGAAAACGCCGCTGACCAGCGTCAACCACTGAAGGTAGTTTTCGCTGGTCAGTGGCACTTTGGCAACAAAAGCGCAGGTTGCGGGCTTGCGGGGACCAATAGCTGCACGAGCGGCAGGACTTCGCCAACCGGCTGGACGAGGCGGGCACCAGCTGTACTGCCTGGTCTGGCCGTGACGCCGGGCTCCCCGGGCCGCGCCGAACGCGGGCCGAGGCAAGGCTTGCTGGTCTGGCTCCAACTGCGGCCCTCCGGTCGGGCGCAGGACCGTGGCGGCAGGCAGCAGAGCCACCGTCAGCAGGTCCGTGGACACCGCTAAGGCGAGCCGGAACACGGCTGTGAGCGCCTCGCCCGCCGGGTGCCCGGCCGCCGCGAGGGCCCTGTACGGCCGTCGGCGAGGGTGGTGAGGACAGCGACCCCGAGCGCGCCGCCGACCTGCTGGGTGGTGTTGGAGAAGCCGGAAGCGGTGCCCGCGTCTGCCGGTCCCGCGCCCGACATGCCGAGCACGGTGAGCGCCGAGATCGTCAGGCCGAAGCCGGCCGCGAGCAGCATCGTGGGCGGCAGGTCGAGGATGTAGCTCCCGTCCGCGGGCAGCCGGGTCAGCAGCGCCAGGGCGGCGACCAGCAGCACCAGCCCGGTCAGCAGCATCGGGCGCTCGCTGAAGCAGGCGTTCAGCCGGGCGGACAGCGCGAGCGAGACGGTGCCGATGGTGAGCGCGGCCGGGAGTAGCGCGAGGCCAATCGCGGCGGCGCATAGCCGCGGACGATCTGGAGGTAGAGCGCGACCAGGATCTGGAAGGCGAACAGAGCGGAGATCGTCAGCACCTGCACGGCGTTGGCGCCGGAGACCTCGCGTGAACGGAACATCCGCAGCGGGAGCAGGGGTTGGGCGGTCCTGGCCTGGCGGAGCAGGAAGCCGGCCAGCAGGGCGAGCGAGAGCGCGCCGAGGCGAGGGTGCGGGCGGAGCCTCAGCCGTGCTCGCCGGTGCCGACGATGGTGTAGATGCCGAGCATCAGCGCGGCGGTAATCAGCGCGGCGCTGAGGACGTCGGCGCCGGCCCGCAGGCCGCCGCCGACAGCCGGATGGCCTCCTGGGGTGTTGTCGGGCCCGCCGAAGTCGAGCCGCCCTTTCCGTTGGCCTGGCTCGGTTGTCTTCGAGAGGGCTCTCGATCCCGTAGGTGCCGACAACCGAGCGCTCAAGCCGAGATTCCTTGAGTAGCCGAACTCCGGATCTCAGCGTCAGCAAGCTGCGCAGCGACGATCCGCAGCTTCGGGAGGTAGGTCTCGATGTCGTCGATCACTCGACGGAGGTCGGCGGCGTTGAGGTCCGTCCAGTTGTCGAGGAGCATCCCACAGGTCGGTACGCCGTCGTAGGTTGCCAGGCGCGCGCTGAGATAGGGCCCACCTTGGCCGGGGTTAAGGGAGTCGACGGCCTCAAGGGTGATCTCTGTCCCCTCGCAGTCCGCGTGCGGTGCGGTGCCCTTCACGCACCACGGATGAGCACCGCAGCCGTCGGTGGCTCGCGGGGAGTGGGCGGCGGCGAGGCGCTCGGCCTCTTCGTCGATCCGGGAGGCTTGGTCGCGTAGTTGTGCGGCGAAGTCATGAGCCCCGGCCTGGTTCATCTCCAGGCTGGCGCCGTAGCCCCAGCCTTCGATGATCGGTTCGCAGCCTTCCGCTGCCAGCCAGGTGCGACGGACGGTGAAGACCGGATATCCGGAAGGATCACGGATCGTGTGCTCAGGTCCGTGGTGGTCGAACTGGTTGCACGGAACCACATAGCTGGCCGGGTCCGAGTGATCCATGATGCAGCCGAGCATCTCGGTGCAGGGCTGAGCGCCCGACAGGACGGCCTTTGCACCGGAAGTCGGGCGAGGTGGCACTGATGCCTGCGCAGGGAAGCTGGCGAGGAAGACATTGTCCGGCATATCGCTCCGTAGGTAGCGGGAATCGACGCATTCGTGACTCTTGCATCTGCCATCGAGCGACTGGATCTAGATTGGGAAACCGTGCTGACGCGCGTCGCCGGATAGGTACGCTGCTCGGGCTGTGAGCCGCCTTCGGCTGACGAATTCCGGCACTGCCGGATCCGGACTCATCTGCCGGCGCCTGCGCCGGCGGGGCGGCGGAGACAGGTCACCTCTCGATCCGCGTTGGCGGAACATCCTGTCGTGGAACCTCAGTGTGTTCCGCCGGGGTGCCGGGCTGGTCAGTTTGGGCGGCCGTTGAAGGGCTCTCCGCCGTTGTCGGAATGCGTAGTTTCCTCAGGACGAGGGCACCCGCCACAGTGATCACTGAGACGATGGGGGTCGCCACCACGTCGGGCAGTCCGATGAGATTGATGGCTACGCCTGTGCCGACAAGTGCCGCGACCAAGGCCAGGTTGCCGATCGCGCTGGTCATCGCGGAGGCAGGGCGTGAGTCCCGGTGCCACGCAGGGTCGTCGCTCAGGACCTCATCGTCGGCGAGCTTCACGGTGGCGCCGATCACGTTGGCTGGCCGGGTTGCGTGCCGGAGGACGGACGCCAGGATCCTGGCCAGGTCAGTCCGGGCCACAGTGTCTTCGGACAGCAGCCGGATCTTGGCTGCCTGCACATTGCGGACGATCAGGTAGGCGCGGTCCCGGACCCGCTGTCGGAGGATGTGATCGGCATCCTTCGGCACGAAGCGTGCTTGACGTTCCAGGGTCGAACAGAGCTCACCCATGGCCTTGGACACAGAACCGTCCGCAGTTCGGCCGCGACGCTCAGGCTTGTCCTCGGTGCAACTCTCCAGAGCAGCCAGGGCCGTGTGAACCGTCCACTCCCTCGGAACGGAACGCGTGGTTGCTCTGCGGTCTGCCTCGGCGAGGCACAGGGAGAGGAAGAGCAAGCCCCAAGGAAGCAGGGGCGCAGTGCTCTTGAAGGCATGGTGATCCGGGTCGCCAATGGAAAGACCCAGCCACATGGCGAACGAAGCAAGGAGTGGGGGAGCCCAGACCACACCCATGCCGACCAAGGACCGTGACCGGTCGGCGATGACTCGTTCCAGCAAGGCGACATCGGGGAGTTTGTCGGCACTCACCCCGCTGTCCTCCAGGAGGCGGCGAGCAGTCTGCGCGCGTCTGCGAGCCATGGAACGGAGAAGGGAATCGAGAGGGCGCAGACGGCGGAGCCAGTTGCCGGGCACGCGAGGCCCGCTGATCCACGCAGAGCTCACGGAGAACATGGCGAAGAGCAGGTAGATGCTGACGCAGTAAAAGGTCAGTTCGAGGGCGATGTTTGCTGACATGGGCAGAGCTTCGCAGGTAGGCCTGACACCGACAGAGGAACGCCCGGCGGAGTTCTGGGCGCGTCGCGGAGCAGGATCCTCTCTGCCGTATCGGCGGCCCGCGTTCCTTCGACTGCTTGCTTCGGCAGGCTACCGTTGGGCCGGACGCAACAGGCTGGGGCAGTGGTGAACCTTGCCCCACGAAGGACCGGGGGGTGGGTGCGGTGGATCCGTTGTCGTTGTCGATGGTGACGGCTTTCCTGGGCGCGGCCGGCGCGGGGATGGCCAACGAGGCGGGGAAGCGGGCCTGGGAGACGGTCGGCGGGCTGGTGGCCCGGGCGGTGGGGCGGGAGGTGTCGGCGCCGGTCGGGCAGGCCGAGCGGGAGTCCGTGGCGGGGCTGCTTATGGCGGAGGCGATGCGCAGCCCCGAGCAGGCCAGGGCGCTCGCCGCCGTGATGAGCGGGAAGGGCGCCGGTGGGGCGGCGGCGCACGGGGTGCCGCGGCTGCTGCCGGCCTCGGCCCGCTTCTTCACCGACCGGAAGGGGCCGTTGACGCTGCTGGACCGTGAGGCAGAGCGGAAGCCCGACGGTCTCCCGAAGGTGGCCGTCCTGCACGGCCCGTCGGGGATCGGTACCAGCGCGCTCGCCTTCCACTGGGGCGGCCTCGCGGCCGGCCGGTTCCCGGACGGAACCTTGTACGCGGACCTGCGGGGCGGATCGGCGAGCACCGCTCCGACGGCCGCGACGGTCCTGCGGCACTTCCTGCTGCGCTTGGGCGTGCCGGCGGAGTACGTTCCGCCCGCCTTGGAGGACCGGGTCGACCTCTTCCGCTCCCTGCTCTCCAATCGGCGACTGCTGGTCGTGCTCGACCACGCGCAGTCGGCGGCCCAGATCAAGCCGCTGATCACGGCCGCGCCCGGAGTCTTCACCCTGATCGTGGCCCGCCGTCCGCTCACCGGACTGGACGCGGTCACCATCCCGGTCGGCCCGTTGTCCGACAAGGACGCCAAGCGGCTGCTGGCCGACCTGGCGGGCCGACCGGCCATGGTGACGGCCCGCGCCGCGCTTCCCTCGGTGCTGGAGCGGTGTGCCGGCTCCCCGTTCGCCCTGCGGGCCGCGGCCCCGTACCTGGCGACCGGGCTGATCGGCAACGGCAGCCCGGCCGGCCCGCTGCCCCCGGTTCGGGCGGCGGCCGAGGACGCCTACCGGCGTCTCGGGGCAGAGACGGCGAGGATCTACCGGCTCGGGTCGCTGTGTCCGTGGCCCTCGCTGAACGCGGCCGCGGTGGCGGCGATGGCCGAAGTCCAGGAGGCCGAGGCGGAATCGGCCCTGGCCGAACTGGTGGAGCTCCAGCTGCTGGAGAGCACCGGGGACGGCCGCTACCGGTACCGGCCGGCGGTGCGCGCCCACGCGGAGGAGGCGGCGGCCCGCGAGGACGGCCTGGCGGGGTGTGCCGCGACCGTGGCCCGCGCCGTGGACTGGTACCTGCACTTCGCCGTCCGAGCGGACTATGCGGCGCTGAAGGAGCGTTGGCACCTCGGCCCGCTGTACGCAGAGCTGGGGCCGGGCCCGTACGAGGACGAGGGCGCGGCGGTCGCCGCGCTGGTGGCCGAGTCGGGCAACCTGGTGGAAGCCGTACTCGCCGCCGAGGAGTTCGGCCGCTTCGATACCGTCTGCCAGCTGGTGGAGGCGCTCTGGGCCGTCCAGCTCAAGGCGGGTTGCCACGATGCCCTGCTGCCCGCGCTGAGGGCCGGGGCCCGTACTGCCGGCCGGCACTGCCCGGGCACCCGGACGGCGGGCCGGATGCACACCCAACTGGCCTTCGCGCTGATGGAGTTGCGGCAGGACGAGGAGGCCGAGCGTGAGCTGCTGACCGCTGCGGACGACGAGGCCAGGGCCGGGCACGCCCGCGGCCGGGCGACGGCGGTCGAGTCGCTGGGGCTGCTGCGGCTGCGCCAGTGGCGGTTCCGGTCGGCCTTGGAGTGCTTCGAGGAGGCGGACAGACTGCTGGATGGGATCGGCCCGGCTGGCGACGGTGCCGCCGACGTGCCGCGGGCCCGTGCGCTGCTGCACCGGCACCGGGGGCGGGCGCTACGAGGCCTTGGCCGGTTCGAGGAGTCGGAGCAGAGGCTCACCACGGCACGGGAGTTCTTCCGTGGCAGCGGCGAGCGCTACAACACCGCCCGGGTGTTGACGGATCTCGCGGAGCTTCACCTCGACGTGGTCGATCACGTCGGGGCGCTTCCCCTGATCGACGAGGCCGTCGCGCTGCTGAGCCGGGAGAACGCCACCATCCATCTCACCTACCTGGCCGGGCTGCGTGCTCAGTGTCTTCCCGAACAACCGTGACGTGCACTCGCGCGAGGTGGCTGCCGGTCTTGACGGTCAGGGTGGTGTCCTCCGGTGTCACGATCGGCGGGCCGGTGTGCAGCCGGGCGTAGAGCGCTGAGGCGTGCGCGGCCGGGTCTCCGGCGGTGTCGGAGGTTAGCTTGTACCGCAGTCCGCCGCGGTGCAGCACCTCGCATTCGTGAGGGCTGGTGACGTAGGCGGCGAGCGAGGCGGAACGGTACCGGTCGAGGACGTCGGCCGCCCACTCGTGAGGTGAGTCGAACCGGGGGTCGTCGGCCGCGCCGTACCGGAGGATCACATCGGCAATCGTCAGCGCGCCGGGATCGATGGTTTCCTCGTGCACGGCGAGGTGGCCCTCGCCTTCGGCGTCGTCGGGTTCGTACCGGGGCTCGGCGAAGCGCTGGACGGCGATGGTGTCGTCCGCGGTGGCGCGGGTCAGGACGCGCAAGGGCGCTGTGCGGAGCGGCGGCTCGTACGGTGGCAGCGGCAGCGGGTCGAGCACTGCCGGGGCGGCCGGTTCGGGGATGCCGATCATCCGGTAGAAGAGGTCGCGCAGCAGGGCTGCCGACTCTCCCGGCACCGAGCTGGTCAGCGTGGCCGGCCCTGCGAGGGGACGGTGTTCGGCCACCAGTTCGTCCAGTTGGGGCGGCAGCGCGCTGTACGGATCGAGGCGGGGCGCGTCCCGGACGAACGCCGCCACGGGGGACTTGGGTCCGAGTGCCTCCGGGTCGGCGGCGCCCAGCAGGACCGGCGTGCCGCAGGCGGCGGCGTAGTAGCTGACCGAACCGAAGTCGCCGAGGACCACGTCCGCGGCGATCAGGGCCTGGCGCCAGCCTTCGAGCGGGTCGACGAGGGCGAGCCCGGCTCGACGGGCCTTGTCCAGCCAGAGGCGGACCTGGCCGGGGCCGTGGCCGTGCCAGATGTTTGGGTGGAGGACGGCTGCGACCCGGTACTCGTCGGCGGGGAGCTCGGACGTCAGCCTGGGTAGTAGGAGTGGGAGGACGTCCTCGGGGCCGGAGTCGCCGAAGAGTGAGGTCGGGTTCCAGGTGGAGTTCAGCAGGACGAGACGCTGCCCGGGACGGACTCCCAGGGCCCTGCGGTAGCGGTCGCGGTGGTGCCGGGCGGCGAGGATGCGGTCGAAGCAGGGGTCGCCAGCCAGGACGGCGGTCGACAGGGCCGTGGGGCAGGACTCGGCGAGTCGGTCGATCTGCTCGGGGTGGGAGAAGACCATGGCGTCCGCGATCGGGACGCCTTCCGAGGTGAGGATCCACTCGGGCCCGAGCCCGAAGACGGCGTCCGGCGTCCGGCGTCCGGCGTCCGGCGTCCGGCGTCCGGCGTCCGGCGTCCGGCGTCCGGCGTCCGGCGTCCGGCGTCCGGCGTCCGGCGTGGCCAGCTTCTTATTATATCCGACACCGTGAGATAGGACGGTCAACTTTCCCTTAATACCGGCAAGTTGGCCGCCGAAGCTTGCCGATATGGCCAAGTCCACAGGAGTCGACATCGCTTGTTCCCAGGGCAGTACCGAAATGCCCGTCGATGCGAGCAGCTCTGTCACACCGGACTGGAATGGGGAAGACCCGGTACAGGTGGCCAGCAGTTGAAGGCGCAGATCGTCGCGGAACAGCGGAAGCACATCGAGCAGCCGCGTCGCGGACGTCACGTTGTGGACGACCAGCAGGACCCGTCGGCACCGCCCGCGGGTGGCCCATCGGGCCGCGTCAGGCCCCACCGGTACGCGAACCCAGTGCTTCAGGTCCTCGCCCACGTTGCCATCCCAACCCTTCCGCTTCGACGTCTGTGCAGCCACCGTGCCCGATCTTGGAATCGGAAGTGCCAACGTATCGCGTTGAGGGGTGAAGCCATGGCGGCTCCGGCATTCCGGCCCTTGCGCTGATGACGTCTCCTGGCTGCGGAGGCAGCACCGAGCCCGGTTCCTGGGGCGACGCAGTTGTCTCCGCTGATGCTGATGGGGTACGACGGCAACATGCTTCGTTGGTCACCGCTCAATGAGCGTCAGCTCGGTCTTCTTGCCCGCATCGGTGGGAGTGGGAGCCCGGTCACTTCTGGTGAGCCTGAGCTCGCCCTTACCGCTCGTGCCTTGAAGGGGCGCGGCCTCATTGCCATGCCGAAGGGCGAAGGGGTGAAGTGGCGGGCGGAGATCACCGATGCAGGCCGGTTCTACCTGGAGCACGGGCATCATCCGGATCGCCCGGCTGCGGCACCCAAGCCCGTGACCAAGGCCAAGGGCCTCGCTGGCCCGGCGCCCCAGAGCAGATCTGCGGAGGCGGGCCCGCCGGAAGCCCAGGCAGGCGCCCAGACGCCGACAGTGCGACAGCAACCGAAGACACCGAAGGAATCCAGGGCGGCGAACGGTCAGGCACTGATCGAACAGGTCCAGCAGGCAGGGGGAATCCTGAAGATCTCCGACCCGTCGCCGGAGGAACGGGCCAGGCTGCGCCGGGCCTTCGACGCGGCTCGTACATGCGCGCCCGACGGCTACCAGCTGAAGTACAGCGGCCGGGAGAAGGGTGACTTCTTCCTCGGTCTGCTACGCGACAACGGGCTGGACGAGACCGAGTGGAACCGGATCCGGCTCCAGCGCAGCCGGGTCATCACGGACGTGGACGATGTGATCGCAGCTCTGACGGCAGACCACAGCGCCTTCGAGATCTCCGAGGAGGTGCTCCCTCGCGTCCTGTCGATCGTCCGCCTCATCGCCCAGGAGGCGCTGGCACGCCATGGTGACGTGACGATCTCCAAGAAGCGGAAACAGCCGCGGCCACTGCTCTCGGTCCACGGCAGGACATGGGAGTTGAGCTTCAAGGAGCGGCAAAAGCAGGTCCAGTTCGTGCCCCGGGCCAATGGACGGCGCAAGACGTACGACTGGCAGCGGGTGACTCCGGCCTACCGATCCGAGCCGTCCGGCGAGCTCGACCTTCAGCTGGTGGAGACGCATGCCGGCGGTTACGGATACGGCGGCGGCTGGAAGAAGGACTGCGCCGACTCGCCGAAGCGGCTGTTGGAGGAGCAGATCACATCGCTCTTCCGGGCGCTGAAGGCACGCGCCGAGGAACAGGAGCGCCTCCGACTGGAGCGCGAGGCCGAGCAACGCCGACTGGGGGAGGAACGGGAGAGGGCCGAGGCCGAGCGACGGCGGCTGGCCGCCGAGGAGAAGGCGCGCAGGCAGCGGGACTGGGAAGCCGTCGTTGCCGCAGCCCGGGGCAAGGCCGCGGAGGCGTCACGCCTGGAGAGGTTCGGGTCAGCTCTGGAACGCTGGCAAGGCGCGCGCGAGATCAGGGAGTTCTGCGCTGCGCTGGACGAAGCCGCCAGCCGGGCCGACGCGGTGGAGGCGCAACGATTCCGGGAATGGTCCGCCTGGGGAAGGGCCGAGGCAGACCGGATCGATCCGACGGCTCCCCGGAGCGGACTCGGCGTCGAGGTCTTCGACACCGAGCCCACCGGTGATGAGCTTCGCCCCTTCCTCGACGGGTGGAACCCGCACCGGCCGGAGAAGGAGGTGGCGCCCGCCGAGCCCGCCGTGTCACGGCAGCAGACCGATCCGTGGCGTGGTGTCAGCGCCGGACCTCGGGACCAAGGGTGGAGGCCCGGACCCCAAGGTCGCGCTCAATGGTGGAGGCGATGACGCCGTGTCCCCGATCGCGCAGCGCTTTCAGCGCCCGTTCGACGATCGTTCCGAGTCGCTCGACTTCGGCCCGCAGAGCAAGCAACTCATCGAAGCGGTCGACCCGATCTTGGCCGCACCACTCCCGGACGGTCCGGAGCATGTCGTCCTCGGCCTGCAGCTTCCGGTCGTCGCGGCGGTTCCACGATTGCCATGAGGGCTGCGCACGGTCTCGGTCGAGAACTTCCTGCCTGCGTTCGACCTCCGGGAGGAGGTCCTCGGCCAGGACCTCTGCGGCGCGCCGGGCGATTCGCTCGGTGACCGGCCAGCCTGCCAGGAACAGGCCGGTCCGGTTCTCATACAGCATCGGGTCGGCCCGGAGCGCGGCAGCATCGAGCCCGAACTGCTCGGCGACGGCGGCCAGAGAGGTGAACTCCAGAACACCGGCATCGGCCACGGTCGTGCGCAGTCGCAATCGGCTCTTGGGCCGGACGAAGCCGAGAACCATCCGGGCGGTCTCGAACTCCACAGTCTTCCGCACCTGCCGGGACGCCTCGGCCAGGGCGAGTTCGGCATTGTCATCGGCCTGGAAGGCCGCGACGCCGTCCCATGGCGAGACCAGGGATGCCGGAGTGACCCAGTCCTGTAGACCGGCATCCTCGCCTTCGAGGAACCGGACATGCACCTGCGAGGAACGGCGTGGGCCGCCGACACGGACGATCTCCACTTGACGGACCGCACTGCCGAGCAACTTGGGCTGGGCTCGGTAGGCCCACTTCTCGCCGATCTCCATCCTGCTATTGAGCCAGGTCAGGATGGATCTCCGCTACCACTTCCCGGTAGTTCGTCGTGCACGGGACGCCCGCACACGACGGAGCGGCGTACCAGTAGAACCGGTACGCCGCTCCGCCGTTCCGGCTCCGGAGCCCTCAGTGGCCGTCGGCGGGGATGGTGCCGAGGCGGCCGGCCTGGAAGTCCTCCATGGCCTGCTGGAGCTCGCGGTGGCTGTTCATGACGAACGGGCCGTAGTGGGCGACGGGTTCGCGGATCGGGAGGCCGCCGAGGAGGACGACCTCGAAGTTGTTGTCGCGGGAGTCCTGCTTCTCGTCGGCGCGGATGGTGATCGAGTCGCCGTCGCCGAAGACGACGGCCTGGCCGCGGTGGAAGGGGCGGTGCTCGGTGCCGGCCGAGCCGTTGCCGGCGAGGCCGTAGGCGAGGGCGTTGAAGTCGGAGCGCCAGGGGAGGGTGATCTGGGCGCCGGGGCTGATCGAGGCGTGGATCATGGTGATCGGGGTGAAGGTGGTGCCGGGGCCCTGGTGGCCGTCCAGCTCGCCGGCGATGACGCGCAGGAGCGCGCCGCCGTCCTCGGTGCTGAGCAGCTTGACGCTGCCGCCGCGGATGTCCTGGTACTTCGGGGCGATCATCTTGTCCGAGGCGGGCAGGTTCACCCACAGCTGGAGGCCGTGGAAGAGGCCGCCGGACATCACCAGCGACTCCGGCGGGCTCTCGATGTGCAGCAGGCCGGAGCCGGCCGTCATCCACTGGGTGTCGCCGTCGGTGATGGTGCCGCCGCCGCCGTGCGAGTCCCGGTGGATGAACGTTCCGTCAATGATGTAGGTGACGGTCTCGAAGCCGCGGTGCGGATGCCAAGGGGTCCCCTTCGGCTCCCCGGCCGCGTAGTCCACCTCGCCCATCTGGTCCATCATGATGAACGGGTCGAGGTACTTGGTGTTGATCTTGGCGAAGGCGCGGCGGACCGGGAAGCCCTCGCCTTCGTAGCCCTCGGGCGCGGTGACCACGGTGAGGACCGGCCGGGCGCTCGTGACGGCGGGGTCGGGGGTGGCGACGCGCGGGAGGGTCAGCGGGTTGTCGACGGTCACGGCGGGCATGTCGGCCTCCTTCGGGAGTTTGTGGCCTGCATGCACGAGATTAGTTCAATCCTCAACAAGAAGCAAGTTGAATTTTGAACCATGTGGTGACGGGGGAGTCCCTGGGCTCCCGTCGCGGCGGATCAGCCGTACATGCGGCGCATGGTGAAGTCGACCATCTGCTCCACCGCCTTGGCGTCGAAGACCATCCGGTGCTCGCCCTCCATGTCCAGCGCGAAGCCGTACCCGGTCGGCAGCAGGTCGAGGACCTCCGCGCCGGTGACGGTGAAGTGCTTGGAGTCCTTGCCGGCGTAGCGGCGCAGCTCCTTCAGGGAGCTGAACATCGGGATCACCGGGGTCGGCGTGTTGTGCAGCGCCAGGAAGCCGGGGCGGTCGCCGCGCGGGCAGTGCACCCTGGAGGTGATGAAGATGGCCTGGAAGTCCTCCACCGCCATCGACCCGGTGGTGAAGGCCCGGACCGCGTCCGCCAGTGAGGGCGGCGACGGCTCGGGGTAGAGGGACTGCTGCGGCGCCTGCTGCTGCTCGCCGTACGGGCCGGGGCCGGGCATGCCGTTCATGCCCGGCTGCGGACCCGCCTGCTGCTGGTAGGGGTCGCCCGGGTATGCGTTCTGGTCATATCCGTACACACGGACAGGCTATCGGGAGCGCACCCGCCCGTGCGGGCGTCGATCCTGACAATGAGTGGTCGTCCCGGCTTGTGGGACGTGACCACGTTCATAGCGGATTCACCGCCAGGGGCTTGAAACAAGTTACCGCTGGGTAGCATCATGATGCTTACTGGTGGGTACGGGGCGCCCGAACGCGGCGGTCTCCCGGAAGCGACGAACCGGAGAAAACGGCCATGGGTCACTACAAGTCCAACCTGCGGGACGTGGAGTTCAACCTCTTCGAGGTGTTCGGCCGCGAGCAGGTGTACGGCACCGGACCGTTCGCGGACATGGACGTCGAGACCGCGAAGAACATCCTGAGCGAGATCGCGCGCCTCGCCGAGAACGACCTCGCCGCGTCCTTCGCCGACGCCGACCGCAACCCGCCGGTCTTCGACCCTGAGACCGGCACCGCTCCGGTTCCGGCCTCGTTCAAGAAGAGCTACGACACCTACATGGCCGCCGAGTGGTGGCGCCTGGGCATCCCGGAGGGCATCGGCGGCCAGGTCACCCCGTCCTCGCTGATCTGGGCCTACGCCGAGCAGGTGCTGGGCTCCAACCCGGCGATCTGGATGTACTCCTCCGGCCCCGCCTTCGCCGGTGTCGTCTACGACGAGGGCACCGAGGAGCAGCGTAAGGTCGCCCAGCGGATGACCGAGCGCCTCTGGGGCGCCACCATGGTGCTCACCGAGCCCGACGCCGGCTCGGACGTGGGCGCCGGCCGCACCAAGGCGATCAAGCAGGAGGACGGCTCCTGGCACATCGAGGGTGTGAAGCGCTTCATCACCTCGGGCGAGCACGACATGTCCGAGAACATCATCCACCTGGTGCTGGCCCGCCCCGAGGGCGGCAAGCCGGGCACCAAGGGCCTCGGCCTCTACATCGTGCCCAAGTTCGACTTCGACTGGGAGACCGGCGAGCTCGGCGAGCGCAACGGCGTCTACGCCACCAACGTCGAGCACAAGATGGGCCTCAAGGCCTCCAACACCTGCGAGATGACCTTCGGCGCCAAGCACCCCGCCAAGGGCTGGCTGCTCGGCGAGACGGTCGACGGCATCCGCCAGATGTTCAAGATCATCGAGTTCGCCCGGATGATGGTCGGCACGAAGGCCATCGCCACCCTCTCCACCGGCTACCTCAACGCGCTGGAGTACGCCAAGGAGCGCGTGCAGGGCGCCGACATCTCGCAGTTCGGGGACAAGGCCGCCCCGCGCGTCACCATCACCCACCACCCCGACGTGCGCCGCTCGCTGCTCACCCAGAAGGCGTACGCCGAAGGCATGCGCGCCCTGGTCCTGTTCACCGCCTCCACCCAGGACGACGTGCTGGCCGCCCGCCTGCGCGGCGAGACCGACGAGGCCGCCGAGCGCCTGAACGACCTGCTGCTGCCGATCGTCAAGGGCTACGGCTCCGAGCGGTCCTACGAGCAGCTCGCCCAGTCCCTGCAGACCTTCGGCGGCTCCGGCTACCTGCAGGAGTACCCGATCGAGCAGTACATCCGGGACGCCAAGATCGACACCCTCTACGAGGGCACCACCGCGATCCAGGGCCTGGACTTCTTCTTCCGCAAGATCGTCAGGGACGGCGGGCAGGCGCTCACCGCGCTGTCCGAGCAGATCCAGAAGTTCCTCGGCTCGGCCGAGGGCGGCGACGCCCTGGCCGCCGAGCGCGCCCTGCTCGCCAAGGCCGCCGGCGACCTGGAGGCCATCGTCGGCAAGCTGCTGGCCGACCTCACCTCGGTCGAGCAGGACGTCAGGAACATGTACAAGGTGGGCCTCAACACCACCCGCCTGCTGATGGTCTCCGGTGACGTCGTGATCGGCTGGCTGCTGCTGCGCCAGGCCGCGGTGGCCCTGGCCAAGCTGGAGTCCGGCGCCAACGGCAAGGACGTGTCGTTCTACCAGGGCAAGGTCGCGGCCGCCCGCTTCTTCGCCAGGAACGTCCTGCCGACCGTCACCCCGCAGCGGCTGATCGCCGAGGGCGTCGACAATGAGATCATGGAGCTCGCGGAGGAGGCGTTCTGATCCCGTCGGGATGAGTTCCTCCCCTGCCGCACAGGCCGCCTGACCCACCCTCAGCACGAAGGGGGCCCGCCATCACCGGCGGGCCCCCTTCGTGCTGTTCGGATCTTCTCCGCCGTGCCTCGCCGGGCTCAGCCGCTGCGCAGCGCCTTCAGGGGGTCGGTGCGGGCGGCGCGCACCGCCGGGTAGAGGCCGGCCAGCAGACCGACCACGGTACCGACCAGCGGGGCCGGGAGGGTGGCGGCGGGCTGGAGGACGGCCGTCCAGTCGCGGGCGGCGGCGACGGCGACGACGGTGACCACGCCGAGGCCGGTGCCGATCAGACCGCCGAGGGTGCCCAGGGCCGTGGACTCGGTGAGGAACTGGGCGGCGATGTGCCCGGTCCGGGCGCCCAGCGAGCGGCGCAGACCGATCTCCTCGGTGCGCTCCAGGACGGCGACCAGCGTGGTGTTGGCGATGCCCACCGCGCCGACCAGCAGGCAGATCCCGGCCAGCGCCAGGAAGAGGCCGGTCAGGTCGGAGGTCACCTTGTCCTGGAGGCTGTGCGGGTCGGGTGGCGGGACGACGGTGAAGGAGTCCGGAGCGTCCGGCCGCAGCGCGAGCGGGATCTGCGCGGCCACCACGGAGGCGGCGCCGACCCGGGTGGCGACCAGGCCCTGGGCCGCGCGGTCCGGTTCGGTGCCGGGGTTGCCGTACCGCTCCAGCGCCGTACTGGCCGGGATCACCAGGCCGAGCAGGGCGTTGGGCTGCCGCTGGACGTCCGAGTAGATGCCGATCACCGTGTACGGCATCCCGTTGACGAAGACGGCCGGCTGGGAGTCGAGCCGGCTGACGCCGAGGCGTTTGGCGGCGGCCTGGCTCAGCAGCACCACCGGCTGGGCGGTCCTCTGGACGAAGTCGTCCATGGTGACCCCGGTGGCCAGGGTGGGTTCCATCGCCGCCACGGCGCCGGGGGTGGCGGCCAGCACGGTGAGGCCGGTTCCCTCGTTCTCGCCGTTCGGGCGGGTCGAGACGGTCAGGTTGCCGGGCACCGGCCACCAGACGCCGGCCGCCCGGACGCCGTCGATCGCGGCGAGCCGGCGGTCCGCGTCCGCCGGGAAGTCCGTCGGCGGGTTGGTGCCGGGGGCGAGGCCGTCGGTTCGGGGCCGGTCGGTCACCTGGACGGTGGTCGCCTTGGTCAGACTGAACTGTTCGCCGATCTGGCCGGAGGCCGTCGCGGTCAGGCCGAGGACGGCGACGAAGGCGCCGATGCCCAGCACCGTCCCGAGCATGGTCAGCACCGAGCGGCCGGGCCGCTGGAGGATGCCGGAGACCGCCTCCGAGCCGAGGTCCCTGAGGCCGAGCCGGGAGCCGGGCCCGGGCAGCACGCCGCGGGCCATCAGAGCGGCACCTCGGCTTCGGCGGCGGGGGTTTCGGCGGAGGGGGTTTCGGCGGTCAGGGCGGCGGCGCCCGGGGGTTCGGTGGTCCCGGTTTCGCTGAGCACGCCGTCGCGGATGGCGACCTGGCGTCCGGCCCGGGCCGCGACCACCGGATCGTGGGTGATCACCACCAGGGTGAAGCCCTGCGCGTGCAGCTCGTCGAACTGGGTGAGCACCGCCGCGGCGTTGGCCGAGTCCAGATTGCCGGTGGGCTCGTCACAGAGCAGCAGGCTGGGCCGGTTGACCAGGGCGCGGGCGATCGCGACCCGCTGGCGCTCACCGCCGGACATGGTGGTGGGCAGCGCGTCCGTCCGGTGACCGAGGCCGACCTGGCGCAGCGCCGCCAGCGCGGTGGCCCGGCGGGTCCGGGCCGGGGTGCGGTTGTAGACCTGGGCCAGGACCACGTTCTCCTCGGCGGTGCGGTGGGGCAGCAGATGGAAGGACTGGAAGACGAAGCCGATCCGGCTGCCGCGCAGCGTCGAACGGTCCCGGTCACGGAGGCTTCCGGTGTCGATGCCGTCGAGTTCGTACCGGCCCCGGCTGGGGGTGTCGAGCAGGCCGAGCAGGTGCAGCAGGGTGGACTTGCCCGAGCCGGACGGCCCGGTGATCGACAGGTACTCCCCGCGGTGGACGGTGAGATCGGACGGGTGCAGCGCGGTGACCGGGGGCTCGCCCGGGTAGCTGCGGCCGACCCCGGTGAGGGCGATGACCGGTGGTCCGTCGTTCACTTGCCGACCACCACCTGGTCGCCGGGCCTCAGTTCGGTCCCGGCGACCGGGGTCACGGCGACCATGCCGTCGGCCGTCACCCCGGTGGTCACCGGCACGGTCGTCCGGGTGCCGGCGGCGTCCACCTTGGTGACGGAGGTCTGGCCGGCCGCGTTGGTGGTGATCGCGGCCACCGGGACGGCCGTCACGGGGGCGCCGGCCTTGTCCTTCAGGACGGTGAGGCGGACGTTCTTGCCGTTCAGCGTGGCCGGCAGCGGGGCGGTCGGGCTGATCGTGATCGGGGTGTAACTCACTCCGCTGCCAGGAGCGTTGGGCTGGCCCCCGGCGGCTCCCGGGTTCCCGCCGGCCGTGCCGCCGGCGCCCGCGCCGCCGCCCGCGGCGGCTCCGCCGAGCGTGATCACCTTGCCGGCCGGGGGAGTGGTGGTGGGGGCGCCGACCTCGGCCACCGTGCCGGTGAGCGTGGTGTTGGTGTCCTCGACGAGGATCTCCACGGCCATCCCCGCCTTGACCCCGGCGGCCTGACCCGGGGTCAGCTGCCCGGTGAGGCTCAGGCCTCCGCTGGTGAGCGAGAGCAGGGTGCCGTTGACCGGCGAGCCGACCGAGCCGTTGACCGCCGTGACGGCGGCCGGCAGCGTGGGCAGGAACACCACGTGTGCGGCGGGGACCATCGGGCCGTTCGCCGCGGCGGCCTTGGCGAGGGCGGCCTTGTCGGCGGTCAACTGCTTCTTCGCGTCGGCGATCTGCCGGTCGAGGTCGAGCCCGGCGGTCGGGGCCGGGGCGCCGGTCTGAGGTATGCCGGGCTGGAGTGTACCGGGCTGGGGTGTACCGGGCTGGGGTGCGCCGGTCTGGGGTGCACCGGTTTGAGCCGGTCCCGGCGGAGCGGCGGGCGGTGCGGCGCCCGCCTTCTTCTGGGCGGTGAGCGAGTCCACGGCCTTCTGGCTCGCGTCCACCGCCTTCTGGGCGGTGTCGACGGCCTGTTGGGTGGTGGCGCCGGTGACGGGCACGGGATAGCCGAGCTTGCGGTAGAAGTCGCTCACCGCCTGCGCGGTGCCGGGGCCGTAGCTGCCCTTCTCGTCGGGCCTGCTCGAATACCCCAGTTCGGCCAGCGCGTCCTGGAGTTCGGTGACGTCCGGGCCGTTGCTGCCGGGCTTGATGTCGCGGTAGGCGGGCACCGGCCCCCTGAGCGCGAAGAGCGGCTGCCCGGAGACCTCGGCCAGCGGCTTCCCGCTGGCCACGCTGTCGCCCGTCTTCACCCCCAGCTTCGAGACGTACAGCTGGGTGACGTCGGCGGAGGCGGCGGCCGGGACGATGTTGTACTGCGTCGGCGGGTACACCACGCCGCGGGTCGGCACCGACTGGTTCACCACCTGGCTGGTCACCGGCGCGGTGATCAGGCTGTTCGCCGGCGGAGCGGTCCGCGCGGCCCGCTCGGCCGGGGACTTGACCAGTGTCGCGGCCCCGAGCCCGCCGACCGCGACCAGCGCCGATCCCGCCGCCACCGCCAGCAGCACCCGCTTGCGCCGTGCCGCCCGGGAACGGCCCGGCGACGGGGCGGCGGTGTCGTCGGCGTGGGCGTCGCGCAGTCGGTCGGCCTTCTTGCCTGTCATCAACAAAGCTGTCTCCCCGAGGACTTCACTACGGGAGAGTGTCGTCCATGGGTTGTCGGTGGGAGGTAAGGGGGGTGGTCCGGAAGTCAGCCCTGGCCGCCGGAGGCGATGTGGGCGGCCCTCCTGACGAGATCCTCGGTCTGCTGGCGGTACGCCGTCAGCTTGGCCGCGTTGGCCTCGATGTACTTCTTGTCGTAGGCGGTCTGCACGGCGACGATGACACCGACCGTGTTGTTGGCGATCTTGCAGTCGATGTCCGCAGTGGCCGCTGCGATCTCATCGGGGTTCGTTGAGCCGTTGGCCGGCCGGCCGGTCTTCCACTTCTGGTCGCCAATGGCGCCGATCGGGTCCTTGTAGTCGAACCCCTTGCTCTTCATGCACTGTGACCATGCGGCGTACGCCTCGACGATCCTGGGATCGTTCACGGGGATCTTCGGCCCTCCCTCCGGGAGGGCGGAGTCGTCGATGAGGAGGCTGTCGTCCTTGAGGGCGTCGCGGCCTTTTTGAAAGCACCCGCCGGGTGGCAGAGGCTTGCCGTTGAGGGTGGTCACCGGCTGCCGAGTGGTCGGGTCGTTGCCGGAGAGCGCCGTTTGCTCCGCCACGGACGCAGGCGGTGCCTGGGCCGCGTCCTGGTTGGCCTGGTCGGTTTGCGCGAAGCGGTCATAGCCGAGCGTCTTGGCCTTGGCCACGTCGAAGTACCCGTACAGCCTGCTGCGGGTCAGCCGTGCCATGGCCGCGGTGTCCGCGCCGAGGACGGTGGTTGGCTTGGCGGTGAATCCGAAGTCCCGCATGCAGTCGGCTGTGACAGCGTCCTGGGCCTGTGTCACCTGCTTTATCTGGGCAGATGTGACCATATAGGGGTCTGTCGGGAGAACGATCTGGGTCGGGTCGGTGATGGTCTGTATCTGGCCCAGTGCAGGTGGCTCGGCCGTTGTGGATCCGTGCTGTGAGGTACTGCTGCAGCCGACGGCCACTGCTGTGAGCGCCCCGGCGGCGACGATTCGGTAGCGGGCCACCATCTGACTTCCTCTCAAGGCCGTTCGGTGAGGCCACGGCATGTCGGTGGGCGTCGCAGGGCGCGGCGCCCACCGACACGCCTCGATCAGTGGCCGGTGATGTTGATGCCGGTGAGCTGGACCCGGGGGAGAAGGTCCAGGAGTACCAGGACGGCGTGGTGGATGTGTACCCCGCCCCGCTCTGGGTGAGGTAGGTGAACTTGCCGCTGTTGTTGCCCGAGTCCACCGCGTAGACGTCGTAGATGGTGACGGAAAGCGCACCGTCACCCGCGAAGCAGACCTTCGGGTCGCCGGAGCGGTTCGCACGGCTTCGATCCTGGTTCGGGAGCGACCTGATGAACAGGAACTTGGGCCGGAACTTCTCTGCGGGTTACCCGTTCATGGGGATGGTCTCGCCATGTGAGACGGGGCGGGCCCAAGTTGCCCTTGTTCGGAGCGGATTGACTTGTGATTCAAGTCATATCAGAGGCTGGTGTCCGATCGATTACCTAAGGTGAGATCGGACGTGGCTGCCTCCGGGGGGACGGGGATGAAAGAGCGGCGGGAGTACTTTGGCGGGCTGCTGCGTTCTACGCGTGAGGCGGCCGGGTTGACACAGGAGGAACTCGCCGAGCGCTCGGGGCTGAGCGCACGGGCCATCGGGAACCTCGAACGCGGCCGGGCCCGCCCGCGGGTGGACTCGCTGCGGCGGATCGTCCAGGCGCTGGGCGTGGCGAGCCGGGAGGAGGCGGCGCTGGTCGCGGCGGCCTGTCCGGGGGTGGATCCGCGCGGCGCGGCAGAGGGGCCGGCCGGGCCGCCGTCGGCCGGCCGGCTGACGGACACCGAGGCGCTGCTGCTGCTGGAGCTGTTGGGCGGTGTCGACCCCGGGAGCTGGGAGCCCGGGGTGCGGGCGGCGTTGTTGCGGGCGTGCTCGGGATCCCCGGCGGCGGTGCGGCTGGCGGGGGTGGTGCTGGCGACGGTGCCGAGCCTGCCGCTGGAAGAGCTGACGCGGCGGCTCGACGGTCTCCAGCCGGTCTGACGGGAATTCAGGAGCCGCCCGCCAGTCGGGCGGCCTTGCGCAGTGCCTCGTCCAGCCTCTGCGCCCGGGCGGCGAGTTGCTGGGCGTGGGAGTCGATGTACCGCCGGTCGTAGGCGGCCTGGACGGCCGTGACCACTCCGACCGTGTTGCCGGTGAGCTTGCACTCCAGGTCGGCGGTGGCGGTGGCGATCTCGTCGGGGCCGATCGGGGTGTCGACCGTGGGGTTTCCCGCTCGCCACTTCGGATCGGTCATCGCGGCGAACGGGTCCGCGTAGCTGTACCCCTTGCCCTGCATGCAGGTGGACCAGGTGGCATGCGCCTCGGTGATCCGCGGGTCGTTCGACGGCACCTGGGGGCCGCCGTCCGGGAGGCGGGATCCGCGCAGCAGGTCGTCGGCGTCGACCGCGGCCCGTCCCTCTTCGCGACAGCCGCCGGCCGGGACGGCCTTGTTCGAGACGTGCGCGTTCTCCGGCCGGCCGCCGCGTACGGCGCCGGTCAGCGCCAGCTCCTCGGCCTCGGTCGCCGGGGTGTCGTCGTCCGGCATGAGCGGCTCGGTGTGGGTGCGCGACTCGTAGCCGTTCCGGCCGCCCGTCGCCGGGTTGAAGAAGCCGTAGAGACCGTCCCGCGCCCGCGGGCCGGGGTCGGGCAGGCCGGTGACCGTGACCGCCGTCGGGGTGTTGCTCCGGCCGCGCAGTCCGTAGCCGCGCATGCACTGGTCGACGGCGGCGTCCACGGCCCGGGCGAGCTGCAGGCGCTGGGCATCGGTCAGTTCGTAGGCGTCGATGGGCAGGGTGATCTGACCCGGTTCGGTGATCACCGGAACGGGCCCGAGCGGGGGCGCGGCGGTGCGGTCGGCGTCGCCGGAACCGCAGCCGGTGACCACTGCGGCGAGTGCGGCGCAGCCGGCGAGTGCGGCGAGCGCGCGGTGCGTCACGGACGGGTTCCTGGTCACGGTGTGCGGCCTCCTGGTCGTGTGCGGGCCGGCCTGCCGCCGGTGCGTACCGGTCCCATCATTGCTTCAACTCGGTGGTTCGGGAGGGAAGTTCAGAAGAGTTCCGGCCGACTCCCGGCGCGCCGGGGATGACCGTCCGCGATCAGTCGAAACCCCTGGGTGCCGGGGGTCCTGAGGCGGCCACTTCACGGTTGTGTCTGCGTTCTGCATCCGTTGGGACGTTCCGAGTGTCATGTCCGTGTACGGGCATATGCTCAAGGTGCGAAGCCGATCCCCCATCCGGCTTCGGCCCTCCCTCGACTCAGGAGCAGCATGTCGACCGCCGCCCGCCAGGCTTTCTTCGACCGGACGCACACCGATGATCTGATCGCCTTCCTCGGCACGTCACCGTCGCCCTATCACGCGGTCGCGAGCGCCGCCGAGCGGCTGGAGAAGGCGGGCTTCCGGCAGGTCGCCGAGACCGACGCCTGGGACGCGACGGCCGGGGGACGCTACGTCATCCGCGGCGGCGCGCTGATCGCCTGGTACGTGCCGCAGGGCGCGGGCCCCGAGACGCCCTTCCGGGTGGTCGGCACGCACACCGACTCGCCGAACCTGCGGGTCAAGCCGGTGCCGGACACCGGTTCGGCGGGCTGGCGGCAGGTCGCGGTGGAGATCTACGGCGGCGTGCCGCTGAACACCTGGCTCGACCGCGACCTCGGCCTCTCCGGCCGGCTCGCGCTGCGCGACGGCAGCTCCCGGCTGGTGCAGCTGGACGAGCCGCTGCTGCGCGTGCCACAGCTGGCGATCCACCTGGACCGCCAGGTCAACGAGGGCATGAAGCTCGACAAGCAGCGCCACCTCACCCCGATCTGGGGCCTCGGCCCGGTCGACGAGGGCTCGCTGATCGAGTACGTCGCGCAGCGGGCGGGCGTCGAGGCGTCCGAGGTGGCCGGCTGGGACCTCATGACGCACGACGTCCAGCCCGCCTCCTATCTGGGCCGGGACCGCGAACTGCTGGCCGGCCCGCGGCTGGACAACCTGCTCTCGGTGCACGCCGCGACCGCCGCGCTGGCCGCCGTCGCGGGCGCCGACCTGCCGTACATCCCGGTGCTGGCCGCCTTCGACCACGAGGAGACCGGCAGCGAGTCGGACACCGGCGCGCAGAGCCCGCTGCTCGGCAATGTGCTGGAGCGCAGCGTCTACGCGCGCGGCGGCAGCCCCGAGGACCGCGCCCGGGCGCTGGCGGGCACGGTCTGCCTCTCCTCCGACATGGGCCACGCCGTCCACCCGAACTACAGCGAGCGGCACGAGCCGGGGCACCACCCGATGCCCAACGGCGGGCCGATCCTGAAGGTCAACGTCAACAACCGCTACGCGACCGACGGCATCGGCCGGGCGGTGTTCGCGGCGGCCTGTGAGAAGGCCAGCGTGCCGTGGCAGACCTTCGTCTCCAACAACGCCATGCCCTGCGGTACGACCATCGGCCCGATCACGGCGGCTCGGCTCGGCATCAGCACGGTGGACTGCGGCATCGCGGCGCTCTCCATGCACTCGGCGCGTGAGCTGTGCGGCGCGGAGGACCCGTACCTGCTGGCCAGCGCGATCAAGGCCTTCCTGGAGGGCTGAGGCCCCCGGTACGGCGAAGGGGCCCGGCGTGCTGCCGGGCCCCTTCGCGTTCGCGCGGGTACGGGCCTACTCCATCCCGGCCAGGACGAGCGGCAGCCGGCGTGCGCCGTCGGCGGCGAGCTTCACCGGCACGCCCCAGTCCTGCTGGTGGACGTGGCAGGCCGGGTACTCGATCTCCGGGTCGTCGTCGCAGGAGGCGGCCATCGCCGACACGTGCAGCACGCCCTCGGCCACCGCGTCGGAGAGCACCAGCTCGCGGGAGAGCGCCGAGTCGGCCCCCGCGCCGGAGACCAGCAGCTCGGGCGGGGTCGAGCTGACCAGCAGCCGGGTGGACGGGCCGTAGCGCTCGTCCAGCTTCTGGCCGCTCGGCGCCGAGAAGACCACGTCCAGCCGGAACGCGCCCGGCGCGACCTCGGTGGCCGCCCGCTGGGTGCGGTGCGCGACCGACTCGACCCGGACGGCCTCCTCGGGCAGCCGCAGCCTGGTCAGCCGGTGCCGGGCGGACTCGACGACGACGATGTCGCCGTCCACCAGTACCGCCCCGGACGGCTCGCGCAGGTCGGTGGCGAGCGTGGTGACCTCGCCGCGCGCCGGGTCGAAGCGGCGCAGCGCGTGGTTGTAGGTGTCGCTGACCGCCACCGACCCGTCGGGCAGCACGGTGACGCCCAGCGGGTGCTGGAGCAGCGCCTGATCGGCCGCGCCGTCCCGGTGGCCGAAGTCGAACAGGCCGGTGCCGACGGCGGTGTGGACGGTCTTTGTTTCACGTGAAACCGACCGCAGCGCGGAGGTCTCGGAGTCGGCGACCCAGAGCCGCTCGCCGTCCGCCGAGACGGCGAGGCCGGACGGCTGGGCGAACCAGGCCTCGGCGACCGGCCCGTCCACCAGGCCCTCGTTGGTGGTGCCGGCCGCGACGCCGACGGTGCCGGTGGCCGGGTCGTAGGCCCAGAGCTGGTGGACACCGGCCATGGCGATCCAGACCCGGCCGTCGAACCAGGCCACGTCCCACGGCGAGGAGAGGTCCACCTCGCGGGCCGGGCCCTCGGTGGCGGAACCCTGCCACCACTGCCGGCCGGTGCCGGCCAGGGTGGTGACGCCGCCGTCGGCCAGCCGCACGCCGCGCAGCGCGTGGTTGACGGTGTCGGCCACCACCACGTCGCAGCCCAGCGCGTCCCGGACGGGCCCCTCGGGGAGCAGCACCAGGCCCTGCGGCTCGCTGAACCGGGGGGCGGCGCCGTCGACCAGGCCGCGCTGCCCGTCACCGATCCGGCGGACGACGCGCTCGCCGTCCCCGGCCAGCTCGACCAGCGAGTGGTGGCCGGAGTCGGCGACCAGGAAGTGGCCGTTCGGCAGCCGGACGGCCTTGCCGGGGAACGCGAGGTCCCCGGCGGTCGGCTCGGGCGCCACGTACGGGCCGTCGCCGCGCCGCAGGGTGCCCTTGGCCGTGTGCTCGGCCTCCAGCTCCTCGACCAGCCGGGCGATCGCGTGCGCGTGCCCCTCACCGGCGTGCTGGGCCACCACGTACCCCTCGGGGTCGATCACCACCAGCGTCGGCCAGGCCCGCACCGCGTACTGCTTCCAGGTGGCGAGCGCCGGGTCGTCCAGCACCGGGTGGTGCACCTCGTACCGCGCGACGGCGTCCACGACCGCCTGGTGGTCGGCCTCGTGCACGAACTTGGGCGAGTGCACCCCGACGATCACCACGGTGTCGCGGTGCTTCTCCTCCAGCTCGCGCAGCTCGTCCAGGACGTGCAGGCAGTTGACGCAGCAGAACGTCCAGAAGTCCAGGATGGTGATCTTGCCCCGGAAGTCGGCAAGGGTCAGATCCCTGCCGCCGGTGTTGAGCCATCCGCCGTCGCCGACCAGTTCGGGGGCGCGTACCCGTGCACGAGAAGCCATGCCCCAATCAAACCTCACCCGGTCGGCGGGCATTCCAGCCGCCAGCGGAGTTCACCGTCCTGCCACACCTCGGTGGGGGTGAGGCCGAGGGCGCGGGCGATGGCGGCGGAGGCGTGGTGGTCGGGGTGGATGTGGGCGAGGACGGTGGTGGTGCCGGTCGCGGTGAGGTGGGCGAGCAGGGTGCGGGCGGCCTCGGTGGCGAGGCCGCGGCCCTGCCAGGGGGTGCCGAGCACCCAGGCGATCTCGGTGGCGTCCGGGCCGATGGTGGCCTGGACGTAGCCGGTCAGCCGGCCGTCGGCGCGTAGTCGCAGGGCCCAGTTGCCCCAGGCCTCGGCGGGGTCGGGGGAGCCGGCGGCGAGCCGGGCGTAGCGGGTGCGCAGAGCGTCGGCGGTGGCGGGTTCGCCGCCGGTGAAGACGTGCAGGGCGGGGTCGGCGAGAGCAGCGGCCATCTCCTCGGCGTGTTCGGGTCCGACCGGGACGAGGTCGAGGCGGTCGCCGTGGAGGGTCACGGTGGTGTCGGGGCGCATGGGGGCATTCAACACACGTGCGCGGCGGTGCTTTTCGGGGGGTGGGCGGATCGGGTCGAATGGTGCGGGCGTCCGCTGGGGGCGTCCGGACGGAGGAGGCGGGATGCGGTACCTGGTCAGGGAGAAGCTGTTCGCGGTCGGCGACGACTACTGGATCGAGGACGACCACGGGCACAAGGCGTACCTGGTGGACGGCAAGGTGCTGCGGCTGCACCACACCTTCGAGCTGAAGGACGCGCACGGCCGGGTGGTCGCGGTCCTGAAGGAGAAGGCGTTCACCGTCCGGGACGCGATGAGGATCGAGAACGCCGACGGTGAGGTGGTCGCCACCGTCCGGGAGAAGCTGTTCACCCCGTTCCGCGACAAGTACCTGGTGGAGCTGGCCGGCGGCGGTGAGCTGAGGATCCACGGGAACCTGATCGACAAGGACTACCGGATCGAGAACGGCCATGGTGACGACCTGGCCCGGATCTCCCGGAAGTGGTTCCGGGTCCGGGACACCTACGGCGTGGAGATCGCCGACGGCGCCGACACCGGCCTGCTGCTGGCGATCGCCGCCTGCCTCGACCACCTGGTGGCGGAGGACGACTGAGGCCGGTGCCGGCGGAGGGGCGCGGGAACGCTCCGGGTTTCCCGGCCCCGACCCGGTCCGATGGGTTATCTTTTGCCGGTCCTTGACCATCGGACACCGTCGGCGACCCGGGGGACCAGCCATGAACGACATCCTGCACGGCCTCGGTGCGGCGGCCGCTTTCGGCGGCGTCGGCGTGGTGCTGCTGCTCCTCGGCGTCGGCCTGGTGGACGTGCTCACGCCCGGCCGGCTCGGCCACCAGATCTGGGTCGAGCGCAACCGCAACGCCGCCGTGCTGCTCAGCTCCGCGCTGCTCGGGATCGGCGGCATCGTCTTCACCGCGATCATGTACACCTACGAGGACTTCGGCAAGGGCCTGCTCTCGACGGCCTGCTACGGCCTGCTCGGCCTGGTGCTGATGGCGGTCGCGTTCTGGGCGGTGGACCTCCTGACGCCGGGCAGGCTCGGCGCCATCCTGGTCGAGCCCGAGCCGCACCCGGCGGTCTGGGTCTCGGCCAGCTGCAACATCGCGGTGGCGGCGATCGTGTCGGCCGCGATCGCCTGAGCCTCCTCCGGGAGGCGCCGCACCGGGTGCGGGCCGCCGCCCAGGACGTGCTCGCGCCCCCAGGCGCCCAACGGGGCCAGCGCCGCGTTGAGCCGGGCCCCCGCCGCCGTCAGCGAGTACTCGACCCGCGGCGGCACCTCGTCATAGGACTCGCGGTGCACGATGCCGTCCGCCTCCAGCTCGCGCAGATGGGCGGCCAGCACCTTCTCGGTGATGCCCGGCACCAGACGGCGCAGCTCGCCGAAGCGGCAGCTCGGGCGCTCGTCCAGGGCCCAGAGGATCAGCACCTTCCACTTGCCGCCGATCACGTCCATCGCGGCGTCGATCCCGCAGACGTACGCGCCCGGCCTGGGTACGGTCGCCATGCCCCCACCTTTCCGACCTCTTCGCTCACCTCAGGGTAACCACCCACTTCGAAGTGCGTACTTGATCACCAGCGGGCCCGCGCCGAGGCTGAATGCCATGGCACACAACACCGTTGACACCACGGGCACGCTTGCGAAGACCCCCGTCACCCTGCTCGGCCTCGGCGCGATGGGCGGCGCGCTCGCCCGTACCTGGCTCGCCGCGGGTCACCCGCTCACCGTCTGGAACCGCACCGCCGCCCGGGCCGAACCGTTCGCCGCCGGGGGCGCGACCGTCGCCGCCGGCCCCGCCGAGGCGGTCGCCGTCAACCGGCTGGTGGTCGTCTGCCTGCTGGACGACGCCTCGGTCGACGCGTCGCTGGACGGTGTCGACCTGACCGGCAAGGACCTGGTCAACCTCGTCACCGGCACGCCCGGCCAGGCCCGTGCCCGCGCCGAGTGGGCCCGCGAGCGCGGCGCCCGGTACCTGGACGGCGGGGTGATGGCCGTCCCGCCGATGATCGGCGTCCCGGAGGCCGGCCCGTACGTCCTCTACAGCGGCTCGCGCGAACTGTTCGAGGAGCACCGGGCCGTCCTCGCCGTCCCGGCCGGGACCACCTACGTCGGCGAGGACGCCGGGTTCGCGGCGCTGCACGACGTGGCACTGCTCAGCGCCATGTACGGGATGTTCGCCGGGGTCGCGCACGCCTTCGCGCTGATCCGCGGGGAGTCCGTCGCGCCGGGCGGCTTCGCCCCGCTGCTGTCCGCCTGGATCAACGCGATGGCCGGGTCCGTGGCGAGGACCGCCGAGCAGCTGGAGAGCGGCGACTACACCAGGGGCGTGGTCTCCAGCCTCGCCATGCAGGTCGCGGGCACGCCGACCTTCCTGCGCACCGCCGAGGAGCAGGGGGTCAGCACCGAACTGATCGCCCCGTACTTCGATCTGATGAAGCGGCGTCTCGCGGAGGGCGGCGGGAAGGAGGACCTGACCGGGGTGGTCGACCTGCTCCGGCGGTAGCCGCGAATTCCCGGCCGGGTGACGGAAGCCTTCGGCGCCGTCCTACCCCGCCGCCCGGTCGGGGAGGGGGCGGCGGCGGAGGGCGGGGTCGGTGAGGGCCGGGGGGCCAGGCGCCGTCGGGGTGGTAGAGGTTGGTGCCGGGCGGGACGATCCCGTCGATGCGGTCGAGGGCGGCGTCGTCCAGGGCGAGGTCCGCGCCCTTCAGGGCGTCCTGGAGCCGCTCCATGGTGCGCGGGCCGATGATCACCGAGGTGACGGCCGGGTGCGCCGGGGGGAAGGCGAGGGCCAGTTCGGGCAGGGTGCGGCCGAGTGCGCTCGGCGACGTGGTGGGCCTCCACGAGCTGCTCGGCGGGGAATGTCGAGCAGCCGAAGGCGCGGATCTTGCCCGCGCGGACGAGGTCACCGAGGACGGCGAGGGTCTCCTCGATGTCGGTGGTGTGGTCGGGCCGGTGGATCCGGTCGGTACGCAGCCGCCGCAGGCTCTGCTCCACCGCCCGGACGATCCAACGCCGTGAGTTGCCGCCCCGGTTGCGGCCCCCGCCCATCGGGAAGTGCACCTTGGCGGCGAGCGCGACGTCGTCGCGGTCGCCCCGGCTCTCCAGCGCCTTGCCGACGATCTCCTCGGACTCGCCGGCCGAGTACATGTCGGCGGTGTCGACGAAGTTGACGCCCCGGTCGAGGGCGGATGATCCGGGCGGTGGTCCCTCCGGCGGGGGGAGGGGGTTCGTCCGGGCGGCGGGCCCCGTGCTCACCGCACGCGCTTTCGCGGAAACGGCAACAAAGCTTGCCGCAACGGTGGCGCCGGTCGCAGCCTGGCGACGGAGGTGATCGCCGTGAGCGACAAGAATGTGATGGCAGGCCCCGGGGCCGGCGGGTCCGACGTGTACGACGTGGTCGTGGTCGGCGCGGGCGCCGCCGGGCTGAACGCCGCACTGGTCCTGGCCCGGGCCCGCCGCCGGGTGGCCGTGGTGGACGCCGGACAGCCGCGCAACGCCCCCGCCGAGGAGATGCGGGGCTTCCTCTCCCGCGACGGCATGCCCCCGGCCGCCCTGCTGGCGGTGGGCCGGGAGGAGGTGGCCGGGTACGGCGTCGACCTGATCGACGCCCGGGTGGACCACATCGACCCCGGCTTCCTGGTCCACCTGGCCGGCGGCCCGGTGCTCCACGCGCGCCGGGTGGTCGTCGCCACCGGTCTGCGGGACGGGCTGCCCGAGATCCCGGGCCTCGCCGAACGCTGGGGCCGGGACGTGCTGCACTGCCCCTACTGCCACGCCTACGAGGTCCGCGACCGGCCGCTCGGCGTGCTCGGCACCCACCCGGGCGCGGTGAACCACGCCCTGCTGCTGCGCCAGTGGTCGGACGACCTCGTGTTCTTCCCGCACACCATGGACCTGGCGGACGGCGAGCGGGAACAGCTCGCCGCCCGCGGTGTCCGGGTCGTCGAGGGCGCGGTCAAGTGGCTGGTGGTGGACGGCGACCGGCTGCGCGGGGTGGAGCTGGCGGGCGGCCGGGTCGTGCCCCGCGAGGCGGTGTTCGTCTTCCCGCGGATGGTCCCGCGGGACGCCCTGCTGTTCGGCCTGGGCTGTGCCCGCGACGGGAACGGCTGGGTCACCACCGACCGCTTCGGCGGCACCAGCGTGCCCGGGGTCTGGGCGGTGGGCAATGTCGCCGATCCGCGCGCGCAGGTCGTCACCGCGGCCGGGCAGGGCTCGGCGGCGGCGTTCGCGATCAATCACGACCTGGTGGAGGAGGACGTCCGGCAGGCCGTCGAGGCCCACCGTGCGGCAGCCACCGCAGTCACCGTCTGAAGTCCCCGAGAGAACCGCCCCTCCCGATCGGAGCGCACGATGCACGGCCACAACCACAAGCAGGACCACAGCCACAGCCACGAGCACAACCACGGCCACGACTACGACTGGGGTGCCCTCGGCGACCACCTGGAGCGCGAGGCCGAGCTGAGCGCCCCCGCCATCACCCGGGCCGCGCACTGGCTGCGCGAGCTGCTGAGCACGGACGGCGGGCCGGCCGGCGTCGGGCGGGTCCTGGACGTCGGCAGCGGCCCGGGCGTGGTCACCGGTCTGCTCGCCGACACCTTCCCGGACGCCGAGGTGGTCGCCGTCGACCAGGCGCCCGCCCTGCTGGCCCGGGCCCAGGCCCGGTCCGCCGGCCGGATCACCACCCACCGGGCCGACCTGCCGGGCGACTTCGGCACGCTCGGTACCGCCGATCTGATCTGGTCCGCCAACGCCGTCCACCATCTCGGCGACCAGCAGGCGGCGTTGACCGCCCTGGCCGCCTCGCTGCGGCCCGGCGGCCTGCTGGCCATCGCCGAACGCGGCCTGCCGCCGCGCTTCCTGCCCCGCGACATCGGCCTGGGCCGCCCCGGCCTGCAGGCCCGCCTGGACGCCGCCTGGGAGGGTGGCTTCGCCGACATGCGCGCAGACCTGCCGGATGCGACCGAGGAGGTGGAGGACTGGCCGGCCATGCTCACCCGGGCCGGTCTCACCCTCAGCGGCACGCGGACCTTCCTCACCGACTGGCCGGCCCCGCTCGCCCCGTTGGCCCGCGAGCACCTGCAGGCCCATGTGACCCGCCTGCGCGACCGGTTCGGTGAGTACCTGGACGCCGGGGACCGGGCCGCGCTGGAGGCCCTGGTGGACACCGACGCACCGACCGGTCTCCTGCACCGCCCGGACGTCTTCTTCCTCACCGCCACCACCGTGTTCACCGCCCGGGCGTCTTCCTAAGGCCGGTCGAGAGGCCGGTCGAGGAACCCCGCCAGCGTGCGGACGAACGCGTCGGCGTCGTCCAGCCACGGGTAGTGCCCGCCGGCGGGCAGGACGGCGGTCTCGCCGTTCGGGAAGAGCGCGGCGGCCTCCTTGGCGGCGTCCGGGCGCGGGACGGCGTCGAACTCGCCGGCCAGGACGAGGACGGGCGACGCCACCCCGGCGGCGGCCGCCCGGATCTCGTCCGGTCGGCAGCCGCCGCTGTAGTAGATCCGCGCGGCCTCGGGGTGGAGCTGGCCGGGGGCGACGGCGGCGTGGGCCTGCGCGGTGGCGTCCCAACGGCCGTAGTACAGGGGCGACAGGGTGGCCTCGTCGGCCTCGGTGGCCGTCCCGGCGAACGCGGCTTCGAGGGCGGCCCAGGCCGCCGGGAACCACGGTTCGCCCTCGACGCCGCGGGCGGCCGTGGCCGACCGGTAGTCCTCCTCGGTGGTGTCGAACCCGAACGCCCGCAGGCTCGGCGTCACCAGCGCCAGCTTCCCGGTGCGGTCCGGGTGGCGGAGCGCGTACAGGGTGGCCAGGATCGCTCCCGCCGAGTGGCCGAGCACGTCCGCGCGCTCCAGGCCGAGGTGCGCGCGGAGCGCCTCCACGTCCGCCACCTGCCGGTCGCACCGGTACGAGGACGTGTCAGCCGGGGTCTCCGACCGCCCCGTGCCGCGCAGATCGAGCATGTGCAGCGCGCGGTGCGCCGAGAGCCCGCCGAGGTCCCCCAGGTACGCGGAGTCGCGCATCGCCCCGCCCGGGAGCACGAGCAGCGGCTCGCCCTTGCCGATGACGTGGTAGGCCAGCCGGGTGCCGTCCGGCGCGGTGAAGGTTTCCATGGCGAGATCGTGCAGCGTCCGGGCCGCTCCCGCAACGGAGTTCAGCGGCGGGGCGGAACCGGTTTCCGGGGCCGGAAGGGCAGTCGGCGGCGGGGGAGACGCACTTCCGCGCGCCCTGTCACGCCCGGCGGTGCCGCCCGGTCCCCTTCCGCAGCAGCGGCACGGGCGTGTCCGCCTGCGGGAAGGCCTCCGCCCGGTCGACCCTGGCGATCAGCGGGTACGCCTCCCCGTAGTTCTCCGCCACGGCGACCGGCTGCCACGCGAAGCCGTCCCACTCGACCACCAGCCGCGGCTCGTCCGCGAACACGTGCGCCCCGCGCGGCGGTCCGTCGGCCAGCGTGATGGCGTCCCTTGTCCCGGGCGTCCGCCGTCGCTTCGACCGTGCGGCGTACCACTCGGCCAGCGGCTCGTCCTCGGCGTCCATCGTGACCTCCTCGCGTTCGTCGGGCGGGGCCCGTCTCGCCGATGCCAGTGTCGCGGATGCCGGCCGGGCGGGACGATTCCACGAACGGGTGAAGACCGCGGGGCCGGCCGGCCGGTGGGCCGGTCGAGGCGGCGGGCGCGCCAGGGCGAATGACCCGTCAGACACCGCCGGAGGGCGTCGGGGTGAGGCCGCCGCACCCGGCGCGGCGGCGGTACTGTCCACCCCATGGCAGCTACCGACCACGCCGTCGTCGTGGTGACCACCAGCACCGAGACCGAGGACCAGGCCCGCGCCCTCGCCGCCGCCGTCGTGCGCGAGCGCCTGGCCGCCTGCGCCCAGATCCACCCGATCCAGTCGCTCTACCGGTGGGAGGGCACCGTCCGGGAGAGCCCCGAGTGGCGGGTCGACCTCAAGACCCGCGCCGACCTCGCCGACCGCCTCACCGCGTTCGTCGCCGAGCACCACGACTACGACGTCCCCGAGATCATCGTCGTGCCGGTGGTCGGCGGCGGCCCGGCCTACCTGGGCTGGGTCGCCGCCGAGACGGTCCCCGGGGAGGCCTCCGTCTGACCTTCTCCCGGGCCGGTGCGCTACTCGCCGCCGAACCGGGTGGTCCAGGCGGCCAGGTCCTCGTCCGTGATCTTGGCGAAGAGCACCGGCGGGACGGTGAAGGCGGTGCCGGCCGGCAGGAAGTCCAGCGCCCGGGCCTGCTCGGCGCTCACCCAGGCCGCGGTACGGGCCGGGGCGTCCTCGGCGAGCGCGAACGACTGCCGCATGGCCGCCGCCGCGGTCGGGATGAACGGCTCGGAGACCACCGCGTAGAGGTGGATCAGGTTCATCGCCGTGCGCAGGGTCAGCGCGGCGGCCTCCGGGTCGGTCTTCGCCTGGAGCCAGGGCGCCTTCTCGTCCAGGTAGGCGTTGCCCGCGCTCCACAGCGCGCGCAGACTCCGCGCGGCCTTGCGGAAGTTCAGCGCCTCCAGATCGCCCTCGTAGTCGGCCAGCAGCCCGGCGATCTGCGCGCCCAGCCGCTGCTCGGCCTCGCCCGGCTCGTGGCTGCCCGGTCCGTGGCCGCCCGGGACCGCGTCGCCGAACCGCTTGCGGCTGAACGACAGCACGCGGTTGACGAAGTTGCCGAGGGTGTCGGCCAGGTCCTTGTTCACCACCGAGGCGAAGAGGTCCCAGGTGAAGCTGGAATCGTCCGACTCCGGTGCGTGCGCCATCAGGAAGTAGCGCCAGTAGTCGGCCGGCAGCAGCTCCAGGGCGACGTCGGTGAAGATGCCCCGCTGCTGGCTGGTCGAGAACTTGCCCCCGTAGTAGGTGAGCCAGTTGAAGGCCTTGACGTAGTCGACCTTCTTCCACGGCTGCCGGGAGCCCAGGAGGGTCGCCGGGAACATCACCGTGTGGAACGGGACGTTGTCCTTCGCCATGAACTCCGTGTACCGGACGGTTCCGTCGGCCTCGTACCACCAGGACCGCCAGTCCCGGACCTCGCCGGCCGGGGCCGCGTCCGCCCACTCCCTGGTGGCGCCGATGTACTCGACCGGGGCGTCGAACCAGACGTAGAAGACCTTGCCCTCGGCCGCCAGCTCCGGCCAGGTGTCGGCGGGCACCGGGACGCCCCACTCCAGGTCACGGGTGATCGAGCGGTCCTGGAGGCCCTCGGTCAGCCACTTGCGGGCGATCGAGGAGGCGAGCACGGGCCAGCCGTCGCCGTTGGCCGCGATCCACGCCTCGACCTCGTCGGTCAGCTTCGACTGGAGCAGGAAGAGGTGCCTGGTCTCGCGGACCTCCAGGTCCGAGCTGCCGCTGATCGCGGAGCGCGGCTCCAGCAGGTCCGTGGGGTCGAGGACACGGGTGCAGTTCTCGCACTGGTCGCCGCGGGCCTTGTCGTAGCCGCAGTGCGGGCAGGTACCGACGATGTACCGGTCCGGCAGGAACCGCCCGTCGGCGATCGAGTACACCTGCCGGATCGCCCGCTCCTCGATGAAGCCGTTGGCGTGCAGCTCGCGGGCGATCTCCTGGGTGATCTCCCGGTTCTGCGGGGAGGAGCTGCGGCCGAAGAAGTCGAAGGACAGCCGGAAGCCGTCGTACACCGCCTTCTGCCGGTCGTGCGCCCGCGCGCAGAACTCCGCGACCGGCAGGCCCGCGTCCTGGGCGGCCAGCTCGGCCGGCGTCCCGTGCTCGTCGGTCGCGCAGATGTACAGCACCTCGTGGCCCCGCTGACGCAGATAGCGTGCGTAGACGTCCGCCGGGAGCATCGACCCGACCATGTTGCCCAGGTGCTTGATCCCGTTGATGTACGGAAGGGCGCTGGTGATCAGGTGCCGAGCCATCCTCGGATGCTCCGATTTCTCCCGCACGCACCCCACCCGGAGTGCCATGACGGGCGCAGGCTCTGGGGGCCGCGACGGGAACCCGACGCGTGGCCGGCTCCCGGGCCGCCGCACAGAGCGACGTTCCACTGTGGGCGGCCCGATCGTACCGAAACCGGCCCGTTCCCCTCCTCCCCATTTTCCGGGCCGGACCACCCGCGAAGCGCTTCGGCGGCTCAGCCCGTGTCCTCCCCGCAGGCAGGCAGGCGGGTCGGCAGTGGCTCCGAGTTCTGCTGAACCGCGCGGGCCTGACCTTTTCCGGCGCGGGAGTTCGCCGGCCGGCCCTGGGTTCCCACGCCTCAGCCACAGTGGCCGCTGTCGCCGCTCCGGCGCACGAGCTTGTCCGAGGGGACGGTCCGACGCGGCCCGTCCGGCTCGAACAGCGGGTGCACCACGGCCATCCCGCCTTCCTCGCTGACCAGTTCGACCAGCGCAGTTCCCTCAGGGCTTCAGGTGCCGACCGGTGGCCCTTGCGGTGAGCAAGGGGCCACCGGGGGAGGCTTGTCCAGGCGCGGAAGTGGTCGAACTCGCCGACCTGGACGCCGAGGACGAAGGCGGCCCACGGGGGGCCAGTGGCCGGGGCCTGGGCATCGTCGACGTGCTCGCCGAGGAGTGGGATGTCGAGCCCATCGGGCAGTACAGCAAGGCGATTTGGGCCGCCGCCGCAGCCGGCGTCCGGTGAACGGGCGGGTCGTCACCGGCTGGCCGACCTGGCTGGTCGGCGCTCAGCCGCGGGCGAGCCGTTCGACCAGCCGTGACTTCGCCGCCGGCCACTCCTCGGCCAGCAGCGAGTAGTAGGCGCTGTCGCGCCAACTCCCGTCCGGCCGCCGCCGTTCACGGCGGTGGACGCCCTCGAAGGCGGCCCCCAGCCGCAGGATCGCGCTGCGGGAGCGCTCGTTGAGCGCGTCCGTCTTCCAGAACACCCGGCCCATGCCCAGTTCCTCGAAGGCGTGGGTGAGCAGCAGCAGCTTGGACTCCGTGTTCACCGCCGTCCGCCAGACCGACCGGGCGTGCCAGGTGCCGCCGATCTCGACCAGCTCGTCGACGGCGCTGAAGGCGTAGTACCCGGTGATGCCGACGGCGCGGCCGGACGGGAGGTCGATGACGGCGAACTTCACCGCCCGCCCGGCGGCCACCTCGGCGAGCCGGATGTCGAGGATCGCGCCCAGCTCCTCCTCCGTCGTCGGGGCGCTGAACGGGATCCACCGCCAGACCTCCGGGTCCGCGCCCACACCGGCGAACAGCTCGGGCAGGTGGTGGCGCCCCAGGGGCTCCAGACGGACATGGCGGCCGGTCAGGGTGACGGGCGCGGGCAGCTTCGCGGTCATGGCCGCAAGGTAGCGCCACTCTGCACTAGATGCAATGGAATATTGGACTAGTGCAAAATTGCGCAACAGGCGGGAGGGGATGCGGAAGGGCCCTGCGGGACGCATCCCGCAGGGCCCTTCACACGACCGAAGGCAGGCCTAGATGAACGAGTTGATCTCGATCGTCTCGGTCCGGCCCGGGCCGACGCCGATGGCCGAGATCGGAGCGCCGGACATCTCCTCCAGCGCCTTCACGTACGCCTGGGCGTTCTTCGGCAGGTCGGCGAAGGTCTTCGCCTTGCTGATGTCCTCGGTCCAGCCCGGCAGCGTCTCGTAGATCGGCTTGGCGTGGTGGAAGTCCGACTGGTTGTACGGGAGCTCCTCGACGCGGCGGCCGTCGATCTCGTACGCGACGCAGACCGGGATCTGCTCCCAGCCGGTCAGCACGTCGAGCTTGGTGAGGAAGAAGTCGGTCAGGCCGTTGACCCGGGTCGCGTAGCGCGCGATGACCGCGTCGAACCAGCCGCAGCGGCGGTCACGGCCGGTGGTCACACCGCGCTCGCCGCCGATCCGGCGCAGCGCCTCGCCGTCGGCGTCCAGCAGCTCGGTCGGGAACGGGCCCGAGCCGACGCGGGTGGTGTACGCCTTCAGGATGCCGATGACCCGGTCGATCTTGGTCGGGCCGATGCCGGCGCCGGTGCAGGCGCCGCCCGCGGTCGGGTTCGACGAGGTGACGAAGGGGTACGTGCCGTGGTCGACGTCCAGCAGGGTGCCCTGGCCGCCCTCCAGCAGGACGACCTTGTTCGCCTTCAGCGCCTCGTCCAGGACCAGGGTGGTGTCGGCGAGGAACGGCTTGATCTTGTCCGCGTAGCCGAGGTACTCCTCCAGCACCAGCTCGGCCGGGATGGCGCGGCGGTTGTAGAGCTTGACCAGCAGCTGGTTCTTGTCGTGCAGCGCGGCTTCGATCTTCTGCTGCAGGATCGACTCGTCGAAGAGGTCCTGGACCCGGATGCCGACGCGGTTGATCTTGTCCGCGTAGGACGGGCCGATGCCGCGGCCGGTGGTGCCGATCCGGCGCTTGCCGAGGAAGCGCTCGGTGACCTTGTCCAGGGTGCGGTGGTACGGCGTGATCAGGTGGGCGTTGCCCGAGATCAGCAGCTTGGAGGTGTCGATGCCGCGCTCGTCGAGACCCTTGAGTTCGGAGAGCAGCACGCCCGGGTCGATGACGACGCCGTTACCGATCACCGGCGTCACATTCGGGCTGAGGATGCCGGAAGGCAGGAGGTGCAGGGCATACTTCTGATCGCCGATGACCACCGTGTGACCGGCGTTGTTGCCGCCCTGGTAGCGAACGACGTAGTCGACGGAGCCACCGAGGAGGTCGGTCGCCTTCCCCTTGCCCTCGTCTCCCCACTGAGCGCCAACGAGCACGAGTGCCGGCACAGGCGTACACCCCTTCCGGTTGGGGCATCCTGCGTAGGCCGCAGTCTGCCCCGAGATAGACGAAGCCCCTGGCGCAATAGCGCAAGGGGCTCTTGCACCGAGAGATTACCTGAGGAAGGACCGGTCGTGTCGTCCCTGTCCACGCCTGCAACCGGCGGCCCCGAGCCGCTCCTGCTGCTCCTCGACCCGGCGGCCCGGCAGTCCGACGGCGAGTCGGTGCGGATCGCGAAGGACGTCCTCTGCGGAGGTGCGGACGTCAAGGTGGCCTATCCGGAGAGCCCGTCCGAGCTCGACCGGGTGCTTTCGCACCGGGGTCGCCGCCGACCGGTGGTGATCGGATCCGACCTTGCGCTGCAACGGGTGCTCCAGGCCCTCTACCGCCAGCGTGAGCTGGGGACGGACCCGGTGGGCATGGTCCCGGTCGGGCGGGCGAACGAGCTGACGGCGGCCCGCGCGCTCGGCGTGCCGGGTGCGCCGGTCCCGGCCGCGCGGGCGGTGCTCTCGGGCGCGCCGCGCAAGCTTGACCTGCTGGTGGACGACGGTGGCGGGGTCGCGCTCGGCGGGGTCCGGATCTCCGGGAGCGGGGTGCGTCGAATGGTCGGCCGTACGGGTGGTTGGCGTTCGCTATGGGCGAAACTGGCTGCGGCCGAGCAGGCGAGTCCACTCACCTCCGAGAACGGCAAGAACGACCACAGCTCCCGGATCCGGGTCGAGGCGGACGGACGGCTGCTCGCGGACGTCCACCGGCCGGTCCGGCTGGTCCAGGTGACCCTGCCGGGCGGCGAGGCGGCCGGCGCGGGCGTGATGGAGGTCGTGGTCCGTGCGCCGGGCGCACTGGTGCGCACCCGGGCGGCGACCGTCTCGGTGGCCGGACGGGGCTTCGGCTACGAGGCGGACGGCCACCCGGTCGGCCCGGTCCGGACCCGCACCTGGACGGTCCACCCGGGCGCCTGGGGCCTGCTGCTGCCGGCCGTGTGAGCGGGGCGGGCACCCGTGAGCGGTGCGGGCGCCGGGGGCCGTGAGCCCGGCGCCCCCCGCGAGCGGTGCGCACCGGGTGCCCCGGCGTCCCGGGTGAGCAGGCTCACGTTCGCCGCCGCCCGCCACCGGGCGGTCCGTGCACGGAATGCCCCAACGGGCGCGAACCGCAAGGCCAAGCGGCCCCTCGGCGAATTCCCGGACCCTCAATTACGCGTTGGGTAAGGGGTTTCGTCTACGCGCGTTACTGAACGTTCGGCCAACAATCCGCGCCTCCCTGGTTCCGGAAGCCCGCGCCAACTGCCCTAGACTCGAAGGCGTGCCACGTGGTGACGGAAGACTCAACCACGATCTTCTTCCCGGTGAGAAAGGCCCCCAGGACGCTTGCGGCGTCTTCGGTGTCTGGGCTCCCGGCGAGGAGGTCGCCAAGCTCACGTTCTTCGGCCTTTACGCCCTGCAGCACCGCGGTCAGGAATCCGCGGGCATCGCAGTGAGCAACGGCTCCCAGATTCTCGTCTTCAAGGACATGGGGCTCGTTTCCCAGGTCTTCGACGAGGCCTCCCTGGGGTCGTTGCACGGGCATATCGCCGTCGGACACGCCCGCTACTCGACCACCGGTTCCTCGGTCTGGGAGAACGCCCAGCCGACCTTCCGGGCGACCGTTCACGGTTCGCTGGCCCTCGGGCACAACGGAAACCTGGTGAACACCGCCGAACTGGCGGCCATGGTCGCCGAACTGCCCGGTGAGGAGCACGTCTCCCGCTCGGGCCGGGCCGCCGCGACCAACGACACCGACCTGGTGACCGCGCTGCTCGCCGGCCACCCGGACCTCTCCATAGAGGAGACGGCCAAGCTCGTCCTGCCCAAGGTCAAGGGCGCGTTCTCGCTCGTCTTCATGGACGAGCACACGCTCTACGCCGCCCGCGACCCGCAGGGCATCCGCCCGCTGGTCCTCGGCCGGCTGGAGCGCGGCTGGGTGGTCGCCTCCGAGACGGCGGCGCTCGACATCTGCGGCGCCTCCTTCATCCGCGAGGTCGAGCCCGGCGAGCTGATCGCCATCGACGAGAACGGCATGCGGACCTCCCGCTTCGCCGAGGCCAAGCCCAAGGGCTGCGTCTTCGAGTACGTCTACCTGGCCCGCCCCGACACCTCCATCGCCGGCCGCAACGTGCACCTCTCCCGCGTGGAGATGGGCCGCAAGCTGGCCGCCGAGGCGCCCGTCGAGGCCGACCTGGTGATAGCGACCCCGGAGTCCGGTACTCCGGCCGCCATCGGCTACGCCGAGGCCAGCGGCATCCCGTACGGCTCCGGCCTGGTGAAGAACGCCTATGTGGGCCGTACCTTCATCCAGCCCAGCCAGACCATCCGCCAGCTCGGCATCCGCCTCAAGCTCAACCCGCTGAAGGAAGTCATCGCGGGCAAGCGCCTGGTCGTGGTCGACGACTCGATCGTGCGCGGCAACACCCAGCGCGCGCTGGTCCGGATGCTGCGCGAGGCCGGCGCGGCCGAGGTGCACATCCGGATCTCCTCGCCGCCGGTGAAGTGGCCGTGCTTCTTCGGCATCGACTTCGCCACCCGCGCGGAGCTGATCGCCAACGGGATGACCGTCGAGGAGATCGGCCGCACGCTCGGCGCCGACTCGCTCGCCTACATCTCGATCGACGGCATGATCGAAGCCACCAAGCAGCCGAAGGACCGGCTCTGCCGGGCCTGCTTCGACGGCGAGTACCCGATGGAGCTGCCCGACCCGGCGCTGCTCGGGAAACTCCTGCTGGAGGCCGAGATCAAGGGCGGCCAGCAGCCGCCGGCGGTCCGCGGCAAGCCGACCGGCAGCGATCTGGACGGTGTCCAGTCCCTGCTCGGCGGAGCGGGCGCGGCCGACGCCCTGCGCCGCCCCTAGCAAGCCCGATGGTGGGGTCCCGGAACCGGGGCCCCACCGCTGTTCCATCCCCCCACTGACCCGAAAGGGCCGCACCGCAGTGACCACGAACCAGAACGGCGCCACCTACGCCGCCGCCGGCGTCGACATCGAGGCGGGCGACCGCGCCGTCGAGCTCATGAAGCAGTGGGTGAAGAAGGCGAGCCGCCCCGAGGTGGTCGGCGGCCTCGGCGGCTTCGCCGGGCTCTTCGACGCGTCCGCCTTCAAGCGCTACGAGCGGCCGCTGCTGGCCTCGGCCACCGACGGTGTGGGGACCAAGGTCGCCATCGCCGCCGCCATGGACAAGCACGACACCATCGGCCACGACCTGGTCGGCATGGTCGTCGACGACCTGGTGGTGTGCGGTGCCGAGCCGCTGTTCATGACCGACTACATCTGCGTCGGCAAGGTCGTGCCCGAGCGGGTCGCCGCGATCGTCAAGGGCATCGCCGAGGGCTGTGCGCTGGCCGGCTGCGCCCTGGTCGGCGGGGAGACCGCCGAGCACCCGGGTCTGCTCGGCCCGGACGAGTACGACGTCGCGGGCGCGGGCACCGGCGTGGTCGAGGCGGACGCGCTGCTGGGCGCGGACCGGGTCCGGGCCGGCGACGTGGTGATCGCGATGGCCGCCTCCGGCCTGCACTCCAACGGCTACTCGCTGGTCCGCCACGTGCTGCTGAACGAGGCCGGCTGGAAGCTGGACCGCAAGGTCGAGGAGTTCGGCCGCACCCTCGGCGAGGAGCTGCTGGAGCCGACCCGGATCTACTCGCTGGACTGCCTGGCGCTCACCCGCGCCACCGAGATCCACGCCTTCTCGCACGTCACCGGCGGCGGCCTGGCGGCCAACCTGGCCCGGGTCATCCCGGAGGGCCTGCACGCCCGCCTGGACCGCGGCACCTGGACCCCGCTGCCGGTGTTCCAGACCGTCGCCCAGGTCGGCAAGGTGGCCACCCTGGAGATCGAGAAGACGCTCAACATGGGCGTCGGCATGGTCGCGGTCGTCCCGCCGCACTCGGTGGACGTCGTGCTGTCGGTCCTGGAGGACCGCGGCGTCGAGTCCTGGCTGCTCGGTGACATCGTCGAGCGCGCGGACGGGCACGAGGGCGGCGCGGCGCTCTACAACGCGTACGAGGGCTTCACGGCGGGCTGAGCAGGCCGCCGGATACCCGAAGAGCCCCTCCGGTACCGGAGGGGCTCTTCCCGTCGGGGGCGGACCGCCGGTCCGGCGCCGGACCGGCGAGCCCGGGACGCCCGGTGCGACGGTCCGGCGGAACGGTCACGGAACAACCCGCGGAACGGCCGCGGGGACGCCGAAAACCGGCCCGGCGCTCTGAGCGCCAGGGCCGGTCAGGCCAGACTGTGACTACGCGCGGCGGCGGGCCTGGGATGGCCCGGTACCCGACTCGGTGTCGTCGTCCTCGTCGTCGTCGGCGTAGCGAGCCGCGTATTCCGCGTAGGGGTCGTCGTCCTCTTCTTCTTCGATCGGCTCTGGCTCGATCGAAGCGGTAGAGGGCGATACGCCCAGCTCGTTGGACAGACGATTGGCGTCAAACCCGCCGCTGTTGTACTTCAGCTCGCGGGCGACCTTCGTCTGCTTGGCCTTGGCCCGGCCGCGCCCCATGGGTCGACCCCCTCAACGATGGGGCTCACGGCCCCGAGTCTGACACGTGTTCATGATCAGGAGCGGCCTGCCCGAATGGGGAGAACCGTCCCTTGGAGCATTAACGGTACCTGTTTCTGCCGCTGGACGGTACGTCGTCAGTGTGACGTGGCGCGCACCTGCCGCACCCGCGACCAGGTCGTCCCAGGTCAGGGGAGGTATTGCGGCGTTTTGCGCGCTGTCCGTAGGTATCTCAGGTCCGTCGTTCCCGGATCGATTATCCCCCCAAGGGGGGCGTTGGATCACCCGATCGGGCGCAGAAGTGAGAATCCGGTTCCACATTGTGATGCGCGGGGGACGGAAGGGACCGTCCCCCGCGCACCGGGGTCACGTGAGCGGGCGTCAGCCCCGGCGGGAAGCCGGCAGCAGGACCGAGCGCAGCGCGCTGATCTCCCGCATCCGCTTCTCCGCCAGGCGGTCGGCGGCGACGGCCGGCGGGACGCCGTCGGCGGTGGCCCGGGTGAAGATCTCCAGAGTGGTGTCGAAGATCTTGGTGGCCTTGTTCTTGGCCCGCTCGAAGTTGAAGCCGTCGATCTCGTCGGCGACCTGGATCACGCCGCCGGAGTTCACCAGGTAGTCCGGGGCGTAGAGGATGCCGCGGTCGGCGAGGTCCTTCTCGACGCCGGGGTGGGCCAGCTGGTTGTTGGCCGCGCCGCAGACGACCGCGGTGCCGAGCTCGCCGAGGGCGGCCACGGTGTCGTCGGTGAGCGCGCCGCCGAGGGCACAGGGGGCGTAGACGTCCAGGCTGGCCCGGAGCAGGGCGGCGGTGTCCGCGACGACCTCCACCTCCGGGTGGGCGGCGCGGACGCGGTTGACGGCGGCCTCGGCGACATCGGTGATGACGACGGTGGCGCCGTCCGCGACCAGGTGGCCGACCAGGTAGTGGCCGACCTTGCCGACGCCCGCGACGCCGACCCGCTTGCCGCGCAGCGTCGGCTGGCCCCAGCGGGCCTGGGCGGTGGCGCGCATGCCCTGGAAGACGCCGAAGGCGGTCAGGATGGAGGAGTCGCCGGCGCCGCCGTGCTCGGGGGAACGGCCCGTCACGAACTCGGTCTCGCGCGCGATGACGTCCATGTCCTGGACGTAGGTGCCCACGTCGCACGCGGTGATGTAGCGGCCGCGCAGCGACTGCACGAAGCGGCCGTAGGCGCGGAGCATCGCCTCGTTCTTGTCCTTGCCGGGATCGCCGATGATGACGGCCTTGCCGCCGCCGAGGTCGAGCCCGGCGAGCGCGTTCTTGTAGGACATGCCGCGCGAGAGGTTCAGCGCGTCCTCCAGTGCCGCCTCCTCGGAGGCGTACGGGAAGAAGCGGGTGCCGCCGAGGGCCGGGCCCAGCGCGGTGGAGTGGATCGCGATGATCGCCTTGAGGCCGGAGCTGCGGTCGTGGCAGAGAACGACCTGCTCGTGGCCGTCGCCGGGGACGCCGTCCTGTTCGGTACGGAAGATCCTGCCGAGCACGCCGGGTGCGGGGTACGTGGCGGATGCGGTCTGTACGTCGGTCACTGTGGTGACTCCAGTATCCGAGGCCCGCTGCTGTGGTGCGGGCGCCTAGGGCGAAGCGTAGTCGTGGGGGCGCCGCCGATCCGCCCTCTTGTCCGAGCTTGCCCAGGTTGTCCGAGGAGTGAGACGGGGGCATGGGGAGAGGGGCGGCGAACGGTTCCCGGCCCGCGCCCTCCCGGGCGGAGGGTGGCGCGTGCGACGATGCAGAACGTGACCGTCGTACGCACCTCCGTACTTCCGCCCTACGCCGCCCACCTGCGGGTCTACGAGCCGCTGGCCGCCTACCCGGAGCCCGACCGCACACGCTGGCAGGTCTATGCGGCGGAGCACGGCCCGGACGCGGCGGCGGCGGAGCGGCCGGTGGCGGCGGCGGTGCTGGAGGAGCAGCGGGAGGCCCTGGCGGAGCTGGTCGGCCGCACGCCCCGGGCGCTGCCGGAGCGGGAGAGCGAGCGGGCCTTCGTCCGGGCCCTGGACGGGGTGCTGTACGTCTGCCCGTGGGCGACCAGGCTGCGCAGCTGGCAGGCGCTGGAGGAACTGCGGTCGGGGGCGCCGGTGGCGCTGGTGGACACCGCGCTGCCGCCGGCGACCCGGGAGGCCGCGGAGGCGGACCGGGAGCGCTGGCGGGCCGAGCACCCGGACGCCCGGCCGTGGATCCTGACCAGCCGGTGGGAGGTGCCGGTGCGGTGGTTCCTGCCGTTCGGGGAGGAGGACCGCTGCTTCGTTCCGGCCGTGGAGGGGGAGGAAGAGGAGGGGGCGGCGACACTGTTCTATCTGACGCCGATGGCGCAGGCGCGCCGGCGGGTGGCCCGGGCGTACCGGGCGCTGCGCGAGGCGGTGCCGGAGGGGGAGCTGGTGCGGGGGGCGGAACAGGTGGGCCGGTGGCTGGAGGAGTTCCATCCGCGTTCGCTGGTGGAGCTGGACTACGGGGGGCTGGTGCATCTGCTGGGGCCCGAGCGGCTGCTGGCGGACCGTTCGGCGGGGGAGCTGGAGGGCGGGCTGCGCGCGCTGCGGGCGGGGGACATGACGGAGGCGCTGCGGGCGTACGAGGAGCTGACGGCGCGCTGGCGGCGGGTGCTGGCGCTGCGGTACGCGAACTGAGCGGTCCGGGCCGGTCCGGGCCGGCCCGGTCGAGGAGACGTCATCGCTGGCCGGGCCCAGTGTCGGTGGTACTTGTAAGACTGTAAGAGTCCTACGGCCTGAGCGTTATGACCAAGGTCCTGGTTCGGGTCAATAGCTATCGAACGTGACACTACTCACCGTTGACGCGAACTCACCCCTATGTGCAAAAATGGGACAACCAGCCCAACTTCACGTGAGCGTGCCCACTTTTGGGTGGTTCTGGAGTCGATGCGTGCTTTGCGGGGAAACGGAGGGTCTGGTCCCCTCGTAACCGGATGTCGCGATAGCGTGACCGTCCGTTATGGGGTGGTCCATCGCCATCCGTCGGCCTTGAACCCGTGAGGGGTCAATTTTGGCGGTTTGGTCGATAGGGCTGGACGGATGGTGTAGTTGTAGACACCAGGACAAGCCGTTCGTCCTATAACCGACTCGGCCCGTCTATGCCATTTCGGGCATCGCGGGCCAAGGTGCAGAATTTGAAGGATAGAACCGCCCTGGTTCGGTTCTCCCGAGGAGGCCGCTCATGACCGCTCGTACCCCTGATGCTGAGCCGCTGCTGACGCCGGCAGAGGTTGCCACCATGTTCCGCGTAGACCCGAAGACGGTCACCCGCTGGGCCAAGGCGGGCAAGCTGACATCCATTCGCACGCTTGGCGGGCACCGCCGTTATCGCGAGGCGGAGGTGCGTGCTCTGCTGGCCGGCATTCCGGCTCAGCGCACCGAAGCCTGATAGGCCAAAGGCTCTTTAAAGGGGCTGCTAACCGGACTCCGCCGGGTCCGGTAAGCGGCCCCTTTGCCATGCCCGGAGGGCGGTCCGGACGCCCGGCCGGATGTGTCCGGCGGGTTCCGCTCCGACCGGTCGGAATGTTGAACTCCGGATAACGATTTGATGGTTATGAGGTGGGGGGGATTTACTGGTAATGGATGTGCAATTTTATATATTAAATTAGTGCCCGTGCGGAGGGGGTGTCGGCTGCCCGGTTTCAGGGAAAGATAAGTGACGACCATCACACGCACGGTCACTTGTGGTCTAGACCTAGTGCGAGGTAATGCGCTGCGCGGTGAAACGCGAGAGGCCCGGAACCAATACGGTTCCGGGCCTCTCGGCTACGGCGATCCCGACGGGACTTGAACCCGCGACCTCCACCTTGACAGGGTGGCGAGCTAACCAACTGCTCCACGGGACCAGAGTGTTCTGATCTCGTTCACTCGCTTGCTGCGCTGCGAACAAGACAGATCGTAGCCCATGGTGGGCCCCCAGGTCGAACTGGCTCCTGAGGGCCCCCGCCCAGCTCAGAGAGCGGCCCGGGCCGCCTCCATCGCCTTCATGATCCGCTTCTCCGAGACGGGCGTCGGCGTGCCGAGCGCCTGGGCGAAGAAACTGACCCGCAGCTCCTCGATCATCCACCGGATCGACCGCAGCTCCGGGGACGGCTGCTGCCCGGCCGGGACGGCCGCCAGCAGCTCCCCGTAGGCCTGCTGCACCTGCTGGACCTTCAGCAGCTGCTGGGCGTCCCGCTGCGGGTGGTTGGGCAGTGCCTCCAGCCGGCGGTCCACCGCCAGCAGATAGCGCTTGAGGTCCGGCAGCCGCTGCCAGCCGGTGGCCGTGACGAAGCCGGGGTACACCAGCGAGGCCAGATGCAGCCGGATGTCGTTCACGGCGTTCAGCAGCACCGGGCTGCTCACCGACTTCAGCCGGGTCGACGCCTTGTGGAAGGCGATCAGGGCGGTGGCCGTCTTCAGCGTGGTGTCCGCCGAGAGGTCGTACAGATCGGCCCGCACCTTGTCGTGCAGCTTGCCGAAGGCCGCCTCGTCCCAGGCCGGGCCGCCGGCCAGGGTCATCAGCCGGTCGGTGGCGCAGGCGACGACGTCCTCGAACAGCGCCGGGATCGAGCCGTGCGGGTTGTAGGAGAGCGCCAGCTTCGCCTGGTTGCCCAGCCGGCCCTGGATCGACTTGGCGGGGGAGTTGGTGGTCAGCGTCAGCAGCCGCCGGGTGCCCTCCCACATCGCCTGGGCCTGCGCCTGCGGGGTGTCGAACAGCTTGATGCCGACGGCCTCGCGCTCGTCCACCAGCGCCGGGTAGGCGCGCAGCGAGTGGCCGCGCGAGCGCTGCTCGAAGGTGCGCTGGAGCACCGGCAGCGAGGCCGGCCAGGCGGTCAGCCCGCTCTGCTCGATGCCCTGGCCGGAGGCGGCCGAGGAGAGCGTCTCCTTCAGCTTGGGCTTCAGCAGCAGCCGCAGTTCCTCGAGGTCCTTGGACTCGGCGAGCTTCTTGCGGCCGTCCACCACCCGGAAGGTCACCCTGAGGTGGTCGGGCACCCGCTCGTCGTCCCAGGCCTCGGGCGGTACGGTGACCGCCGTCAGCCGCTTGAGGACGTGCTCCAGGGTCGGCAGCAGCGGCTCCTGCCGGTCCTTCACCTGGCGCAGCGCGGCCTTCGCGAAGTCCGGGGCCGGGACGAAGTTGCGCCGGATCGCCTTGGGCAGCGCCCGGATGTAGGCGGTGACCAGCTCCTCGCGCAGGCCAGGGATCTGCCAGTCGAAGCCCTCGGCGGTGACCTGGTTGAGCACCGGGAGCGGGATGTGGACGGTCACGCCGTCCGCGTCGCTGCCCGGCTCGAACTGGTAGGTCAGCTTGAAGCGGAGCTTGCCCTGCTGCCAGTAGTCCGGGTAGTCCGCCTCGGTGACGCCGTCCGCCGAGTCGTTGATCAGCATCGACTTCTCGAAGTTGAGCAGGTCCGGCTGCTCGTGCCGGGCCTTCTTCCACCAGGAGTCGAAGTGCCGGGTGGAGACGATGTCGTCCGGCAGCCGGCTGTCGTAGAAGTCGAACAGGGTCTGGTCGTCGACCATGATGTCCCGGCGGCGGGCCCGGTTCTCGAGCTCCTCGACCTCGCTCAGCAGCTTGCGGTTCTCGGCGAAGAACTTGTGGTGGGTCTCCCAGTCGCCCTCGACCAGCGCGTTGCGGATGAACAGCTCGCGGCAGAGCTCGGGGTCGATCCGGCCGTAGTTGATCTTCCGCTGGGCGACGACCGGCATCCCGTAGAGGGTCACCTTCTCGTACGCCAGCACCGCGCCGGCCTTCTTCTCCCAGTGCGGTTCGCTGTAGCTGCGCTTGATCAGGTGGCCGGCCAGCGGCTCCACCCACTCGGGCTCGATCTTCGCGTTGATCCGGGCCCAGAGCCGGGAGGTCTCGACCAGCTCGGCGGACATCACCCAGCGCGGGGGCTTCTTGAACAGGCCGGAGCCGGGGAAGACGGCGAACCGGGCGCCGCGCGCGCCGCCGTACTCGCGCTTCTCCACGTCGTACAGGCCGATGTGCGAGAGCAGACCGGCCAGCAGGGACTGGTGGATCCGGTCGGCGTCCGGCTCGGCGTCCGGGTGCGGCTCCTCGATCGTCACGCCCAGCTGCCTGGCGACGGTGCGCAGCTGGGAGTAGATGTCCTGCCACTCCCGTATCCGAAGGTAGTTCAGGAACTCCGCCTTGCACATCCGGCGGAAGGCGGAGGAGGAGAGCTCCTTCTGCTGCTCCCTCACATAGCGCCACATGGCGAGATAGGCGAGGAAGTCGGAGGTCTCCGAGGCGAAGCGGCGGTGGCGGTCGTCGGCGGCCTGGCGCTTCTCGGTGGGGCGTTCGCGCGGGTCCTGGATGGAGAGCGCGGCGGCGATCACCATGACGTCGCGGACGCAGCCGTTCTTGTCGGCCTCCAGCACCATCCGGGCCATCCGCGGGTCCACCGGGAGCTGGGCCAGCTGGCGGCCCAGCGGGGTGAGGCGCTTGCGGACGTCCTGCTCGGCCGGGTCGAGGGCGCCGAGCTCGTGCAGGAGGTTGACGCCGTCCTTGATGTTGCGGGAGTCCGGCGGGTCCAGGAACGGGAAGGCGGCGATGTCGCCGAGGCCGGCGGCGGTCATCTGGAGGATGACCGAGGCCAGGTTGGTGCGCAGGATCTCGGCGTCGGTGAACTCAGGGCGGGCGAGGAAGTCCTCCTCCGAGTACAGCCGGATGCAGATGCCGTCCGAGGTACGGCCGCAGCGGCCCTTGCGCTGGTTGGCGCTGGCCTGGCTGACCGCCTCGATCGGCAGCCGCTGCACCTTGGTGCGGTGGCTGTAGCGGGAGATGCGGGCGGTGCCCGGGTCGATCACGTACTTGATGCCCGGGACGGTGAGGGAGGTCTCGGCGACGTTGGTGGCGAGCACGATCCGGCGGCTGCTGGAACGCTGGAACACCTTGTGCTGCTCGGCCGAGCTCAGCCGGGCGTAGAGCGGGAGGACCTCGGTGAACTTCAGTTTCAGTTTGTTGAGCGCGTCGGCGGTGTCGCGGATCTCGCGCTCGCCGGAGAGGAAGACCAGGATGTCGCCCGGGCCCTCGGCCTGGAGTTCCTCGGCGGCGTCGCAGATCGCCTGGATCTGGTCGCGGTCGCGGTCCACGTCGGAGGCCTCGTCGGCGTCGTCCGTCTCGTCGACGATCGGGCGGTAGCGGACCTCGACCGGGTAGGTGCGGCCGGACACCTCGACGATCGGGGCATCGCCGAAGTGGCGGGCGAAGCGCTCGGGGTCGATGGTCGCCGAGGTGATGACGACCTTGAGGTCCGGGCGGCGGGGGAGCAGCTGCTTGACGTACCCGAGGATGAAGTCGATGTTGAGGCTGCGCTCGTGCGCCTCGTCGATGATCAGGGTGTCGTACTGGCGCAGCTCGCGGTCGGTCTGGATCTCCGCGAGCAGGATGCCGTCGGTCATCAGCTTGACCAGGGTGTCCTGGCCCACCTGGTCGGTGAACCGGACCTTCCAGCCGACCGCCTCGCCGAGCGGGGTGCGCAACTCCTCGGCGACGCGCTCGGCCACGGTACGGGCGGCGATCCGGCGGGGCTGGGTGTGGCCGACCAGGCCCTTGACGCCGCGGCCCAGCTCCAGGCAGATCTTCGGGATCTGGGTGGTCTTGCCGGAGCCGGTCTCGCCCGCCACGATCACCACCTGGTGGTCGCGGATGGCCGCCAGGATCTCGTCCTTCTTCTGGCTGACCGGCAGCTCCGCCGGGTAGGTGATCTCCGGTACGGCGGCGCGGCGCTGCTCCACCAGCAGCTCGGCCCGGTCGATGTCGGCGGCGATCTCGGCGGTGATCTTCTGCTGGGCGTCGGGCTTGCGGACCCGCCGGGCGCCCTCCAGCCGGCGCCCGATCCGTACCTGGTCGCGCAGGGTCAGCTCGGGCAGACGGGCGGCCAGCTCGCCGATGCCGAGGCCCACGATGGGCGCGTTGGCGGACTGGACTGCGGGAGAACTCACTGCGGGCATCCCTCTAGGTTCGCAAGGAGGTGCGGCGGCGCGCACCTCAGTTTTCGAGCTCCTCCAGTGTCACAGCCGGTGGCGGAGAAGTGCGAACCCCGGGCGGGCGGGGCGCGCGAGCCACCCGGAGGCGTGCGGTACGGCGGCGCGCCGGGCCGTGCAACGGAACCGACGGATTCAGGGCCGGTCGAGGCGGGACACCTGGTAGTGGCCGATGAACCAGCCGCCCTCCGCCGCGCGCCGCACCAGCACGCCGAGGCGGACGCCCAGCGTGGGCCGGTCGGTGAACGAGAAGTCGACGTCCAGGTAGCCGAGCACGAGATCGTCGGCGAGCCGTCTGGTCTCCAGAATCCGGTACTCGGCCGTCATCCCGAGGGGCTGGGAGTCGTAGTAGTCGGCGACGCCCTGCCTCCCGACGCTGTAGGGGTGCAGCCCCTGGAAGATCGCGTCCTCGGTGAAGCAGGCGGCGACCCGTTGCGGTTCGTGCGCGTCGACGGCGGCCTTCCAGCGGTCGAGGACGCCGCGCAGGACCGCTTCGGGGCCGGCCGTGCCGCTGGTGGCCGTCGGAGTGTGCTCCTGGGCCGGTCCGGGCGCCGGGCGGCCCGGGTCGCTCGGGTGCGGGGACAGCGCCGTCACCGTGTCGTGCCGCCACACCCGCAGCGGCATCGACGCCAGCATCTGCTCCAACCGCTCGGCGTCGTCCGCGCTGAACAGCCCCCAGGTGCGCCACTCACCCGGGGCGAGCGGCGGCCGCCAGAGGCGCAGCAGGCTTCCCCGCGCGGCCAGTTCCCGCGCCCGCACCGACTCCCGGGTCCGGATCTCCGCCACCTCCTCCTCGGAGGTGCCCTCCGGAACAGCGGTCACCATGTCGACCAGGAACTCCATGCGTGGCTCTCCTCATCACGGCAGCCCCCTCCGACACCGCAGACCCTAACGCCGGAACCGGACCGCCCGGCGGTCACACCCGGGCACGGCGCGGCTCGGTGCGGTGACGGCCTCCACCGCCACCGTGCCGGGCGCGTCGGGGTGCGCCGGGCGGGCGGCGGGCCGGCGGGGGAGAATGGAGCCTCCGGATCCGGGCAGGTGGTGACGATGCCAGCGTGGCGTCTGCGCGACTATCACGACGACGACCTGGACCAGGCGATCCAGATCTGGGACCAGACCCGCCAGGCCGACGACGGGGATCCGGCGTTCTCCGTCTCCGAGGCGATGGCCGCGGGCCAGTCCGGCCGGACGGCGGTGGTCGCGGTGGTCGGCGACGAACTGGCCGGCATGGTGGCGGCGCAGGCGAACGGTGAGCGGGCGTGGATCCTGCTCGTGGCACTGGCGTCCCGGTGGCGCAACCGGGGGATCGGCAGCGCCCTGCTCGCCGAGCTGGGAAAGCGGCTGCGGGCACTGGGCGTGCGCCGGATCGGCGCCCTGCTGCCGGCCTCCGCCACCGGCGCGAAGGCCCTGGAGAACTCCGGCTACCTGCCGCGCGACGGCCTCACCTACTACGAACGGCTGGAGCCGCCCGAAACCGCCAACGCCGACGTGATCGCGAGCCTGGGCGGACTGATGCTGCCCCCGGGCCGCTGGGAGGCGATGGCGGGCATGGAGCGGGAGAAGCAGGTCGTCGAACGCCGGATCGTGCTGCCGCTGACGGAACCCGCGCTGGCCGACCGCTACGGCGTCGCGCCACCGAAGGCGGCCATTCTCTTCGGCCCGCCCGGCACCGGGAAGACCAGCTTCGCCAAGGCCGTCGCCTCCCGGCTGAACTGGCCGTTCGTGGAGCTGTTCCCGTCCCGGCTGGCGGCCGACACCGATGACGGCCTGGCCGCCGCGCTGCGGGACGCCTTCGCCGAACTCGCCGGGCTGGACGCGGTGCTGGTGTTCATCGACGAGGTCGAGGAGATCGCCGGGACACGCTCGGGCCACGCCGTCGACGCCAGCCACGGGGTGACCAACGAACTGCTCAAGCTCATCCCCGGTTTCCGCGAGCACGACGCCCGGCTGCTGATCTGCGCCACCAACTCCGTACGCTCCCTCGACCAGGCCTTCCTGCGCCCGGGCCGCTTCGACTACGTCATCCCGATCGGGCCGCCGAATCCGGCGGCCCGGAAGGCGATCTGGGTCCGGTACCTCGGGGCGTCCGCCGAGGCGGTGGACGTGGACGAACTGGTGCGGGCCAGCGAGCTGTTCACCCCGGCCGACATCGAGTTCGCCGCCCGCAAGGGCGCGCAGACGGCGTTCGAACGCGAGGTCGTCCACCGCCGTGGCGAGCCGGCCACCACCGAGGACTATCTCACCGCGGTCGCCGACACCCGGCCGACCCTCACCGCCCAGGCGATCCAGGAGTTCACCGAGGACATCGAGACCCGCAGCCGCCTCTGACCCCGCCGGGCCGACCGGCGGGGCCCCACCGCCTCGTGGCCGGAGCCGGGTGGTGTCCTCCCGGTTCGGTCCTGGCGATGCCGCCGATTCACTGCGCTCGGTGGGGTGAAGACCGCACAGAGCCTCGCGGCCTCGCTTGCCGACCGCGATCCAGCCGACGAGGCCTCGGACCTGTTCGACAGTGGGTGGCCGCTCGCGTTCCATCGGCGCTTCCTGCCTGCCTTGGGCCTGACGGATTCCGTCATCGAGGACCGGCGCGCCGCCCTTCCCGAGGCGGAGAAGAACGACCTTCTGCTGCGCCTTGCACGTACTTGCTGCGGGGGAGGGGAGCGTGGCCATCCGCTGTCCCGGTGGCGCCGAACAGCACAAAAAAGATGCCCCGAAGCGAATCGCTTCGGGGCATCTTGCCTTTTCAGGCCTTTGTGGCCAGGGCCGGGGTCGAACCGGCGACCTTCCGCTTTTCAGGCGGACGCTCGTACCAACTGAGCTACCTGGCCGTACTGCACCGTCTCTTGCGAGACGAGCGATCCCGACGGGACTTGAACCCGCGACCTCCACCTTGACAGGGTGGCGAGCTAACCAACTGCTCCACGGGACCTTGTGTGGTGTGACACCACTAGGTCTTGCGGTACTGCACTGTACTACGGTACTGCGTGCCCCCAACGGGATTCGAACCCGTGCTACCGCCTTGAAAGGGCGGCGTCCTGGGCCACTAGACGATGAGGGCTTGCGGCCTGTCCCGCTGTTTCCAGCGCTCGGGGACGTCGAGAAGCATATGGGATGTCGGGCGGATCGCCAAAACGGGTTTCGGCCAGGTGGGGCGAGGGTCCCGGGGCGGGGCGGTCAGGACCAGCCGAGCTCGTCGAGCTCGTGGTCGTCGAAGCCGAAGTGGTGGGCGACCTCGTGGATCACCGTGGTGCGGACCTCGTCGACCACCTGCTCACGGGTCTCGCACTGCCGCAGGGTCGGGCCCCGGTAGACGAGGATCCGATCGGGCAGGACGCCCGCGTACCACTCGCCGCGCTCGGTGAGCGGGGTGCCCTCGTAGAGGCCGAGGAGTTCCGGGTCGGCGGGGTCGGGCTCGTCCTCGACGAACACCGCCACGTTGTCCATCATCGCCGCGAGCTGCGGGGGAATCTGATCGAGGGCGTCACTGACCAGCATCTCGAACTCTTCCCGGGTCATCTCCACCGGATCATTGTCGGGTCTGCGGTGACGGTGTGCCAGGTGGCCGGGGCCGGTGTTTGATGGGCCCATGGCGACCTCGGACGACACGGCGAGGGCGCGGCCCGGGGCGGTGGCACCACGCCGGCCCCCGGTGCTGCGCGGGCAGGGGCCGGTGGTGGCGGTGGTCGCGGCGGGCGGGGCGCTCGGCGCGTCGGCCCGGTACGGGGCCGCGCTGCTCTGGCCGAACGGGCCGGCGCAGTTCCCGTGGACCACGCTGGTGGTGAACGTGCTCGGCTGCGCGGTGATCGGCGTCTTCCTGGTGGCGATCACCGAGGGACGGCCCGCGCATCCGCTGCTGCGGCCGTTCTTCGGGACCGGGGTGCTGGGCGGGTTCACCACGTTCTCCACGTACGCGGTGGACATCCGGCGGCTGGTCGGGGAGGGGCGTCCGGGGGTCGGGCTGGCGTACCTGGGGCTGACGCTGCTGGCGGCGCTGGCCGCGGTGTGGGCGGCGGCCGCCGTGACGCGCCGTCTGATCCGGCGGGGCACGGGGGAGCCGCGAGGGGAGCAGGGGTGAACTGGCTGCTGGTGGTGGCCGGAGCGGTGGTCGGCGCGCCGCTGCGGTACCTGACCGACCGGGCGGTGCAGGCCCGGCACGACTCGGCGTTCCCGTGGGGCACCTTCGCCGTGAACGTGGCCGGCAGCCTGGTGCTCGGGCTGGTGGCGGGCGCGGTGGCGGCGGGCGCGGCGTCCTCGCACGTCCAGCTGCTGCTCGGCACCGGGTTCTGCGGGGCGCTGACCACGTACTCGACCTTCTCGTACGAGACGCTGCGGCTGGTCGAGGGCGGGGCCGGCGGTTACGCGCTCGCCAATGTGGCGGGCAGCGTGGTGGCGGGCCTGGCGGCGGTGTACGCGGGGACGGGGCTGGCCTCGGCACTCTGGGGGTAGGGCCCGGCCGGGGAGGGGGCCGGGGCGTCGGCGTTGCGCCGGGTGGATGGTGTCCGCCGCTTCCTGCCGCGCTGCCCGTGTCCCGGTGGCCCGCGCGCGCGTTGGGCACCGAAAGTGGCCGTGCGCAGCGGGCGGCCGGGTGGGGCGTAGAGAGGGAGCTCGGTGGTTTCGGTGCGGGAGGTGGCGGTCCGGCGGACGGATCCGCGGGCGACGGCCGTCCGGACAGGTGTGGTGCGGGTCGCGGCGGCGCTGGCGGCGGCCGGGCTGGGACTGACCGGGTGCATGTCGGTGGGGTCGGGTGCGGACGAGAAGCGCGGCGCGGTGCCGGTCGGGGCGGTCGGGGCGTCCGGCAAGCCCACCGGCGGGGCGTCGGCCACGCCGGGTGCCGTCGGTCACCAGGGCGGTGCCTCGGGGCGTGCGGAGCGTCCCGGGGGCTTGCAGGGCGCGAACGCGCCGGGCGTGAGCCTGGCCCCGATGTCCGGCGATGGGGCGCCCGGCGTGAACGGCGCTCCCATCGATGCGGCGCCCGTACCGGACGCCGCCCCGGGTGGGGCCGCGCCCGGCGCGAACGGCGCGGCCGGGGGCGTGAGTGCCAGTCCTCCACCTCATCCGGGGGCCGGTTCGGCAGCCGGCGGGTCGACCGGCGGTGCGGGCGGCTCAGACGGCACGGGCGGCGGCACCGGCGAGGGGCGGTCCGGCGGCGGTACGGCGAGCACCCCGGCGGCGAGCCCGACCGGGGGGCCCGCCACGCCGCCCGGCGCCGGGCACACCTCGCCCGCCTCGACCGTCCCACCGGGGCCGGGGCCGTCGCCCAGCAGCTCCGGATCCTCGGCCCCGAGCCCTGGCGCGGGTGGGCACTAATGGTCTGGCCAGGGCATTTGCCTCTGATCCCCAGGTTCGTCTATGGTGGTAGATCGTTCGTTTGATTCATTTGACTGGCGCCCTATCCCCATCTGGCGCCCTTGGCGCGTTCCGGCGATCCGTGGCTGACCGCATAGAGGCGGTTGTGAAACAGAACCCGGACTTTGGCGCGTGCCACTTCCGGAAGGTTTTGCATGTCTCTCGTTGACGACGCCCGCTTCGCCATGCCTGCGAGCGAGTCCGCCGCCGATGTCACCACCGAATCCACCACCGACGCGGTCGAGGTCGAGCTGATCGACGACGCCGCCGAGGCCACCGACGCCGCCGAGGTCGAGACCGACGAGGTCGCGGCCGAGGAGGACGCCGAGCCCACCCTCACCTTCGGCGACCTGGGCCTGCACGACGACGTCGTGCGTGCCCTCGCCAAGCGCGGTGTCACCACCCCGTTCCCGATCCAGGCCGCGACCATCCCGGACGCCCTGGCCGGCAAGGACGTCCTGGGCCGCGGCCGCACCGGCTCCGGCAAGACCCTCAGCTTCGGCCTGCCGCTGCTGACCCGCCTCGCCGACGGCGAGCGCACCAAGCCCAAGCACCCGCGCGGCCTGATCCTCGTCCCGACCCGCGAGCTGGCGATGCAGGTCGCCGACGCCCTGGAGCCGTTCGGCTCGGTGCTCGGCCTCAAGCTGAAGGTCGTCTGCGGCGGCACCTCGATGTCGAACCAGATCTACGCGCTGGAGCGCGGCGTCGACATCCTCGTCGCCACCCCCGGCCGTCTGCGGGACCTGATCAACCGTGGCAGCGCCAAGCTCGCGGACGTCCGGACCGTCGTGCTCGACGAGGCCGACCAGATGGCCGACATGGGCTTCCTGCCCGAGGTCACCGAGATCCTCGACCAGGTGCCGGCCGGCGGCCAGCGCCTGCTGTTCTCCGCCACCCTGGAGAACGAGATCGACACCCTGGTCAAGCGCTACCTGAAGAACCCGGTCACCCACGAGGTCGACCCGTCGGCCGGCGCGGTCACCACCATGACCCACCACATCCTCGTGGTGAAGCCCAAGGACAAGGCGCCGATCACCAACGCGATCGCCGCCCGCAAGGGCCGCACGATCATCTTCGTCCGCACCCAGATGGGCGCCGACCGCGTCGCCGAGCAGCTCATCGAGGCCGGCGTGAAGGCCGACGCGCTGCACGGCGGCATGACCCAGGGCGCCCGTACCCGCGTCCTCGGCGACTTCAAGGACGGCTACGTCAACGTCGTCGTCGCCACCGACGTCGCCGCCCGCGGCATCCACGTCGACGGCATCGACCTGGTCCTCAACGTGGACCCGGCCGGCGACCACAAGGACTACCTGCACCGCTCCGGCCGCACCGCGCGGGCCGGCCGCTCCGGCGCCGTCGTCACCCTGGTGCTGCCGCACCAGCGCCGTGGCGTCTTCCGCCTGATGGAGGACGCGGGCGTCGACGCCTCGCGTCACATCCTCGACCACGCCTTCGACGCCGAGGTCGCCAAGATCACCGGCGCCCGTTCGCTGATCGAGGTCCAGGCCGAGAGCGCGGCCGGCATCGCCGGTGCCGCCGAGCGCGAGCTCGCCGACATGACCCGCCAGCTGGAGCGCGCGCAGCGCCGCGCCACCGAGCTGCGCGAGGAGGCCGACCGCCTGTCCGCGCGTGCCGCGCGCGAGCGGGCCGAGCTGGGCATCGAGGACGAGGCGCCGGCCGCCGAGACCACCGAGGCCACGGACGAGGCGGCCGCCGCCGCGCCGGTGGCGACGGAGGAGCGCACCCCCGCGTACCGCGAGGCCCGCAACGAGCGTCCGTCGTTCAACCGCGACCGTGACCGCGATGACCGTGGTGGTCGTTCGGGTGGTTTCGACCGCGAGCGTTCCGGTGGCTTCAACCGTGACCGTGACGACCGTGGTGGCCGTTCGGGTGGCTTCAACCGTGACCGCGATGACCGTGGTGGTCGTTCGGGTGGTTTCGACCGCGAGCGTTCCGGTGGCTTCAACCGTGACCGTGACGACCGTGGTGGCCGTTC